>JAFJUR010000067.1 GCA_017859995.1 Holophagaceae bacterium | reverse complement strand
CACCTGGATGGGCGACGTGCCCTTCCACAAGGTCTACTTCAACAGCCTGGTGCGCGACGCCAGCGGCCAGAAGATGAGCAAGACCAAGGGCAATGTCATCGATCCCCTGGAAGTGATGGAAGAGTACGGCACCGACGCCCTGCGCTTCTCCCTGGCCATCATGGCCGCGCCGGGCACCGACATCGCCATGAGCACCGCGCGGCTGGAGGCCTCCCGGAATTTCTGCAACAAGCTGTGGAACGCCTCACGATTTGTCCAAATGAACCTGGATGAATCCATCACGCTGGCGACGGCACCAGAATTCGGTGAAGCCGAGTTCTGGATGATCGGCCGCATGCGCGACAGCCTGACGGCGGTTACCAGGGCCCTCGAGGAGTTCCGCTTCCACGAGGCCTCGGACCTGCTCTACCACCTGGTCTGGGATGACTTCTGCGCCACCTACATCGAGCTGGCCAAGGTGCAGCTGCAGAGCGGGACGAAGGCCCAGAAGGCCGCCATCCTGCACTTCCTCGACATCCTGCTCCGCGCCCTGCATCCCTTCGTGCCCTTCCTCACCGAGGAGATCCACGAGGCCATGATGGACGGCCGCCTGCCCGAAGGTGAACCCACCTTGCTGGCCCAGCGGTCCTGGCCCGCGGACGAGCCCCTGCTGCGGACCCAGGGCGGCGACGCCACCCTCATCCCCCGTTTCCAGGAAGTGCTTTCGGCCTTCCTGCGCCTCAAGGCCGAGCAGGGCGTGGATCCCGCCAAGCGCGTGCCGGCGTTCTGTTCGCTGATGGAACTGGAGCCCTTCGCCGAGGCCCTGAAATCCATCGCCCGGCTGGAATCGGTCGCCTTCGCCAAGGGCGACCTGGCCGCGCCGACCCGGGCCGTGGCCGTGGTGGGCGGCGGCACGCTGGCCCTGGAACTGGCGGGCCTCAAGGATCCGGCCGCCGAGAAGGCCAAGCTCGAAAAGGAACTGGCCAAGCTCGAAAAGGAACTGGAGCCGCTGCGCGCGCGCCTCGCCGACGACAGCTTCGTCACCAAGGCCCCCGAGGCCGCCGTGGCCAAGCTCCGCGGCCAGGCCGAGGAAAAAGAGCAGCGCCTCCAGCAGGTGAAGGCGCTGCTTCAGTAACCGAGGCTCAGAACCGGAACACCCCCCTCGCCTGCGCGCCCTCAGGGACCGCCGGTGCCGGTGGCGTGACGCCCGTGGGGATGGGGCCCAGGAAGAGGTTGGGCACCGTCGTGGGCGCCGGGCGGTCGGTGGCGGTGCCGTCGCCCAGGCGGCCGTTGTTGTTGTAGCCCCAGGCCTTCACGGTGAGATCGGGCAACACCGCGTAGGTGGACATGGAGCCCGCGCTGAGCCCCAGGGCCTTGAGCCCGGTCAGCGCCTGGGGCGTGGCGGTGGAGGCGGTGGTCGCCGTGCCGAAGCCCAGCTGGCCGTACCAGTTGTAGCCGGTGCTCGCCACATCGCCCGCCGCGTTCAGCAGGTGGGTGTGGTACTGGCCGGGGATGACCGCATCCAGCGTGCTGCCCGCCGTGAGGCCGGCGGTGCCCATGGGCACGAAGCCGTAGCGGGTGGTGAAGCTGCCATCGCCCAGCTGCCCGTAGACGTTCTCGCCGGTGCCGTAGGGGAGGCCGTCCGTGCCGAGGACCACGGATTGCAGGGAGAAGGCCCGCGCGCCCTTCACGCCGCTGCCGAGGATCTGGGTGAAGGTCAGGTACTCGGTGGTGGGGGAGTAGGGGAAGCCCAGCTGACCGTAGCCGTTGTCCCCGGCACCGTAGAGGTCGCCGCTCAGGCCCACCAGCAGGGTGTGCAGCTCGCCCAGGGTGGCGTCCGCCAGGGCCTGGGCGGAGATGGGGCTCTGGGTCGGGGCCAGCCGGTTGGCCTTGTCGCCCAGGCCCAGCTGGCCGTGGGAGTTGTAGCCCCACACCCACATGGATTGATCGGATTTCACCGCCAGGTTGTGGTTGTAGCCGCAGGTGATGTAGATCACGCCCGTGAGGCCGGGCACCGCCGCCGGCGTGTTCCGCATGGTGGTGGTGCCGTCGCCCAGCTGGCCCGAGGCGTTGTTGCCCCAGGCGAAGACCCGGCCGTCGGCCAGCAGCGCCAGGGAGTGGCCCCAGCCCGCCGCCACCTTCACCGCCGGGCCCGGCAGGGTCACGGCCGTGGGCACGTTGCGGGCCTGGTAGTCGCCCAGCCCGAGCTGCCCATTACCGCCCACGCCCCAGGCGTAGACCTTCCCCTTGGTGGTGATGGCGAGGGCGTGGTCGTGCCCCGCCGCCACGGCGGGATCGGCGTACAGCACGTCCAGGAGGACCTCGGCGCTGGTGGTGGTGCCCCCCGCGGTGCCGGTCACCCGCACGCTGTAGCGGGCCTGGTCGTCCGCGGCCTGCACCCCCAGCACGTAGGAGTCGCTGGTGGCGCCGCTGATGGCCACGCCGTTGCGGAACCACTGGTAGGCGTTGCCCGTGCCGTCCGCCGCCACCCGGAAGGTGACCTGGTCGCCGACGTAGCCCGCCTGCGCCTTCGGGGGGATGGTGAGGGCCGGGCCGGTGACCGCGGGTTTGGCCGGGGTGCTGGCGCCGCCACCGCCGCCGCAGGCCAGGAGGAAGGCCAGGGCGCCGGGGGCGAGGAGGCGGAGGGTGGTGGAACGGGGGAGGGTCATGAAAGCTCCTGGGGAAAAAGGGTCAGGGGACATCGACGAGGGACGCGTCGGGGCTGATGCGGCGGAGATCCGTGCCATCCATGCGGGCACTCCAGAGGGGATAGGTGGCGCCTTCCTGGAAGCTGAAGAGCACGCGGGTGCGGCTCCAGCCGGCGAAGTAGGTCGGAGTGGCGCCGCCGCGGAGCAGGGTCGCGGCCGGGCCCGCGGGATCCAGCAGGTGGAGCTCCGCGCCGCGGGAGAAGCACATCCGCCCCGCGCGGATCCCGGTGCCGTTGGGGTTCTGGCCGAAGATCATGGCGGCCCCCTCCAGGTGCGTCCTGGAGCCGAGGCCCAGGGCGTCCACGGACACGAGGCGGTACGTGGTGCCGTCGAAGGCCACGTGGGCCAGCCGGTCGCCCACGATCCAGGCCTGGGTCTCGGAGGTTCCGCCCGGCGCCCAGGCGTCCACATCGGTGGGAGCCGAGCCGTCCAGGGGCAGGAACCGCACCCGCGACAGGTCCTGGGCCTTGCCCGAGGCCACCACCAGGCAGGTCGAGGTGAGGCCGATCACCCGCTCGTCGTCTCGGTTGGCCAAGGGCGCCAGGTCCAGCGGCGTTCCCCCGGTGGCGGGCACGATCCGGTAGGCCGCCAGGCTGTAGCCGGGGGCGGCGTCGGGCACCTGCGCCCGGTAGATGAGCCGCGTGCCGCTCACGCCGATGACCCGGAAATCGCTGCCCGCGAGGATGGATCCATCAAGGCGGACCGCCGCCGCGCCGCCCCGGGCATAGGCCATGAGCCGCCGTCCCTCGCCCTCGGGCACCAGGCCAAAGAGGCGGTCTCCGGCCACCGGCACCGTGGCCTCCCATGTCTGCGCCGTCGGATGGGGCCAGGCCAGGGTGCCCACCGGCGCGAACGTCCGCACCGGCGCGAAATCATCCGTCAGCAGGACCAGCGGATCGTACAGCGAGGTCGCATAGCTGCCCATCAGGAAGCCCCCGCCGGGCAGGGCCGTGAGGACGCCCCGGAGGGCGAAGGCCTGAGAGGCACCCGTCGCCAGCTGACCCACGCGGTACGGGCTCGGGGCACCGGGGGTGTTGTCCAGGTAGACAAGGGAGGTGGCCCCGAGCTGGATGGCCTGGCCCGAGGCGCAGAGGCGCACGGGGTCGCCGCCCGCGAGGGGCAGCGCCTCGATGGCGCCTGTGTAATGGCTGTCCAGGACCTCGATCGCCAGGTGCGCCCCGCGCACACCGATGAGGCGGGTCTGGTAGAGGCTGTCATCCACGGCGCGGAGCAGCCGGTCCGTCCTGCCGTCCAGGCTGACGAGGCGGATCTCGCGGATGTAGCTGGAGGCGCCCTTCAGCGTGTAGACCAGCCCCAGGTCGGTCTTCAGGGTGAGGCCGCCGCCGGAGAGCAGGCGCGCGGCGTCCGGCACCAGCACCAGGCTTCCCGAGCCGTCCTCGGTGGCGCCCAGCAGGCGCCGGGCGCCGGTGGTGTGATCCGTGAGGAAGACCTCCGGGACCACGGCGGGCGTCGCCGCCGGGGAGGAACCCCCGCCGGCGCCACCTCCGCACGCGGCGACGAGGGCGACGATCATCAGGGCCGCCAGCCGCGCGGTGGAGGGGGCGGAGCGCTGGGATGAAGGAAGGGGCACGGCACACCTCGTGGATGATTCCCAGGCTGCGGTCCCGCCGGCATGGCGCCCAGGCACGCTTTCCGGATAGAGGCTGGGCCACCTGGAAGGCGCATCAGGGGCGCTGCCCCAGGCCATCAGGGGCGCTGCCCCAGGCGCGTCAGGGCCGCCCGGAGTTCCTCCAGCTCGGCCCGCAGCGCCTGGACGTCCCGCCGCTGCTTCTGCAGCTCGTTGAGCAGGATGGGGGCCAGCTCGTGGTAGGCCACGGTGAGGATCTGCCCGTCCTCGCCGCGCACCACCAATTCGGGCATGACCGCCTCGACCTCTTCGGCGATGAGGCCGAAGTGGGTGCCGCCGTCCGGGTGGGCCTTGTAGCGGAAGGTGACGGGGCGAAGGGAGAAGACCCGCTCCGTGCCGGCGCCCATGTCCTGGATGTCCTCCTTCGTGCGCCGCGAGGAGGAAGTCGTCCCCAGCTGGCCGTTCATGTCCACCATCACGGGGAGCGTGGTGCCGCTGCCCGTGGTCCGGGCGAACACGCCTGCAATGAAGGCCCGGGTCTGGTCTTTGCCGATGCGCGTGGTGGCGCTCTCGGCGGCGGACCCGGTGTGGGCCAGGTAGAGGTTGTCGCTGCCGGTGGTGAGGAGGTTGCCGGCGTAGGCGCCCAGTGCCAGGTTCCGGTATCCGTTGTTGAGCGATCCCAGCGCGTGCCAGCCGGCCGCCGTGTTCATCGCGCCGTCGTTGAACACCAGGAGCGTCTCCGCCCCGGCGCCGGTGTTGCCGTAGGACGACCCGTTCGCGCGCAGCGACTGGGTGCCGAGGGCCAGGTTGGAATAGCCGGTGGTGCCGCCCAGGAGGGCTTCGAAACCCACGGCGACATTGCTCTCGCCCGTGGTGTTCTGCTGCAGGCTGTCCACGCCCACCGCCGTGTTGGCGCGACCCGTGGTGTTGAACCGCAGCGCGACCGCGCCCACGGCCGTGTTGCGGTCTCCCGTGAGGGTGGTGGTGGGTTGGTTCGCCGCCAGGGCCTCGTAGCCCACGGCGGTGTTCCAGGCATCCCAGCTGGCGCCGGCGTTGTCGAAGGACTGGGCCTGGAGCGCCTTGGCGCCCACGGCCGTGTTGGCGCCCGCCGTGGTGTTGGCCCACAGGCTGGAGGTGCCCACGGCCGTGTTGAAGCGGCCCGTGGTCACCGCCCGGAGGCTCGCCGCGCCCACCGCCGTGTTCCAGGAACCGGTGCTGAGGGCCATGAGCGAGGTGAATCCCAGGCCGGTGTTGTAGGAGGCCCACTGCGTGTTGACCGTCTGGGCCGGCAGGGAGAGGTTCCCGGAGGCCAGGCCCACGAAGGTGTTGCCGCCCTCGGTGCCCGGCGCCTGGTACTTGTGCAGCATGGGCGAGGTGCTTCCCATGAGGAGCGACCCCGTGAGGTTGATGTTCCCGGAGACGTCGAGGGCGCTCAGGGGCGGGTCGATGCCGATGCCCAGCCGGCCGGAGGGCAGCACCACGTGCGCGCCGCTGAGGGTGAACGGGCTCGCCCCGGAAGGGCCCGTGGGACCCTGGGGCCCCGCGGGTCCCGTGAGGCCAGTCGGGCCGATGGGCCCCAGGGGGCCTTCCGGCCCGGCCGGGCCCTGGGGTCCCGCGGGACCGGGCGTGCCGGCCACGGTGCCCGGCACCCACTTCGTGCCGTTGTAGACGAGGCCCTGGCCCGAGGCCGGCGGCGCGGTCGTCAGGTCGAGGGGCACGCCCTGGAGCTGCAGCAGGGTGGTGGCGTTCTGGGTGCCGCCCAGGTCGCCGGCGAAGGCGCCGGTGACCTCGAAGGCCGACCGCGCCTGGAGCGCGGGCACCAGGTCCGTGTCCGGGGCCAGGGCCGTGCCCGACACCACGACATGCAGCTTGAGGTTGGGCTGGGCCAGAAGCGTGGTGGGAATGGTAGGCATCGGCGCCGCGCCGAGCAGCACGGCGTAGAGGCCCGAGTTCACCGGCACCGTCTGGTTCCCGGAGGTCCAGAGTTCCGCGCCGCCGCCATCCAGGATCGAGAACACGAAGGTGCGGTTGCCCGTTACGGGCAGGCCCGACTCCATGAGCCGCCCCTGGTAGGCCAGTACCGGAATGGGCGGCACGGGCTGAGCAACGAGGGCGGGGAGGGCCGGGAGGGAGACCAGGGCGAGGGCCAGGGACGGGATCAGGCGGGGGCGCATGGGACCTCCAGCGGTGCGGATGGATTCCGGGAATTCGGGGCGGACTTCAGAATTTCGAGAGGGTGTTCGCCAGGCGGTTCGCCGTCCAGACGTTGGCGCCGTCGAAGCAGATGCCCCACGGCTGCGAGCCAGCGGGATGGGTGCCGAGGGCGGCGCCCGTGGCGGCGTCGAGCTGGGTCACGTCATTGCTGGTGAGGTTGGTCACCCAGATGCAGCGGCCGTCGAAGCAGATCCCCGCGGGGTTGGTGCCGGCGCCGTACGTGCCCACCACTGCGCCGGTGGCGGCGTCGAGCTTGGTCACGCTGTTCCCGTAGCGGTCCGCGCTCCAGACATGGGTGCCGTCGAAGCAGAGGCCGTAGGGATAGGCGCCCGTGGTGTAGGTGCCCACGACCGTCCCCGTGGCGGGATCCACCTTGCTGACGTTGGACTGCAGGTAGTTGGCCACCCAGAGGTGGCTTCCGTCGAAGCACATGGCCGACGGCATCGACCCCACGCTGAAGGTGCCGAGCATCGCGCCGGTGGCCGCGTTCAGCTTGGTGAGGTTGTTGGAGGCGCCGTTGGCCACCCAGATGGCGGCGCCGTCGAAGCACACCGCATTGGGCGAGGTGCCCACGGGGTAGGTGCCCAGGAGGCTGCCGTCGCTCGCCTTCAGCCTGGACACCGTGTTGTCGGCCTGGTTCGCCACCCAGATGCTGCCGCCGTCGTAGGCGAGGCCCGCGGGCCCGCCGCCCACGGGATAGGTGCCCACCTGGAGGCCCGAGGCGGCGTCAATCTTGGTGACGGCCTTGGTGCTGCTGTTGCTGGTCACCCAGAGGTTCGCCCCGTCGAAGCACAGGTAGTACGGGGCGATGGGCCCGGCCACCTGGGTGCCGATCTTCGAGGCTTGGTACCACTTCAGCAGCGCGACCTTCTTCAGATTGAGCGTGGGCCCCGCGGGACCCTGGGGGCCGGTGGCGCCGGCCGGTCCGGCAGCCCCGGTGGCCCCCGGCGCGCCCGTCGCACCGACGGGCCCGGCGAGGCCCTGCGGCCCGGCAGGACCGACGGGCCCCGCGGGTCCAGCCGGTCCCTGCGCGCCGGTCACCGAGCCCGGCACCCACTTGGCGCCGTTGTAGAGGAGGCCCTGGCCCGCGACGGGCGCGGCGGTGGTGAGGTCGAGGGGGATGCCCTGCAGCTGCAGGAGCGTCATGGCGTTCTGCGTGCCGCCCACATCCCCGGCAAAGGCGCCGCTCACCTCGAAGGCGCTGCGGGCCTGCAGGGCCGGGACGAGGTCCGTGTCCGGCGCGAGGGCGACGCCGCCCACGGTGACATGCAGCTTGAGGCCCGGCTGCCCCAGCACCGCGGCCGGAATGGCCGGCATGGGCGCCGCGCCCAGGGCCGCGCTGTAGAGGCCGCTGGTCACAGAGATGGACTGGCTGCCCGAGGCCCAGAGCTCGGCGCCCGCCGCGTCGAGGAGGGTGAACCCGAAGGTCCGCGTGCCCGTCACCGGAAGGGCCGCTTCCAGCAGGCGCCCCTGGTAGGCCAGCACCGGCTGCGGCGCCGCAGGCTGGGCCGGAAGCGCTTGGCCTGGGAAAACCTGGGCCACGAGGGCCGACGGCGCCATCAGGCCAGCGAGCAGAAGGGGGGTCCAGGAAGGTCGCATGGGGGCTCCGGAAAAGGTCGGGTCGTCGGCTCGTCAATCCGTGGGAATGCCGCTGGGATAGAACCCATGGCGCAGGCGGGTGCTGTCGTTGGCGTCCTTCACCACCTGGGCGGGAAGCCCCTCGCGGACGATGGCCTGGTTCTCGAAGACGCCTCCGGTCTGGCGTCCGCCCGCGGCCTGCACCAGGTCATCGCGGAGCTGCCCGGGCGGCAGGGGCTGGGCCACCGTGAGGCCGAAGGCCGCGTCATGGCTGAGGCCCCCGCCCTGGGCCCGGAGGCTCAGCCCCGCGTAGGCCGTGGGCATCACGCCGGAGGCCACCGTCACGGGCAGCTGCAGGGTGGTCGCGCCGACGGGCACGGTGCCGCCGACCACGACGCCGGCCGGAAAGCCCACGCCGGTGATGGTGACCGCAGCGGTGAACCCGTTCAGGCGCGACAGGGTGAGCGTGACGTAGCCGCTGCCCCCCGCGGGGATCTGGAGGTTCGCCGGCGTCACCTGCAGGCTGAAATCTGCCGCCGCCGGGGGCGCGGGTTGGCTGCCGCCGCCGCCCCCGCCGCAGGCGGTCGAGCCCGACAGCAGGAGCAGGCCCGACAAGATGCCGGGCAGGAGGAAAAGGTGATCCAATCGACAGCGCATGGCGGACCTCGGGGCGTGGGTTCAAGGTGAGGGCAAGCCGGAAGGACCCCCAGGCACGCTTTCGCGAAAGGGCCTGGGCCACCCCTCCGGCCGTCACTTCCAGAGCGCGGTGCGGAGCAGCAGCGTGCGGTCGCCCACTTCCACCCAGGCGGCCAGCAGGCCCGCGGGCCCGGCTGTGGCGAGGAGGCGCTGGATGCCCTTCCCGGCCGTGCCGGGCAGGATCGCCGGGGCGGTCCATCCGGTGCCGTCCCAGCGGGACCACCCGATGCCTTCGGAGGTGCCGCCGGCGCCCCGCTGGATCCACAGCAGCGCGGGTCGACCCGTGGCATCGCGGGCGCCCACCATCACCTCGGTCGTGGTGCCTGCGGGCAGGATCGTCCTCGGCGCGCCCACGGTCAGGCCGGTGAGCGGGGCCACCCACAATCCGCCGCTGCCCAGGCCCGCCACCCAGCCGCCGCCCACGCCGCGGAACAACGCGATGCGCTGGGCCGGCAGGGGCAGGCCGACCTTGTCGCCGATGGTCCAGGCCCCCGCGGCGCTGCGGGTGCGGGGCCAGGCCTGGCGCTGGGGGTCGCCGTCGCCGGCGGTGGGGTAGAGCAGCCAGGCCTCCAGGTTGCCCTGGAGATCCAGCTCCCAGGCCGTCTGATGGGCGGCGGGCAGCGCCTGCTGGGAGAGGGGCTGCCACCCGGGAACGGCGGCGGTCAGGCCCGTGCCGGACGCGAAGGCCACCGCCTCGTTCTCCCGCCAGGCATCGTCGCCCGTGGCGAATTCGAGCAGGAAGCCGCCCTTGCCGTCGGAGCCCACCGAGTCGATGCCCTGGTGGGAGAACATGTTCAGGTGGTACGAGGTCGGCGCCCCCCAGGCGGCCCCGGGACCGAGGCGGCTGGCCTGCACGGTGGGGTAGTCGGTCACGGCGCTATCGGTCCGCAGGCCCATCCAGGCGGCCAGGGCGCTGCCATCCGAGCCCACGGCCAGGCGGAGGTCGGAAGGCGTCTTGAGCTCCAGCGCGAGGGCGGTGGAGCGGGCGCCGAACGGCGTCGCCGCCGCCAAATCCACGGGCACGGTGCGCAGGGCGGTGGTGGTGGCCCGCGGCACGGGACTCAGCCAGGCGATCAGCCCCTTGCCGCGGTCGTCCAGGGCCAGGACCGGGTCCTTCAGGCCGTCGGAGGCGTAGCTGGTTTCCAGTGCCTGGGCGGTCTCCCAGGTGCCGTCGGCGCGCAGCCGGGCGGCCACCTGCTCCCAGTACGGGGCGCCGCCGCCATCGGTGCCGCTGCGAATCCACGCGGCCACCGCCCCGCCCTTGCCGTCCCCCGCCAGCGTCGCGCCGCCGGCGTAGCCGGTGGCCGCCAGGTCCACGGGTGCCTGCCAGCTCGGGGCGGAGGGCGAGGGGGAGGTCACCGTCTTCGCGTTGCCGGCACCTCCGCCGCCCCCGCAGGCAACCACGAGGGCCGCCACGAGGGGCACCACGGAAGACCGGGCCAGTCCGAGCAGGATCCGGGAGCGCATGGCCCGGCTCAGAGGTAGTAGCCGTGCAGGACGACCCGGGCCATGGACATCAGGCTCTGCGGGTAGAACTGCTGGGCCCAGATCTTCACGGTCATGCCCTGGGGCACCATGAAGCCGCTGGTCCAGGTCTGGCGCTTCACGCCCATGGCGTTGGCGGGAATGTCCGCGAAGGTGAAGAGGGCCATGCTGCCGGAGTAGCCGGAGGAACCGTTCTCCAGGATCAGCTCCAGGGAGGCCGGCGTGCCCGTGCCGGGTTCGTGGAGGACCCAGGCCTGGGCGTCCGTGACGACGAGGGTGCGGCCCTTGGGCACACGGAAGGGTTTCGCGCCGGCCTGGAAGGACCAGGCGCCGTTCTGGTAGATGCCCTGGTCCAGGGTCTCCGCCCCGGTGTTGAGGTCGTGGCGCACGCTGAGGTCGATGGTGACCAGCTCCGAGGCGGGCACGCCGAGGTGGGTGTTCGGGACCTGGGCCTGCCCGGGAACCGCGAGCAGGAGGGTGGCGAGGGCGAGGGGCTTGAGCATGGGAACTCCGCGGTGGGGGCGCGACCCGGCATGGACCGCGGCCATCCCCAGGCTCGGCCCCGCCCGTCGCGCCTCCCAGACACGGTTTCAGGAAACGACCTGGGCCACCGGCGCGAGAGGAGTTGATCCACCTCCGCGGTAGTTGCCATCCGAAGCCCAAGGCCAAGCGAGCGAGTCATCCACATCGCCCGCTTGAATACCTCCCAGTTGGCCTGAGAAATCTCAGGCTGACAGGATCAGAACCATTCCGCTTCGCTCCACCAGGGCTTTTATTACAGATCCCACTCGACCCTGGGTGGCTCTTTCTTGGTGTTTATGCGCACCGCGCCCACAAGGGTCGCCCTTGAACGGGGGCACCGCCACCCGCGTGGCCAAACATCACAATAAAACAGACCTAGAACATTGTGTTTTCGCGCTGCATGGCCATCTGGACTGAAAGAGCCAGACCAAGACAGAGCGATACCAGCAAACCAGCATCCATGGCGAACTCCTGAGTAGGTTTTTCAATTAGCTCCCCGGCCTCAACGAAATTCAAGTGAATTCGACCTCTCCCATTGTTGCGATGCCGTGAAGCCACCTACGTAGCCACGCTTCCCCAGTCGGAGACAGGGTAAGGCTTGAACAAAAGGTCAGCGGCCAGAAGTGCCCGCGGCCGCACGCATCAGGGGGTGGCCCGCCAGGAGGGGCTGGGCGGCGAGGGCCTTCTGGCGCCAGCGTTCCGCCTCCTCCGCCCGGCCGAGATCCCTGAGGAGCACGGCCTGCAGGAGCATGGGCTCTGGGTCGGCCGCGGCGGAGGTTTTCAGCAGGTCTTCATTCAGCTTCAGCCCGCGGTCCAGGTCCACCGCCGTCCCCAGGGCGCGATAGGCGCGGACCATGCCCATCTTGGGCGACCGGATCACCGGCATGCCGCGGGCGGCTTCGGTGAAGTCCGCCAGAGCCTGCTTGGCGAAGCCCCGGGATCCCGCTTCGGCCTGGGCCAGCCGGAACCAGCCGCGAATTTCCCCCACCGCGGGATGCTTGAGCGCGGCCTCCATGGCGCTGACCGCCCTGCCGGCCGCCTCCACCTGGGAAGGATCCAGCATCGTCCCAGGGGTCCGGGCCTGCAGCCGCGCCGTCAGGAGCTGCGCCTTGCAGACTTTCAGCAGGGGCACGGCCGGATAGTGGGGAATGGCCGCCTCAAGGCCGGGCAGGGCTTCCCGGATCAGGTCCTCCCCAGGACGCCCGGAGAAACCCCGGGCCTTGAGGCGCTCAAAGGCCGCATAGCAAAGGTTGGCGAGGTGACCCACCTGCCCCGGCTCGGCCTTCATGAGTTCCTGGTATTCGGCCATGGCCCGGCCAAATACCGGGTCGGGGTCCCCGCCCGCCATCCAGACGCTGCGTCCGTGGTGGATCGGAATCTCCGCCGAAATCCCCAGCGCCCGCAGCCGGCTCACGCCCGGAAAGCCCTCCCACTGCTTGGCGAGTTCCAGGAGCTTGGCCATATCCTCCTTGGGATTCAGCCCGTCATCCATTTTGGCGCTGACCTCGCCCTTGATGTTGGTCAAGGCCATCAGCAGCGCGTCCGGGTTCCAGGGCTGAAGGCGGAAGGCCTCCATCGCCGCCCGGTAGCCATCCTGGTAGTTGGAGCCGCTATCCAGGCCCTGCTGGTTCAGGTTGTTGCCCAGGTTCTGGTGGGACCAAGCCAGGCGCATGTGGGTCTCGCCCCAGTCGGGCGCCAGCGTGGTGGCGCGCCTGCTGCCTTCCACCATCTCCTCGGCATGGCGGATGCCGGCGCTGTCGGCCTGCATGTTGTCCACCACGCCGAGGGTGCCGAGCAGCGATACCCTGGCCAGCCAGAGGGGGGCCAGGTCCTGGTTCAGCGCCAGGGCCTTGTCGATGTAGGAGAGCCCCTCCTCCGCCAATGGCCGGATGTCCCCGCCCTGCTGGGCCAGGACGACGGCTTCCAGATCCTTCAGCCGCCCGATGATGAAGGGCACCGCGGGATCGCTGCGCACGTCTTCCATCAGGTTCTTGGCCACCCGGGTGCCTTCCCGGGCGCACAGCAGGGCCCGGTCGGGATCTTTCCGGTTGAAGGCGTCATTCCCCTCCCGCTCCCAGATCTGGGCCGCCAGCAGGGTGCCATCCGTCCGTTCCGCATCCATCCGTCGAGCGGTCATGGCCCAGTTCCGGGCCTCTTCGTAGCGGCCGTGGAGCAGGGCGATGTGGGCCTTGAGGACCGGATCCATCCCGGCCGCCTCCAGGTGCGCCAGCGCCGGTCCCTTGAATTCGCGCTGCAGCTCGGCCAGGCGTCGCTCCCGGGTGGCCGGCTCCTGGATGACTTCCACCGCCGGCAGATCGCGCTGGTAGAGCTTGCCGTAGACCAACCCCAGGGCCTCATCCAGCTCCCGGCCCTTGAACCCCCGGCGCTGCGCCGCCTCAAGGTCCCGGCGGGCCTCCGGCAGGCGCTCGAGAAGCAGCCGGACCCGGCCCCGGGCATAGGCGACGGCCCCCGACGCCGGGCCCTGGTCCTGCTGGTCCATGAGCAGCAGGCTGGCATCGATCTTGGCCATGACGGGCCGCAGGTCGTGGGCTGGAGCCAGGTGCGCCAGCCGCAGGCGCAGCTCCAGCGCCTTGGCTTCCGCGCCCACCTGCGCCGCCTCATGGGAAGCGAGGGTTGAACGGCGGCTGCTCCACGCGACGAACCCGATGGCGCCAAGCACCGCGAGGAGGCCTGCGCCCAGGGCGCGCGCAGGAAGGGGATTCCGCCGAGCCCACCGGCTTCCACGTTCCATCCACCCCACGGGGCTCGCCAGAATGGGCTCCCCGCGCAGCACGCGGTCGAGATCGTCGGCCAGGGCCTCGGCGGTGGCATAGCGCCGTTCCGGCGCCTTCTCCATGGCCTTGGCGATG
>JAFJUR010000066.1 GCA_017859995.1 Holophagaceae bacterium | reverse complement strand
GGCGCGGCCGGTGCGGCCGATGCGGTGGATGTAGTCCTCGGGCACCTGGGGCAGCTCGTAGTTCACCACGTGCGGCAGCATGTCGATGTCCAGGCCCCGCGCGGCGATGTCCGTGGCGACCAGGACGCGGACCGCGCCCTTCTTGAAGTCCTCGAGGGCCTTGATGCGCTGGGGCTGGCTCTTGTTGCCGTGGATGGCCATGGAGCTGATGCCATCCTTGTCGAGCTGCTCGGAGAGGCGGTTGGCGCCGTGCTTGGTGCGGGTGAAGACCAGCACCTGCTCCAGCTTCCGGGAGGTGATCAGGTGGGCCAGCAGGGCGCGCTTGCGCTCCCGGTCCACGGGGTGGACCACCTGGCGGACCAGCTCAGCGGCGGTGTTCTGGGGCGTGATCTGCACGGTGGCCGGGGTCTTCAGGAACTTGGAGGCCAGCTGCTTGATCTCGTCCGTGAAGGTGGCCGAGAAGAGCAGGGTCTGCCGTTTCGCGGGCAGCAGGGCCAGGATCTTCTGGATGTCGCGGATGAAGCCCATGTCGAGCATGCGGTCCGCCTCATCGAGCACCAGGACTTCCAGCTGGCTGAAGTTCAGGTTGCCCTGCTGGTGGTGGTCCAGCAGGCGGCCGGGCGTGGCCACCAGGATCTCGGCGCCGGCGCGCAGCGCCTTGGTCTGGGGGTTGATGTTCACACCGCCGAAGATGGTGGTGGAGCGCAGGGGGATGTACTTCCCGTAGGTGCGGACGCTCTCCTCCACCTGCATGGCCAGCTCACGGGTGGGCGTGAGGATGAGGGCGCGGATGGGGTGGCGCGCCGGCGAGGCCGAGGTGCTGGCCTGGGGCGCCAGGCGCTGCAGCAGGGGCAGCGTGAAGCCGGCGGTCTTGCCGGTGCCCGTCTGGGCGCGGCCCATGAGGTCGCGGCCCTCCAGCACCAGGGGAATCGCCTGGGCCTGGATGGGGGTGGGGTGTTCGTAGCCCTGCTCGCGGACGGCGCGCAGAAGCTCGGGCATCAGCCCGAGGGATTCGAAGGACATGGTCGCTCCTGGAAGGGCCCGCCCGCGGATGGAATCCGGGGGCCCGGTCAGGGCGAAAAGTGGGGGTATTCGGATTGAAAAGAGGCGGAGACCGGGGGTCGCCTGCGATCACGAAGTCCTTAGTCTACTTGATTGGTCAGGTTTTAGCCACGAAACACTTCCGCGGGTGCCGGCCCCGGGGGTGGCCCAGGCGTTTTCTCGAAAGCGGCCCCGGTGGATCCAGGTACAACGCTGGAAGATGGCGAGATCCTCATCAGCCGGGAGAACCCATGAGCCGCCGCACCGATGACCTGTTCCCCTGCGCCGCCGCCCTCCCGGGCGATGCCTGGTGGTGCCCGCGCTCCGGAGGACCTACCTTCTTCCCGGACGACCGCAGCCGCGGCTGCTCCGCGGTCGCATCGTCCTGGACGTCACCCGACCCAGGAGTCTCCATGTGGATGCGGCGACTGAATTCCTTCCGAAGTCTTCGGGCCATGCCGGGGCTCCCGTTCCTGGCCCTGATCCTGGGCCTGCTCCTGGCGCTGGGCCTCCTGGCGGGGTGTGGCGGAGGCGGCTCCAGCAGTCCGGCGCCCCAGCCCAGCCAGGATCCGCACATCACCAGCTTCGCCCCCTCGGCGGCCACGGTCACGGCCGGTGACAGCGCCGCCCTCACGGCGGTGTTCGAGCGGGGCACCGGCCTGGTCACGCCAGGCAACCTGCCGGTGACCAGCGGCGTGGCCCTGAACCTCGGGGCGGTGAACGCCACAGCCACCTACACCCTGACCGTCACTGGCGCCGCCGGCACGACGCCCGCCACCGCAAGCACGACGGTCACGGTGGTGCCAGCTCCCGCAATCACATCGTTCACGGCCACGCCCTCCACTGTCGCGGCCGGCGGCAGCGCCACCCTGAAGGCCGTGTTCTCGGGCGGCACGGGCCGCGTCATGCCGGGGAACCTGGCCATCAGCAGCGGCGTGGACCTCGCCGTGGGGCCCCTCAACGCCACCACCACCTACACCCTCACCGTCACCAACGCGGCGGGCACGCATCCCGCCACCGCCCAGGCCACCGTCACCGTGACGGGCGGGGGCGGCGGCAGCCAGTCCGTGTCCGGCACGGTGACCTACGATTTCGTGCCCGCCACCTACGATGTGGTCACTCACAGCGGGGGCCTGATCTTCGCCTCGTCGGTCCAGAAGCCCGTGCGCGGCGCGGTCGTGCTGATGGTGGAAGGCACCACCGTCCTGGCGAACGCCACCACGGACCAGGCCGGCCACTACACCCTCGCCTATACGCCCACCGGGGCCGGGACGCTCCAGGTGGTGGCGCTGGCCACCTCGGCCAGCCCGTCCATCATCGTGCAGGACAACACGGACGGCGGCGCGCCCTGGGGCATCGGCGCGGCCCTCGCGCCCGGGACGGCAACCCTGAACCTGCATGCCACCCATGGCTGGACCGGCAGCGCCTACGACCCCGCCGCCCGGCTGGCCGCGCCCTTCGCCATCCTGGATTCGATGTACACCGCCAGCCGCGCCTTCATCGCGGCGCGGCCGGCAGTCGTCTTCCCCGAACTCAAGGTGAACTGGAGCCCCAACAACGTGCCCCAGTCCGGCAACAAGACCCTGGGCCAGATCGGCACCAGCCACTTCTCGCCGGCGGAGAACCAGATCTACATCCTGGGGAAGGAGGGCGCCGACACCGACGAGTTCGACAGCCACGTGATCGTCCACGAGTGGGCCCACTACTTCGAGCGCAACCTCTCCCGTTCGGATAGCCCCGGCGGCCCCCACGGCGCGGGCGATGTGCTGGATCCCCGCCTGGCCTTCGGCGAAGGCTACGGCAACGGTCTGGCCGCCATGCTGCTGCCTGAATCCGTCTACACCGACACCCTCTGGAGCTCCGGCGTGCTCCGCGCCTTCGGCTTCGACGCGGAGAGCGCTCCGGCGCCCACGGACGACCCGCAGCCGGGCGTCTTCTCGGAAAGCACCGTGATGCGCGTGCTCTACGACATCTTTGACGGCGGCTCGAACGAAGGGTTCGACGGCCTCCAGACGGGTCTCGGCCTCATCTACGACGTGCTCGTGGGCCCCGAGAAGACCACGGATGCTCTCACCACCCTCGGCTCCTTCGTGGCGGGGCTGAAGGCCCAGGCCGGCGTCAACGTATCGGCGCTGGACACGCTGCTGGCCCACTACCAGATCGGGCCCATCACCACGGCCTGGGGAGACGGTGACGCCAGCCTGAGGGCCATGTACACGACGGTGGGATCCCTTCCCTATTCCGGGTCGGTGGCCTTCGACGGCGGCCTCGACCCCAACAAATGGGGACAGAACCAGTACTTCGTGGTCACCGGCAACGGCGCGACCATCACGGTGCGGACCACCTGCGCGCAGGACGTCGACGTGACCGTCTACCAGGCGGGGACGGTGGTGGCTTCCGGCCTCACCACCTCCGGCAACGAGACGGTCGCCTTCACCGCCCAGGCGGCGAAGCCCTACGTCGTGGTGGTCACCGGATACGGCGCCGCCGCGGGCTCCTATTCCGTGCAGGTCCAGGTCACCACGCCTTGAAATTGCCCTTGCTTCCTGGAGATCCCATGTTTCGATCCATCACCGTTCTCACCCTCAGCTGCTGCGGCCTGGCCCTCGCGGCCGCGCCAGTCGGCCGGAAAGCACCCGCCTCCGCCCAGGCCATCCACAAAGGGAAGGTCCCCGTCACCGTCACCGCGCGCTTCGGAGAGGGCAAGGCCACGGTGAGCCTGCGTTTCGAGCAGGCGGTGGCGGACGCCACCCTCGGCTTCCGCGGGCTGGATGGCCTGGCGGTGTCCAGCGTGCCGCCCATCGGCAAGACCCGGTTCGAGAAGGGGGAGACCCTGGAGCTGGAGGTTCTGCTCTCGCCAGGGCCCGGCCGGTCACACCTCGCCGTGGACATCTCCGGCAGCTTCCGCGGCCAGGTCCGGATGGGGGTCTTCACCTTCGCCGTGGGGAAACCCACGCCGGAGCAGGAGAAGGCCGGTGCAGGCACCGTCCTCACCACGACCGGAGGCCAGCGGCTCAAGATCATGCCGGCGCGGAAGCCCTAGCGGCCGCAGGGCGAGCGCTGAATCCAGGGAACCGGCCCCGCTTGCGGGGCCTGTTCCCTGTCTGCGGTGAGCCCCACCAGCCAGGTTTGCATCGCCGCGGAATGCTAACTTCCATGTTTGACTTGAACATACGTGCCAATGGGGGACTGCGCGACAAGAAGGTAGGGGTTTCCCTACCTGCAAATACGGACATCACCCCACTGCGCTGCTCGAGCCCCCAGGTTAGTTTTCGGTTGTCCAACTTTTCCAAAGACGCCGCGACACGGCTCCCTGCCAGGCACGCCTGAGGGAGGCGCGACATGGGTGTCTCCCGCCATCCCGGAGGCCTCGCCACAGGCCTGCCGAAAGCATTGAAAAAAAACACGTCATGGAGGTGGTTATCGAAAACCCGAACGTCCTCGGAACACACCTGACCGAAAGGAGAGAGCCATGAACCACCACGCCCTTGCAACTGCGACGCGCGCATCCTTGATGCTCGCATCCATGTTGCTCAACACGCTCCCGGCCGTGGCGCAAGTCGCGCTGGACCACCTGGGGCAGAACAAGCGGGGCACGCATGCCCAGCGGCAAGCCGCGGCCAAGCGGGCCAAGGCCCCGGCCGGCAGGCCCGCGCCCAAGCTCCAAGGCGCCCGCACTGCGGGCCTGAAGGGTGCCAAGGCCGGATCGGCCACCCTTGAGGGCCTCGCCGCCAAGGAGAACACCACCTCCATCACCCTGGCAGGAACTGGCGGTGCGAAGGGCATGGCCGGCATGCCGGGCATGGCCGACCCGTCCAGCGCCCCGCACTACTTCAGCGTGGGCAACTACGCCAACAGCCCCCTGCGCCTTTCCGCGGCCAACGTGGTCATCACGGGCGACGGGACTGGCGCCATGGGCCATGCCCATGTGGACCTGGCCACCGGCGCCATCCTTCACATCCACGTGATGGACGGTGGCACCGGCTACACCACCGCCCCGACGGTGGAGATCACCAGCCCCGTGCCCACCGCCTCGGGCGCCACGGCGACGGCGACCATCGACCCCCTCACCGGGGCCGTGACCGCCCTGACCGTGAATACGCCCGGCTCCGGCTACGTGACGCCCGGCATCCGGAAGTTCGTGGATACCCTTCCCGGCCTCGGCGCCGCCGGTGCCAACAACCTCGGCCAGTACATCCCCGTGGCAGTGCCCGACACCACCACCTACCCCGGGACTGACTACTACGAGATTGCCGTGGTGCAGTACCGGGAGCAGATGCACTCGGACCTGCCCGCCACCCTGCTGCGCGGCTACGTGCAGCTGGCCACGCCCACGACGCCCGGCGCCACGCCGCTCGTCAACACCGACGGCACCCCCATCCTGCTGCCCAACGGCACGCAGGCCATCGGCGTGGACCGGCCCCACTACCTCGGGCCCCTCATCTCTGCCACCAAGGACAAGCCCGTCCGCATCACCTTCCGCAACCTGCTCCCCACGGGTGTCGCGGGCAACCTGTTCCTCCCCGTGGACACCACCGTCATGGGCGCGGGCATGGGCCCCGACATGGCCGGGATGGCCGAGCCTGATCCCCTGCACCCCATGGCGGGGATGATCCCGAAGCCCATGGGCGTCTTCGCGGAAAACCGCGCCACCCTGCACCTGCACGGCGGCATCTCGCCCTGGATCAGCGACGGCACGCCGCACCAGTGGATCACGCCGGCCGGCGAGACGACCTCGTACCCCAAGGGCGTCAGCGTGGTCAACGTGCCCGACATGCCCGACCCGGGCCCCGGCGCCATGACCTTCTTCTACACCAACCAGCAGAGCGCCCGGTTGATGTTCTACCACGACCACGCCTGGGGCATCACGCGCCTGAACGTCTACGCGGGCGAGGCCGCGGCCTACACCATCACCGACCCGGCCGAGCAGAAGCTCATCGCCAACGGCGTGATCCCGGCCGACCAGATCCCCCTGGTCATCCAGGACAAGACCTTCGTGCCCAGCGTAGAGCAGCTCGCCGTGCAGGATCCCCTCTGGAACATGGATCTCTGGGGCGGCTACGGCAACCTCTGGGTGCCGCACGTCTACGTGCCCGCCCAGAATCCCGGCGACGTCTCCGGCGTCAACCAGTACGGCCGCTGGGCGTACGGGCCCTGGTTCTGGCCGCCCACGAACGACGTGCTCTATCCGCCCGTCGCGAACCCCTACTACGACCCCATGGCCGATCCCGACCTCGGCTGGGTGGAACCGCCCCTCATGCCCGGCACCCCCTTCATCTCGATGGGCATGGAGGCCTTCAATGACACCCCCCTGGTCAACGGCACGGTCTACCCCACGGTGAACCTGGAGGCGAAGCCCTATCGGCTGCGGATTCTGAACGCCGCCAACGACCGCTTCTTCAACCTGCACTTCTACGAGGCGGACGCCACGGGCACGGAAGTCGCGCTCAACGCCGCCGAAGTGGCCGCGGCCCTCACGGATCCCGCGGGCGTCTTCCCCACGCCCGACCTGGCGCTCAGCCCGGCTGGACCCTCCTGGATCCAGATCGGCACCGAGGGCGGTTTCCTCCCCGCGCCGGTGGTCATCCCGCCCCAGCCCATCACCTGGGTGACGGATCCCACCGTGTTCAACGCAGGCAACGTGGACAAGCACTCGCTCCTGCTGGGCCCCGCCGAGCGGGCAGACGTCATCGTGGATCTCTCCGCCTACGCGGGCAAGACCCTGATCCTCTACAACGATGCCCCCGCGGCCTTCCCGGCCCGGGATCCCCGCTACGACTACTACACCGGGAACGCGGACCTCACCGACACCGGCGGGGCGCCTTCGACCCTCCCCGGCTACGGCCCGAACACCCGCACCATCATGCAGATCAAGGTGGGCAGCACGCCCGGCGCGGCCTTCGACCTGGCCAAGCTGAACGCCGCCTTCGCGCACCAGCCCGATGGCTCCGGCGTGTTCGAATCCTCCCAGCACCCCATCATCGTGGGTCAGGGCGCCTACAACTCCGCCTACGGCACCGCCTTCAAGAACGCGGGCCCCAGGGCCGGCGTGGTGCAGATCTACGATGAATACCTCGACTTCGACACCCTGTCCGGCACCGCCCTCCGCATGCCCCTGCAGCGGAAGGCCATCCAGGACGAGATGGGCGAGGCCTTCGAGAAGGAATACGGCCGCATGAGCGGGAACCTTGGCGTGGAAACCCCGAACGCCCAGGCCGGCACCCAGCAGAACCTGATCCTCTACCCCTACGTCAATCCCGCGAGCGAGGTGTTCAGCGGCATCACCCTGCCGCCTGGCGTGAACGTCACGCCCATCAGCTCCACCACGGATGGTTCGCAGATCTGGAAGATCACCCACAACGGCGTGGACACCCACCCGATCCACTTCCACCTCTTCGACGTCCAGCTGATCAACCGCGTGGGCTGGGATGGCATCGTCCGCAAGGCCGATCTGAACGAGATCGGCTGGAAGGACACCATCCGCATCAGCCCCCTGGAAGACACCATCGTGGCCATGCGGCCCATCATCCCGAAGATCCCCTTCGGCGTGACGGACAGCCTCCGGCCCCTGAACCCGATGATGCCCCTGGGCTCCGCGGAGGGATTCAACAGCACCGATGCGATGGGCAACCCCATCACGCCGGCGATCACCAACAAGATGACCAACTTTGGCTGGGAATATGTGTGGCACTGCCACATCCTCAGCCACGAGGAAATGGACATGATGCGGCCCATGGCGGTCGGCGTGGCGCGCTCGCTGCCGGTCCCGCCCTCCGTGACCCTCACAACGAACGCCAACGGCTCCCGGTCGCTTTCCTGGACCGACGGCACCCCGGTGGACTACAGCAGCACCGCCACCTGGGGCAACCTGGCCAATGAAGTGGGCTTCCGCATCGAACGCGCGAACATCGCCAACAACGGACGGGTCGGCGCCTACGCGCTGATCGGGACCACCCTGGCCAACCAGACCCAGTTCACCGACACGACCGCGACCACGACGGGCCGCTACAGCTACCGTGTCGCGGCCTGGAATGCCGCCGGATCCTCCATGTCGGCCCCCGTCGGCGGCGCCCTCGTGATGATTCCCGCCGCGCCCAGCGACGTCGTGGCCACCCTCCAGGCGGGCCCCCAGGTCCGGCTGACGTGGATCGACAGTGCCATCAACGAGACCTCGTTCCTCATCGAACGCTCCGTGGATGGCGGACCCTTCGTCTTCCTGGCTCAAGCCCCCGCCCGCAGCAATACCGGCAGCGTGGCCTACGTGGACAAGAGCGTCACCGCCGGCAGCGGGTACCAGTACCGCGTGGCTGCCACGAACTCAGGCGGCACCTCGGCCTACGCCGTTTCGAACCTGATCGATGCCGGATACCCCCCTGCTGCCCCGTCGAACCTCACGGCCTCCGCCGTGCGGGCGGGCCGGAAGGCGACCGTAACCCTCAACTGGGTGGACAACGCCACCACCGAAACCGGCTTCACCATCGAGCGGGCCACCAACCCCACCTTCACCGTCGGCCTGACCACGATCAATGTGGCCGCCAATGCCGTCACCAGCACCCAGACGAACCTCTACCGCGGCGTCACCTACTACTTCCGGATCAAGTCGAAGAACCTCACCGGGTTCTCCGCCTGGTCGAACACCGTCGCGGTCGTCACGCCCTAGCACCATCACTGTCCCCGGCGGAATCCGCCACTACGGAAAAGGCTCCTGGATCTCCAGGAGCCTTTTCTCATTCTCCCCTCCGCGTTAGGCGGTCGGCGGGGCCAGCCGGGCCGCCGCCTCGCCCAGGGCCCAGGTTTCCTGCTCGCCCGTGGCCATGTGCTTCACGGTGACGGTGCCAGCCTCCAGCTCGCCGTCGCCCAGGATCAGCACGGTCTGGATGCCGGCGCGGTTGGCGAAGGCCATGGCCTTCTTGAGGGCGCCGCCCCGGGTCTCGAGCTGCAGGGGGACGCCGGCGTCCCAGAGGATCCGGGCCAGCTTGAGGGCCTCGGTGGCGGCCCGGTCGCCCAGGGGGATGAGCAGGGCCGGGGCCTGGTGGGGCGCCTCGCCGCGCACCTGCTGCAGCACCATGGCCAGGCGGTCGAGGCCGATGGCCCAGCCGAAGGCGGGGACTTCGGGGCCCCCCAGCTGCTTCACCAGGCCGTCGTAGCGGCCGCCGCCCAGCAGCGCGCTCTGGGCGCCCAGGTCCGAGCTGAGCACCTCGAAGGCGGTGCGGGTGTAGTAGTCCAGGCCGCGCACCAGGCGCGGATCCTCCACGTAGGGAATGCCCAGCTCCGCGAGCAGGGCCTTGAGCCGGGCGTGGTGCTGGGCGGAAGCCTCGTCCAGGTGATCGGTGATGACGGGGTGGCCCGCCAGGGCGGCCTGGCAACGCTCGTTCTTGCAGTCCAGCACCCGCAGGGGGTTCGTCTCGATGCGCCGGTGGCAGTCTTCGCAGAACTGGTCGGCCCGCTCGGCGAAGAAGGCCCGGAAGGCCGCGTGGAAGGCGGGGCGGGATTCCGGCGTGCCCACGCTGTTGATGGAAAAGACCAGGGACTTGAGGCCCAGCTCGGTCAGGAAGCTGTGGAGCATGAGCAGGCTCTCGGCCTCGCTCTCGGGGCTGGCCACGCCGAAGCTCTCGGCGCCGATCTGCCAGAACTGCCGATACCGGCCCGTCTGCATGCGCTCGTAGCGGAACTGCTGGCCGATGTAATAGAACAGCACCGGATCGTTGGAGGTGAGCAGCTTGTGCTGGATGGCGGCCCGCACCACGCCGGCGGTGTTCTCCGGGCGCATGACCACCTCGCGGCCGCCCTTGTCCGTGAACTGGTACATCTCCTTGTTCACGATGTCGGAGCTTTCGCCCACGCTGCGCTTGAAGACCTCCAGTTCCTCGAGGATCGGGGTGCGGATCTCGCCGTAGCCGTGGCGCCCGAACACACGGCGGGCGGTTTCCTCGATATGCTGGAACCAACGCAGCTCCGCACCGAAGAGATCCCGCATACCTTTCACCGACTGGGCCATGATCCGACTCCCGAGCCTTCTGCTCACCACCTTCAGCCTACTGTCTTGGGGCCAGACTCCCAAACCCGCCGCCTCCCCGGCCACCCCGCCGCGGCTGAAGGTCATGGTGGATCCGGGCCACGGCGGCGACGACGGCGGCGCCAAGGGCCCCAAGGGCCTGAAGGAGAAGACCGCCGCCCTTGAGATCGGCAAGGCCATCGTCCAGAAGCTGGAAGGGGCCGGGTTCGAGGCCGCCCTGACCCGCGAGGAAGACACCTTCATTCCGCTTTGGGACCGGGCCCGGGCCGCCAACGCCAAAGGGGCCGACCTGTTCATCAGCCTGCACCTGAATGCCGCCCGGGCCAAGGCCGCCCGGGGCTCGGAGGTCTACTTCCTGAGTCTGGGCAAGGGGGACGACGACGAGGTGGTGGCCGCGGAGAACGCCGGCGCCGGCGCCGACCCGGGCAGCCCCGACAGTGTGGTGGCCAGCATCCTCGACGACCTGGCACAGAAGGCCTTCCTGCAGGATTCCGAGCGCTTGGCCGTGGCCATCCAGGGCCAGCTCAACCGACTGGCCGGCATCAAGGAGCGCGGCGTCAAACAGGCCCCCTTCATCGTGCTGCGCGGCGCGGCCATGCCGGCGGTCCTGGTGGAGGTCGCCTTCATCTCCAATCCCAAGGAAGAAGAGAAGCTGAAGGATGCCGCCTTCCGGGGCAAGGTGGCCGATGCGGTCACCCTCGGCGTGCGGCGCTACTTCGCTGAGACCAACGGCGGGGTGCGCCGGCGCATGGTGGGCGGCCCCGGCGGAGCCACTGCCCAGGCGGACCACCCGCCTGCCCTGGAATGGTTGCAATGGGATAACCCGAGGCCCGTCACCGCGTGGCCCGGACTTCGCCCGGGTTCTGCACCGGGATTGTGGACTGGGATTGTGGACTGGGAAAACCGGCCCGTGATGCGCCTCGCCGGGGACGCGTGCGACCATGGGCGGCATTCCAGGGGAGTTCCCGTGATCTCGATGCTCGGCCTGTTCGCGCTCCAGGCGGCGGTGGTCCTTTCAGCCACCCCGGCCTCCCATCCCCACGAGCTTCCGGTTCCGAACCAGGGCCGCCTGAGCCTCCGCCTTCCGGACGCATGGAAGGAAGTCGAGCGGCTGACGCCGAAGGATCTTCCTCCAACCCTCACCTTCGAGCGGGCCGGGTCGCCCCGCGGCAGCCTGCAGGTGACGGTGCTCTGGAGCCCCAAGGGCGAACCGGCCTTCTCCTCCGTCGAGAGCGTCCGCGCCTTCTGCATCGCCGGGCAGGGGGCCTTCAAGGGGCAGACGGTCGAGCAGACCTTTCCCCTGAGCGCCATCGAAGGCACCCAGGGGAAGGGATTCCGCTACGACGCCACCGACAAGAGCTACCGCGCCAACCCTGGGAAGCCCACGCCCGGGGAATTCCCGGTGCTCACCCACGGAGAACTCGGCCTGGGCCGCCTGATGCTGAGCTTCACGATCATGTCGGACGCGAAGGAGGACGGGGCGGTGAAGGAGGCGCTGGCATCGCTGCAGACTGCCGCCCTCCAGGCGGGCCCTCCGGCGGACTCCGCGCGGAAGGTGAAGGGTGCGGGCATCGAGTTCCAGATGGACCTCGAGGGATTCCACCTGAGGGAAGGGGAGAAACACTTCAGGGGGGCCTACCATCAGGTGGCCTTCTTCACTTCGGCGGCCACGGGCCTGAACCTGTCGATCCTGGTGGACGATCTGCGCGGCATGACCCTCGCCGACCTGGAGAAGGCCGGCATCGGGCAGAGCCAGGGGCTGGGCAAACTTCTGCCCGGAGGCAAGGTCAGCTCCGAATCCGTGGACGCGCCGAGAGGCGTCCTCGTCAGCTACCCCGCCGAGATCCCCCTCGCGGAGTACCGGGACCATTTCCAGGGGCAGTGGTACTTCGAGACGATCCACCAGGGGAAGTGGCTGGAACTGCATGTTTCGAAAATGTTCAAGAAGGGCGAGGACACCCGGGCCACCCATGCGGAGGTGCTGAGGCTGGTCCGGTCCATCCGGGCCGTGGATCCGGAGCGCTGAGCTTGAGGCGGGGCGTTCCGAAGGCCATCGGACCCTAGTCTCGCTTGAAAGCCTCGTTTGACAGAAGGGTCCCAAGCTCCTCTCGAACCACCTGGGGCACCGTCGAGTCCTGCTTCCACGCCTCGATGTAATCCGTCACGAGTGGGTGCGTTCGATAGAACGATCCCAACGACCAGCCCGCCGCCATGTACGACACGCCCTTCACGAGATCCACGGTGAGGCCCTGGGGCTTCTTCCCGGATTTCCTCAGCGCGAGGAAGTCATTTCCCTCCTTGCGCCACGCCAGGGCGCCGGCGATGGCTCGAACGGGCTTCGGGTCTCCTGTCGCGAGAAACAGACTCCAGAGCATGTCGAAGGCGCTTGGCACCTTCATCACATTCTGGACGTCGGGGGCCAGGTCATATGGATCCGGGAGTGGCGGCACCTTTTCGGGAATCACCTTGAACATCTCCCTGTCTTCAGCGGGCATCGCCTCAAGGAGGCCCGGAAGGCTGTAGCCCGCGTCCATGAAGGCGACCACGCCGATCATCCGAACCACCGGCTCCTCGGCTTTGAGACGGGCCAGAAGATCCCTGGCGGCCGAGGGGTCTGATTTCAGGACCTCCGCGCAGAACAGGCGTGCGTTGGGCTGGAAGGCGTGTTCGTCATCCTTGGACGCCCGGAATTGGTGCAGGAGGCGGGTTGGTTCCGGGTGCTGGTAGTAGCCCATCATCCAGCTTTCGCGCGCCTTGGCGTCCTTGAATCCTCCGTCTCTCACGACTCGTTCGTAGGTCCAGAACTCCACCCTTGAGGTTTCAAGTTGGTGACTGGTCATACCCTGCGAGGTGGCTTTGACGAGCACCTTGATGGACCCATCTTTGGCATTGGCAGGTGGCACCCAGTCAAGATCGAAGAAGGCGACACTGACCATCGACATGAAGGCTTCGGTTTCGCCAGATCCCACACCTCCTGCTCGAAGCGCGGAGATGACGAAATCCGCACCTTCCGCCTTGATCCTTCGAACCTGAACAGGCCGCAACCTCTCGTAGATCTTGGATTCCGCGCCTGTCGTGATGGAAATGGTGTAGGTCTGCCCGCGTAAGAATTGATCCCGGTCGTCACCCCTGGCTCCCACAGCCACGGTGACGTGCTGACCTGGGCAGATCCTCGTCCGCAAGTCCGGGGCGTTCACCTGGTCGGGAAGCCCCTGCCAATGCTTGAGGGTTTCGGTCCCGACCAGCCAAGGGCTTTCCAGGAACTCGGCGGGCTGTGGTTTCCTCTCGACCTTCCTGGACGACTGGGCGGTGGCGGGAAGCGTTCCGGTGCAGAGAAGGATCGAGACGGCGACAAGGATGCGGAACATGGGTGTCCTGGGGCAGGTGGGTGGGGGTAGGCCATCATTACCGAGGCATCGACTATTCGGAAGCATGGTCAACCTGCGAGCATCGGAGCCAGGACAGGGGGCCCGGCTCCGATGGTTTGAGGGGTGCACCCGACTGGAATCGAACAGGTCTGGCTGCGCCATCCCCGGTCTCGCTCCCGACAGCCCCCCGGGCTGTCTCCGCGATCCCATTCGTCCTGAGA
>JAFJUR010000065.1 GCA_017859995.1 Holophagaceae bacterium | reverse complement strand
CTCATGCCATCAGCTCCTTGAAACACCGATGGCCATTCTCCCAGGTCTGCGCCGCCAGGTCGTCCACGGGCACGCCCCGGATGGCGGCGGCGGCCCGCACCACCGGCTCCAGTTCCGTGGCGCCGTCGGTTTCCAGCAGCAGCCGGGTGGGGTCTGCCCCTGCGAATGCTTCCCGAAGGCGCACACGAGTCGTGTCGAGCAGGGCGCCGGAGAAGGACAAGAACACGCCCAGGCGTTGCAGCTCCAGGGCCGTCTCGGGGCTTCCGGAGAAGGCGTGCACGAGGGCGCCGGCGGGCGGCACCCCCTCTTCCCGCAGGATGTCGATGACCCGCCCCCAGGCCCGGACCACGTGCACTGCCACGGGGCGGCCCAGGGCATGGGCCAGGCGCAGCTGCGCGCGGAAGCAGGCCTCCTGGGCCGGACGGTCCGGCTCGACTTCCTTTCGCGCGAAGTCCAGGCCGCATTCCCCCACCCCTGCGGGGTTGGCGCGCAGGCATGCTTCCAGTCGATCGAGCCACTGGGGCGAGGCCTCGATCGCGAACCAGGGATGAAGGCCCAGCATGGGGATGACCTGGCCTTCGGTGCGGGCGTGGGCCAGGACCGCCTCCCAGTCGGCTTCGCGGGTGCCGCAGACCACCCGCGGATGACCCGCGAGGATGGGCGCCGCGGCAGGCAGGTGGCTGTGGGCGTCGAATAGCAGCATTCCCATGGGCTCCCGCGCGCTCAGGCATTGAACGGCGCAGGGGATTCTATCCTGCGGGATGGCCAGCGACCGGCAGGAAGCGGCGGAAGGCGCTCCCCGGGCCCTCCTCCGCGGCCGAGACGCAGGTGCAGGACGGTGCCAGGAAAGGGCGTTCCTCCAGGAAGTTCCGCACCTGCCGATGGGAGAAGCATCAGAGCCGGCTGCGGAAGGAGATCGCTCATGGCGCTCATCCTGCAAAACAACCTCCAGGACGCCACGCTCCGGATGGAGGGCACGTTCTTGTATGAGGGCCGCTCAGACTTCAAGGCTGCCACGGAAGAACTCCTGAGCCGGACGACGACCCCGGGGATCACCCTGGATCTGTCCGCCGTCAGCTACATGGATTCTGCCTCGCTGGGCATGCTGCTGATTCTTCGGGAAAGGACCCTGGCCACGGGGCGGAAGGTGGTGCTCCGGAATCCCTCGCCTCCGGTGCGCAGCATCCTCTCCATCGTGCAGTTCGACCAGCTGTTCGACATCAGGGAAGACCCATGACCGAAGACGCGCTCCCATCCACGGCCATCTTCGAGGGGGTGCCCGGCCTCGATGTGGAAGCGGGCCTCCGGACCGTGGGCGGGCGAACGGGCAGTCTGCTGCGCCTGCTCCGGAAGTACGAGAGCCTCCACGCGGAGGACAGCCGCGTATTCAGAAGCTGGATAGCCGGTGGCGAGCTCGGCCAAGTGCGGACCCTCGCGCACACCTTGAAGGGATCCAGCGGGTTTCTTGGACTGGTGGAGATCCAGAAAACCTGCGGCGCGATCGAAGCCACCCTGGCGGAGGGTGGCAGCCTCGCCCAGGTCGAATCGCTGCTGGCGGTGTTCGAGTGTCAGAACGCCCTGGTCTGCGCGGGCATCCAGAGCCTTCCCGACATGGACTGACTCGATCGGGGAACGGCGTCAGGTCAAGATTCTGGCGATGACCTTGCTGCCGCTGCCCAGGTATTCCAGGTGGTCAAACCACACCTGCCGCGACATCGCGATGCCCCGGCCGTGCAGGTGGAAGGCGCGCTCGGGGCTCAGTTCGAGGTAATCCTGCCACCGGAACCCGGGGCCCTCGTCCTCGATGAGGAATTGGATGGCGCCCTCCTGGCGCTCGAAGGAAATCCTCGCGACCTTCGCGGCGTGCTCGGGCAGGGCGAGCCGGTGATCGATCTCCTCCTTCCAGCGGTCCTCCGCGAGGAGCTTCGACTTGCCGGCGTAGGTGATGCCAAGGTTGCCGTGCTCGATGGCGTTGAGCATCAGCTCCGACAGCCCGCCCACGGTGCGCTCGGGCTTGGGTGTCGCCTTCGCAATGAGCGTCGCCAGGTCGAAGGCCTGTTCCGGGGTGCGGAAGACGAACTGCGCATGCGTGAGGCACGCCAGGGCCTTGGCCGCCTGTTGCACGTCGAGCTGCAGCTTGCGGTAGCCGAGCCGGTCCCTGGCGGCGGCGCCCACGATGGCCAGGAGCGCCTGGGAGGTGAAGGGCTTCGTCAGGTAGTAGTAGGCCCCGGCCCGCAGGCCCTCCACGATGTCGGAATCGCTCGAGAGCGAGGTCTGCATGATCACCGAGGCGCGCGTGGACGCAGGCCTGGCCTGGAGCCGGCGCAGGATCTCGATGCCGTCCATGTCGGGCATCACGCGGTCCAGGAGGATGACATCGAAGGTTTCGGGATGCCCGGCGATGGCCTGCCAGGCCTCCGTTCCGCTCGACACACCCACCGTCTCGTAGCCGTCGAACTGCAGGTTCTCGACCAGGGCGTCGAGGTTGATGGGATCGTCCTCGACGACCAGTACGCGGGTGGGTTCCATGGCGATGTCCAGGAGGGGGGTTGCGGGGCAAAGCCCGAAAAGACCCGAAGCAGGCCCTGAACCCTCCTCGGCAAGACCCGCCCGGGTGCTGAGGACTGCCGGGGCGGCCAGCCCTGAAGGGGCCTGGGCGCTCGTCTGCGAAGGGGGTCTGACGCTACTATGGGGCTGCTGCTCGTGGGTCCCGTAGCTCAGCGGATAGAGCGACCGCCTCCTAAGCGGTAGGTCGTGGGTTCAATTCCCGCCGGGACCACCAGCATCTCCGGGTGGCTGCGTCAGCGGATGGGCGCGAAGGCCAAGCCGCCACCGGGCGCGAGGAACACGGCTTCTGTGTCGAGCAGGCCCACCAGGCGATGACCCTCGGCCAGGTTCGTGGGCACCCAATCGAGGGTGCCCCGGCCCAGGTCGAAGCGGGCGAGGAGCAGGCCCCGGGACTCGGGCGCGCCGCAGGACTTGACCTGGCTCGGGGTGAACACGCCGAAGACCACGCCCCGGTCGGCCCAGGTGAGCAGGGGGCCGCGGCCGAGGTGCCCCAGGGCCGCCCGCGGGGGGAGCGCATCCTGGCAGGTGAAGAAGGCCTGGCCAGGCGCCTTGGGTCCGCGGGCGGGATCCAGCACCGTGAACGTCAGGCTGGCGCCTTCGGCGAGGTACACGGTTCCATCCGTGCCCAGGGCCATGCGGTTCAGGGGTACGCGCAGGGGCGGGACATCCGGATCCTTCAGCTGGGAGCCATCGCCGAAGGTCCACAGGATCGCGCCGGTCCGCAGGTCCCGCTTTTCCAGGTAGGGCTTGAGGGTGCGGTAGAGAAGCAGCAGCCCGTCCGGGGCCACGGCCATATCCTCCACTGGACCAGGCAAGGTGAACTGCTGGTCTTGCCTGCCGTCCTTCCCCAGCACGATCAGGCGCTCCGAGGCGGTCAGCCAGGTCCGGCTGTAGGAATCCGTCACCCAGCGTTCGGGCACTGCTTCCGCGGCCAGGACCTCGCGCGGCGCCGGCTCGCGGGCGGCGGCCTGGCCGCGCGGGCGGTGCGGCGTGCCATAGAGCAGGGCGGCGGCGGCATCGTAGTCCGTGGTTCCCCGGGAGCCCGCGGGAGCTGTTCTGGCGGGGGGCTGGGTTCGCCGAACGGGCGGTAGGGTGAGGGGCAGGCTGGACGTCAGGCCGACGCCTTTTACCCAGGTGCGGAGCGCGCCAGCCTCGGGATCGAAGAAGACCAGGGAGCCGTCCACTTCCTGGAAGGCCCAGCCGCTGGCCCTGCGCCCGGGGTCCCAGCCCTGGGCGTGCCCCGGAGAGCCGGCGCCCAGGCCCAGCATCGCGATGAGAATCAGGGAACGGATGTTCATTCATCACCTGCTTATATTTTATTATGCGCATGGGCGACTTCAGTTGAATGCCCAGGCCTGTGACTTGCGGCACGTCACGGACCGGGGACCCGCGCGTCCGCTGAGTTCCCCACCTGTGCCGGGTTCTTGCGATGATGGAGGCACCCCGGAGAGGTCTGCATGCCACGCGCCCAGCTGAAGGACGAAGTCTTCATGAACATGGCGCTGGAGCTCAGCCGCCTGGGGACCTGCTGCCGCCTGAAGGTGGGCGCGGTGCTGCTGCGGGCGGACGGCGGCATCGCCGCCGCGGGGTTCAACGGGGCGCTGCCGGGCATGCCCCACTGCACGCCGGACACCTGCAAGCCGGGGCAGCGTTGCCTCCACACCAGCCATGCGGAGGAGAACGCGCTCGGCTTCTGCGACGGCCCCGTGGCCACCGCCTACATCACGCACGAGCCCTGCCTCACCTGCTGCCGCGCGCTGGTCCGCCGGGGCGTGCGCCGGGTGGTCTTCCACCATCCCTACACCAGCATCGCGGACCAGGAACGGGCGGAGCGCCAGGCCATCCTCGACCACTTCGGCGTGCGCTGGGAGATGCTCGGGCCGAGCGTGCGAGCCTAGATTCCACCGTGCTCCGGCGCGACCACGGGATCGTGGTTGATCGCCACCTCCGTGCCGTCGTCAAGGACGAGCATGGGCGGATCCCCGGGCAGCACATCCACGATGGTGCGTCCGAGCAGCCGCTCCCGGCGCCCGTGGTGCCAGGAGATGCCCACGGGATAGGTGCGGCGGTAGGCGTCCAGCGGGGTTTCCATCCAGCGGCAAACGTGGGTCAGGGCGGACTGGAGGGCCGAATCGAAGCCCTTGGGGGGCTCGGGATCCAGGCCCGCGGCCACCAGGAACGTCTCCGGCGGGATGCGCTCGCCCACCACGGCGGACCAGGGCCGGTTGGCCGGGGCCGGGGACTGGCGCTCGATCACCACGGGCCGGTCGCGGTGGATGCCGAGCCAGAGGGAGACTCGGCCGCAGGGCCCGGTGCCCTCGAAATCGAGGGGCAGCTGCGCGTCGTCGTGGAACACCACCGCGCGCAGGGGCAGCCACTCGAAGGTCTCGGCCACCCGGGCGGCCACGGGCCCCAGGGGCTCGCGCCGCAGGTCGGAGACCGCCTCGGCGAAGGTCTGGCGGAGGCCGGCGAGGCTGATCACCCCGTCGGGCATGCCCTGATTGTTGAAATCGATGGGCGGCTCGTGCCAGTCCGAGGAGAGGGCGGGGACCACCTGCTGGAACAGGATGAGGGCCGGGTCCCAGTCCCAGTGGCGGGCCGGCTCGTAGCCCAGCTCCCGGCAGAGGTCGAACCAGGGCCGGCCCGGGGCCGCGGCGCCCGGCAGGTAGATGGAGCGCCCGTCGAGGAAGATCTCGCAGGCCGGTCCCTGGGCGGTCTCCCGTCGGCAGAGGCCCAGCTCGTGGCGACCCAGGGTGGCGAGGGTCGTTTCATGGTACGGGTGGTCCTCCTGCCGCAGCACTTTCAGCGGCGCGCCCAGGATCCAAGCGTCCATACCCATCCCCAGTCTCCCCCGGTGGAAGGCCAACCTGGGGCCTGGAGGCCTCTCCGTCAATGCCTGGATGGAAAATCCCGGTAAATAATTAGTCCACCCGCTGGAGTGTCATGCCTGGGTAATAGTGTTGCAGCACTTGGGTGAAGGTCGCCCCCTCCAGGGCCATGCCATAGGCGCCGGTCTGGCACATGCCCAGGCCGTGCCCCCAGCCCCGTCCGTAGAAGATCCAGCGGCGCTGAGCGCCCTGGCCCACGGTGAGCCAGCGGAAGACGTTGTCCTTGAGGCCCAGGAGGCCCCGGATGTGCATGCCCCGCACCCGGTGGGGGGCGCCCTGGGCGTCCACCAGGGTGAGGTCCAGCACCCGGCCCTGGTCGTTGTACTGGGCCCGCAGCTCGCGGATCCCGGCCACCTTGATGCGCTTGCGCACCGTGGCCAGCAGGTCGGCCTCAGTGTATTCCACGCGCCAGTGGGCCGTGGGGTTGTAGCGGTCCCAGGCTGCGCCGTCGGGATCGAGGCGGCGCACCAGCACCTGGGCCGGCCCCTCCTCGCCGGGGATCCACTTCAGCCGGTCGCCCACCTGGATGTCGGCCTTGGGCACCAGGCGCAGGCTGCCGTCCGGGGCCTCCTCCGCCAGCAGCAGGTTCGGCGCCAGGGCCAGCGTCTCGGGCCCGCCCCGCTTGCGGCGCACCTGGCGATCCATGAGCAGCGAACCCTCACCGGGGGTGAAGGGCTCCAGCTCCTGCCAGAGCCGGCCCAGGGCCTGCAGGGCCTCCCGGAGGGACACGGGCGTGCTGGCCGACCACAGGGCGGCGGGCACCACGCCCCGCCGGGTGAGGAAGGTCGCCAGCAGGCGGTCTTCCGGCAGGGCGTCCGGCAGGAAGTAGGCCGCGTCCTGGGGCCGCTCCTGGCCCTCCACCACGCGGTGGAAGCCGAAGGCCCGGGCGAGGGCGAGGATGAGGTGCCCTTCGCGGGCGAGGGGCCGGACTTCCAGGGCCAGATGCTGTTGGAGGAGCCTCACGGGCTGCGCGAGGTCCTCGCGGGTGGCGGGCCGGGCGAGCCGGTCGCCCGTGAGGACCTCGACAGGGATGGCGACGGAGGCGAGGCGCAGGAGCTCCCAGCTGAGCCAGGGCTGGCGGGCTTCCGTAGTGACCGGCACGCCGGAGGCGTAGGGCAGGGTCAGGGGCCTGGCGGGGTAGCAGGGCACGGCCTTGAGATACGGGGCGTCCCCGCCGAAGACGTGGGCCACGTCGGTGGTGTGGCCGCCGCAGTTGGCCATGAACAGGGCCTGGATGGGCTTGCCGCCGTAGGTGGCGAAGAGGCCCTCGGTCTCCTGGATCGCGCGGTCCGTGAGGCTCTGCTCGCCGTCGCGGCCGCCGTAGACCTGGTCGGCTACCGTATCGCCCATGTCGAAGCCGTCCGCGGCGCGCTTCCCGCGGTTGGCCACCGCGTAGGTGCGGGCGGCGACCGCCTGGGCCTTGAGGGCCTCCAGGCTGGGGAACTCCCAGGCGCCCATCTCCTTGGGCACCACGCCACGCAGGTAGGTCTCCAGATCCAGCGTGTTCACCACGGTGAGGCGGCCCTGGGCGTTGGGGAAGATCTCCACCTTGCCGCGGTACCGGCCCTTGCCGCCCAGCGTGACCAGCTCTCCGGCGGGCTTCAGCCACACGCCCGCCAAGGGCAACGCGCGGCGGTCGTAGCGGTCGGTGACGGCATAGAGCGCCCGGCCCTTGCGCGGCTCGCTGGGCTTCGATTCGGAGGCCACCCACAGCTCGTCAAAGCCCAGGTCCTGGAGCTTCTGCAGTACCGGTTCCGCCTGGGCGGCCTCGCGGAAGTGGCCCGTGAGCACCCGCCAGGTGTCGGCGTCGGGCACCTTCACGCGGTCGGGCATCTCGCCCAGGTCCTTCAGGCGCTTCATCAGCGCGGCTGCTTCCGCGGCGCTGTGCGGCCTGCCCACCTGGATGCGGTACTCGGCGGTGGGATCGGACACGCCGCGGCTGTCCCACCAGATGCGCACCTTCTCGTCGGAGGCCAGTTTCAGCAGGGGCTTGCCGGCGCGGTCGCAGATCTGGCCGCCGCCTTCGAGGGAGACGACCCATTCCGTGGCCTGGGTGTCGAGGCCGATCCGCAATGGGGGCTGGGCGGCGACGGCGGGAAGGCACGACAGGATCAGGGCTGGGACCGGGCTGAGCTTCATCCGCCGGATTGTCCCATGAATCGCGCGAGGAGCTGCCATCGCCGGGCGCGCAGGGCGTCCACATCAAGCAGCGTTCCGCCGGGGCCGCGGCGGTGCGCGAGCAGGGCCAGGCAGGCCTGGTCGGACGGGCGGAAGAACAGCGCGGGGCCCGTGTAGCCGAGGTGGTACCACCAGCCGGAGGGCGCGCCGGGATCCGCCGCCAGGGCAGGGGCGCTGGAAGGAGCGTCGTCGCCGGCATCCTCGATCACGTGGATGCCCGGCCCCGGAGGGAGGCTCGACAGAAGCTGTCCAAAACGGCCCGCCCCGTCGAAGAGCACTTGCAGCCCGAGGCCCCACTGGGCGCCGTTCTCGCCTGCGGCCGTGGGAACGGCCATGCGCGCAGGCCAGCCTGCCGCGACCCATCGCGCCAGGGCCTGGCGCAGCTGATCGGCGGTGGTGCCGAACCCCGCGTGGCCCGCCATGCCGGCCCGGGCGTTGCAGTCGTGGGGCAGGCGCGGGTCCCGCGGCGGCGGTGGCCCGCCGGTGGCCAGGGTCCAGGCGGCGGTGTCGGGGCCGTCGGGAACCTGCACTGGCGCCACGCCCCAGGGCGCGGCGCTGAGGCCGGAGGCGCGGCCGAGGGCCGCGAAAGGCACGCCCGTCTCCTGCGCCAGGAGGTCCGCCAGCAGCCGGTAGTTCAGATCGGAGTAGGTCGCCAGGCCCGGCGTGGCGCCGCGGAGGAGGGGATGGTCGGGCAGGGGCCGGGCAAGGAGGCTGGCCAGGGGCTCGGCCGTGAAGGGCCGCCAGGGCGGCAGCCCCGAGCCGTGCGACAGCAGCTGTCGCACCGTCAGCGGCGACGGGCGGTCGGGGAAGCCCAGGGCCCAGCGGCGGTCGGCGTCCAGGTCAAGGAAGGCCAGCGCCAGCGGGGCCGTCACCAGAGGCTTGGCGAGGGAGGCGAGGTCGTAGAAGGGCTTCACGCCCGGTGCATCTCCGCCAGGCTGCGCGCCACGGCCTTCTGCACCTGGTCGGCCACGCGCATGGCCTCCTGGCCCTCTTCCCAGGTGACGCCCTCCTGGCCCTTGCCCAGGCAGGCGGCGTGGAAGGCCTCGATCTCCAGGCGCAGGGGCTCGCCCTCCTCGATGTCGGCGGTCTCGGGCTTCACCTCAGGACCGTCAGGGCCCATGACCAGGCGGAGCAGCTCCAGCTTCTGCGCGGCGAAATCGAGGCTGGCGTATTCCTTGTCGCCGAAGGCGCGCAGGGTGCGCTCCTTCTTGCGGGCCACGCGGCTGGCGGTCACGGTGGCGAAGGCGCCGCCTTCGAATTTCAGGCGCGCGTTCACCAGGTCGGCGTAAGGCGTCAACACGGGCACGCCCACGGCCTCCACATCGATGACGGGCCGTCCCACGAGGGCGCGCAGCAGGTCGAGGTCGTGGATCATCACGTCCATCACCACGTCCACTTCGAGGCTGCGGGCGGGGAAGGGCGACACGCGCACGGCCTCGAGGAAGCGGGGCTTGAAGCCGCGCTCCCGCAGGGCGGCCACCGCCGGATTGAAGCGCTCCAGGTGGCCCACCTGGGCCACGAGGCCGGGCTTCGCGGCCCGGGCGGCGTTCAGGGCCTGCAGCAGGGCGACGCCTTCTTCGAGCGAAGCGGCCAGCGGCTTCTCCATGAGCACGTGCTTGCCCGCCTGGAGGGCCTGGGCGCCCAGCCGGTGGTGGAAGCCCGTGGGCGCAGCGATCTGGACGGCATCCACCTCGGCGAGCACCTGGTCCAGGGACGCGGCCCAGGGGGCGCTGAACTTCGCGGCGATCTCGGGACCGCGGGTCGCGTCGGGATCCACCACCGCCACCAGGACGGCGTCCGGCGCGGAGGCGGCGATTCTCGCGTGGTGCTGCCCCAGGTGTCCCACACCGACGACCGCGACCTTCAACTTGGACATGGCTGCCTCCCGACCGACCCAGCCTATCAGGGCTGCTACCCTGGAGCCTTCTTCCCGAGGCGACCATGAATCTCAAGCTTGAAGCGGTAAATCTGGTCCGGTGGCTGCACTTCGTGGCCCTGGCCGTGGGCGGCGGCGCGGCGGTGGTGGCCCTCCTGCTCTCCGGGTTCGAGGAGAGCCGCGAGGATCTCCAGGGCCTGGCGGCCACGGTCTGGGCGAAGGTGGTGGCCTGGTCCTTCCGCCTGGCGCTGATCGCCGGCATCGCGCTGCTGATGCTCATGCTGCAGGGCGGGCAGAACCCCCTGAAGGATGGCCACTACCTCCACATCAAGCTGGTGCTGGTGCTGGTCCTCGTGGGCCTTTCCGAAACGGCGCCGAAGGCCCTCGCGGCCCGCAAGCGCGGCTCGGCTCTGCTGGTGCTGGTGCTCTTCCTCGCCTCCAGCTTCATCGTCTACAACAAGGGCCTGTTCGGCGGCCGCCCCAAGGCGGGACCGCAGATCCCGGTGACCGCGGAAACGCTGCCGGCCCGCTGAGCCATGCGGAGCCTGCTGCTGGCCCTGGCGGGAAGCTGTCTGTTCGCAGGGTGGCCCCAGACCGTCCCTGAACGCACCCAGTTTGCCCGGACCTCCACCGTGCAGGAGGTCCGGGCCTTCATGGACGCCTTGCGCCGGCAGGCACCCGGCCTGGAGCCCTACCATCCGAAAGGCGCCCCCCGCGCCACGGAGACGGGCAAGCCCCTCCTCGCCTGGCGCCTGAAAGGGGCGGGGAAGGATCTCCTCCGCGTCTACGTGAACGCCAACATCCACGCCGGCGAGGTGGAGGGCAAGGAGGCCATCCAGCAGGTGGTGCGCGAGCTGCTGCAGGGGCGCCACCCTGAGCTTCGCCGGAACCTCGACCTGGTGATCCTCCCGGCCTACAACGCCGATGGCACCGATGCCCTGGATCCGGCCATCCGGCCCTGGCAGCCGAACCCATCCGAAAGCGGCGTGGGCCGGCGCGAGAACGCGCTGGGCCTCGACCTGAACCGGGACCTGATGCGGGCCGCGGCCCCCAACACCCGCTGGCTGCTGGCCATGCTGGCCGACTTCGACCCCGCGGTGGTGATGGACCTCCACACCACCAACGGCAGCACCCACGGCTTCCACCTCACCCACGGCCCCGCCTGCACGCTGGGGGCGGATCCCGACCTGCTGGCCTTCAACCGCCGAATGCTGGTGGAGGTGCGTGAGCAGCTCAAGGGCGAGGGCATGCCCACCTACGACTACGGCAACTTCACGCCGTACCGCCCCACGGCCGAGAAGCCCCCCACAGCCTGGGAGACCTACGACGCCCACCCGAGGCTGCTCACGAACTACCCGGCCCTCAGGAACCGCCTCGCGGTGCTCTCGGAGAGCTACGTCTATCGCAGCTGGCCCGACCGCATCTCGGACACGCGTCGCTTCGTGCTGGCCTGCCTGGGCTGGATGGCCGGGCACCGGGACGAGGTGCGCCGCCAGGTGCGCGGGTCGGAGCAGCGCTGGGCCGACCAGTGGCGCCGGGGGCCGGTCGCGCTGCCCCTGTCCGCGAAGCTGAAGGAGGTGGAGCGCTACACCTTCGACTGGGTGGATCCCATCCGCGACGACCAGGGCCGCCTCACGGGCGAGAAGACCCGCACCCGCCTCGAGCTGCCGAGCTTCGTGGGCTTCGAGGGGCAGGACGAGGTGCCGGTGCCGGCGGGCTACCTGGTGGACGCCGCGTTCGCGCCGACGGTGCTGCCCCTGCTGCAGGCCCACGGCTTGAAGGTCCTGAAGGGCGGGCTCCGGCCCCGCGCCCTGCCGGTGCTCCATTTCCACGAGACCGGGCGGAAGGTCTCCCCCTCGGCCTACCAGGGCGTGTTCACCCTCGAGCTGCAGGGCGCCTGGAAGGCCGAGCCCGCCGCGAAGAAGCTTCAGCTGGCCTGGACCCCCGCCGACCTGGACCGGGCCCTCTACATCCCCCTGGACCAGCCCCTGGGCCGCCTCGCCTTCTACCTGCTGGACCCGCGCAGCACCGACAGCCTCGCGTTCTGGGGCCTGTTCCACAGCGCGCTGATCCGCGGCAACGGCATGTGGGGGGAACCGCCACGCTTCCCCATCCTCGCCGTCGGCCCCGCGGCCTCCCCGGCCTCGGGCGCGGTCCAGCTGCCGGAACCTCGCACCCAGGAATAGGCCGGCCTGGTCAGGGCTGCGCCTTGACCTTGTCCTGGCGGGACAGCGCTTCCAGGGCCGCCTCCAGCACCGTGTCGCGGCCCTGGCGGAAGTCCGCGACCCGGGGCCGCACCAGGCGATCGGGCTGGACGCCCACGCCGACGAAGGGCTTGCCGTCGGGGAAGGTGTCCCGCTTGGTGCAGATCCGGGCGGTGCCCCCGCCCGGCAGCCGGATGAAGAGGGGCTGGCCCGTGCTTCCGCCGGTGGGTTCGCCGATGACGAGGCCGCGCTTCATGGCCACGAAGGCCACGGAGAAATCCTCGGCGGCCGAATACGTGGCCGGGCTGGTGAGCAGCGCGACGGGGCCGTCGAAGTGCCGGGCCGCATCGGGCGGCATGGGGGTCGGGCTCTGACGGAAGACCTGCCGGGGTCGCTCCCAGGCCCGGAAGGCCGGCTTGTAGTCCCGGGTGGCCCAGGCGGTGCCGAGGAAGGGTTCTTTCGCGAGGGTGGCGAGGATCCGGTAGCCCACGCTGGAGTTGCCGCCGCCGTTGGCGCGCACGTCGAGGATCAGCGCCCGGGCCTTCGAGAGTTGGGGGAAGGCCTCCATGAACTGGTCGGCGGTGGCGCTGGTGCCGAAGGTGCTGAGGGTCACGAGGGCCACGCCGCCGGGCAGCATGCGGAAGGAAAAGGGCGGCTCCGAAGGCATCTCCTTCCGCCGGACCTCTCCGGGCACCCGGGACACGGCGCACTCGAAGCGCCGTCCCGCCTCGTCCAGGAAGCCCACCCGCGCCGTCTCCGCCAGGGGACCCGACAGGAAGGCGTAGGTGTAGGTCCTGGTGTCGAGGTCCTGGGGCGTCGAGGCGCTCTGGTAGGGGGCCAGGAAGGTCTCGGCGTAGGCCTTCACGGGCTTTCCGTCCACGGTGACGACCTCGACGCCGGGCCGGACGCCCTGGGCCTTCAGCGCCCCGTCCTCCACCCGGGTGACGAGGACGCGTCCCTCCACCAGCCGTGTCTGCAGCAGGGGCCTGGCCATCTGGGATTCGATGAGGGCCGCGGCCGGGTAGACATTGGTGTGGCCGTCCTTCAGCTGCGCGCAGAGCTCGGAAAGCAGCCGGTAGTAGTCGGCGGTGCTGCTGGCGGCCCGAACCTTCGGCAGGGCGCGGAGGTAGAGCCCGTCCCAGTCCAGGGCGTCCAGCCGGTCCGTGTCCACGAAGTTGAACTTCACCTCCGACCAGAAGCGGGACAGCCCGGCGATGCGCTCGTCCTCGCTGAGGGTTTCCCGGTAGTCCGTGGCCAGGGCGGGGGAATTCCAGAAGGCGCGTTCCTTGAGGCCCCGGTCGCGCATCCGCGCCAGGAGCCCGTCCCAGCGCGCGTCCGTGCGGAGGGGGGCGAGGTCGGTGTCGCGGGCCGTGCCCTCGGCGTTGGCGAAGCCCGCTCCGACAGCGCGTTCCAGGCTCTGGAAGGCCGCCTCCACCTGGCCCAGCAGCGCCTGGCAGCACGCGGCGTTGTAGGCGAAGCTGGGCTCCGCCGGATCCAGCTCGAAGACCCGGAGGTAGGCCGCGGCGGCCTGCGCGTACCGCTTCGCGGCATAGTCGCGGTTCGCCTCGGCGATGAGGGTCTGGGGGGACTGGGCCCAGGCGGGGGGCATGGCGGAGGCTGCGGCGAAGACCGCCAGGGGCGCGATTCGAAGGGACATGGCCACTCCAAGACGAGCGGGCCCCTCGGGGGCCGCGGTCATCGATTCCGGTTCAGGTGGATTCGGTTCCTGGAATCAAACGGACGAACGGCCCGGCGGCTTAGTGCAGCCAGAGACGCGTGCGGCCGGGGAGACCCGGCCGCTCAGCGTCCGCCCGGAGGGCGTGTGGCACGGAACCTCAGTCTTCAGGCTCTTCGTGGTCGGCGTTGTGCCGGGGGCCCCGCTCCGCGAGCCCGCGAAGCGGGGGAGTGGGAGCACGGCGCAGTGCGGCGTGCGATCGCGGGCAGCCAGAGACGCG
>JAFJUR010000064.1 GCA_017859995.1 Holophagaceae bacterium | reverse complement strand
CGCCACCAAGGCCTGGGCCACCCTCAACATCGGGCTGGCGGCGATCCTCCTCGGCTTCTGCTACCTGCGGACGGGCAGCCTGGCCCTGCCCATCGGCGTACACCTCGGGTGGAACTGGGCCCAGGGCAGCCTGCTGGGTTTCGGCGTGAGCGGCACCACCGACATCAAGGGCCTTTGGACACCGGTGTTCCACGGCCGCCCTGAGTGGCTCACGGGCGGCGCCTTCGGCCTGGAAGCGAGCCTCCCCTGCGCGCTCATTTGCGGGGCGGCCATCCTCGGGCTGTGGCGCTGGAAGGGCGTGGCGCCTAGCGGCGGTGCTTCCACTGCTTCGGCGTCTTGATGCCCGAGCTCATCACCAGGCGCATCTCGCTGGTGGGCACGAATCCCATGCGCTGGTAGAGGCCCTCGGCCTCGAGGCTGGCGTGCAGTTCCATGATCTCGATCCCAAGGTCGCGGGCCAGGTCCAGGGCCGCGTCCGTGAGGCGGGCCGCCAAACCCCGGCGCCGGTGGGACGGATCGGTGTAGACGTTGAAGAGGTAGCCCCGCACGGCCAGCGGCGAAACGGGCGTGGGCACGGTCTCCTTCAGCAGCAGGAGCACGCTGGCCACCACGCGGCCCTCATCCTCGAGCACCAGGCCGCGGCACTGCCCCGTCACCAGCCAGCCTCTGAGCTGGTTGCGGAAGGCCTCGGCCATGCGCTTCAGCCCCTCCTCGGTGCCCATCTCCATGTCGCGGAACATCGCCATGCGGTGGACCACGTGGGTTTCCAGGTCGGCCAGGGTCGAAGGGCGCAGGGTGGGGCTCATGGGGACAGTGTACGAGCTATCCTGGGCCATGCACTATGCCGCCCTCGCCTCCGGTTCCAAGGGGAACTGCCACGCCCTGTCGGACGGCGAGCGCACCCTGCTGGTGGACGCCGGCATCAGCCTGCGCCAGATCCGGCAGCGCCTCGACGCCGTGGGCTGGGCGCCGGACAGGGTCCAGGCCCTGGCCCTCACGCACGAGCACTCCGATCACATCGGCGCCCTGGGCGTCATCCTGCGACGGACCCACTGGACCATCCTGGCCACGGCGGAGACGCGCCGCGCCGCGAGCCGGGCCCAGGGCGTGGAGATCCCCCATGACCGGTGGATCGAGCTGAAGGCGGGCGAGCCCGTGGACTGGGCCGGCTGGCGCGTCCTCCCCTTCGCCCTGCCCCACGATGCCGAGGATCCCGTGGCCTACCGGGTGGAGGCCCACGGGCAGGCCTGCGCCGTGGTCACCGACCTGGGCCACCCGACGGCCCTGGTGGCCGACCACCTCCAGGACCTCGACCTCCTGGTGCTCGAGGCCAACCACGACGTGGACATGCTGCGCGAAGGCGACTATCCGCCCCAGCTCAAGGCCCGCATCCTCAGCCGCGTGGGCCACCTCAGCAACGCCGCCATGGCGGAGCTGCTGGCGCGGGCCTGCACGGCCCGGCTGAAGGACGTCGTGCTCGCCCATCTCAGCGAATCGAACAACCACCCCGACCTCGCCCGGTTCGCCGCCGAGGAGGTGCTGCGGGGAAGCGCCATCGCCCTGCACGTGGCCCATCAGCGGAACCCCCTGGCCCTGTCCGGCACACCCGATGGAGGGAATCCCTGATGATCCGACGCCCCGCCGCCCTGCTTCTGGCCATCGCCCCAGTCCTTGCCTTGGTCCTAGCCCTGCCCCTGGCGGCGCAGGCAACCCCGCCGCCGCTGCGCGTGGTGGTCGAGCGGTTCGACAACGCCCAGGCCCAGATCCAGACGCTGCAGTGCCCCTTCACGCTCACCCTGCGGCGGTCCCTGCTGAAGACCCCCTCGGTCACCAAGGGCACCCTCTACCTCCAGGGCTCCGACTTCGCGCACTTCGCCTTCCTGCCTCCGGAGGACCTGATCCTCCACCTCACGCCCAAGGCCCTCATCTCGTACAGCCCCGAGGCGAAGGAGGGCGAGATGATGAAGATCGGGATCATCAAGAACGCCGACCGGAAATTCCTGGGCCTCGGCCAGAAGCTGAGCTACCTGTCGGACTACTTCCAGATCTCCCTCGGGGAATCCAAGGACGCCTCCAACACCTGGTTCCTGGCCCTCGCGCCGCGCACCCTCTCCCTCCGGAAGCGCATGCAGGCCCTCAACCTCTGGGTGGACAAGGAGACCTGGCTGCCGCGGCAGGTGCAGTGGATCGAGCGCAGCGGGGACTCCTGGCTGCTGGAGCTGGGCGCCCTGAAGGTCAACCAGCCCCTGCCCGCCCCCGTCACGGGCTTCAAGCTGCCCGAGGGCATCCCGCTGCGGAGCGAGTTCAGCTTCTTCGCCACGCGGAAGAAGTAGGGGTACACTCCAGGGGCAATCATGAGGGACCGATGATCGTGGTGTGCCCGGCCTGCCAGGCTCGATTCCAGTACGACGACAGCCGCTTCGGCCAGACTCGGCTGAAGCGGTTCAAGTGCCCCAAGTGCGCCCACGTCTTCGAAGTCGTGAACCCGGCCTTCGGCTTCCTGCCGCCCGAGGAGACCCTCTCCCGGCCCCTCACCGTGCCCATGCCGCCGGAGGATGAACCCACCCCGCCGGCCCCGGTGCCCGCCGCCCGCACCACCGCCAAGCGCGATCGGGAGGCCATGCTCATCGCCGCAGGCCTCCATGTGCCCGGCATGCCCCCCGGCCTGAAGTTCAGCCTGGCCTTCCTCAGCGGCCCCCAGGCCTCCACCGTGCAGGTGATCGAGCAGCCCCAGACCATCATCGGCCGGGAGGATGGCGACGTGATCACCCGGGATCCCGAGACGTCGCGCCGCCACGCCATGCTGGAGATCCACCGCGACGGCACAGTGTGGATCAGCGACCAGCAGTCCACCAACGGAACCCTGGTCAACGGCGAGCGCATCACAGGGCCGGTCCAGCTCCTCAGTCAGCAGGAATTCACCTGCGGGAACAGCACCTTCATGCTGCTGGTGCGCAACACGGACGAGTTCCCTCTGCATTGAGACCGACACCATGACGCCCGACCCCTACGCGCCCTACCTCCGCCAAGCCGATGAACTCTTCGCCCGGGGCGAGATCGTCAAGGCCGGGCAGATCTGGCAGGCCATCCTGAAACAGCAGCCCGGCCACGGGGAGGCCCGGGAGCGGCTGATCGTCGTGAGGCAGCGCCTCATCGAACTGCGGGAAGCCGAAGAGGCGGCCCAGGCCGCGTCCACGGTGTCCCCCTCCGCCCCGCCCGCGCCCCCGGCACCTGAAGCCGCCCCCGAGCCCGAACCAGCGCCAGCCCCTGAACCCGAACGGGAGTCCGCGCCGGAGCCTCCCGCCCCGGCGACGTCGGCCGACGCCCGATCCACCGCCCCCGAACGGCCCGTTCCGGCGCCCGCAGCCCAGGTGATCACGGGCTCCCTGGATCCCGACCGTCTGCTGGCCGAGGGCTGCACCCTCTACGACATGGGCCAGATCGAGGACGCCCTGCGCAAATGGGAAGGCGTCCTCGCCCTGGATCCCGCCCATGCCCTGGCCCGCGGTTACGCCAACGGAGCCAGGCGTGAACTGGGGCTCGCGGCCCTGGAGGCCCCGGCCGCTCCGGTGCCGGTGGCTGCCGAGGCCCACGCCGCCGACGAGGACATCGACAAGCTCCTGCGCGAGGCGGTCCAGCTCTACGACATGGGGCTGGTGGAAGAGGCCATCTCCAAGTGGGAGCGGGTCCTGGTCCTGGAGCCCCACCGCCATGAAGTAGCGGGCTACCTGCGCCAGGCGAAGGTGGAAGTGACCCAGGCGCCGGCCCCATCCCCCGTGGTGGCGGCCTCCGTATCCGATGCGGAAGCGCTGGACCTGAAGCTCCGCCAGGCCGAACATCTGCTCACCCTGCAGCGCCACGAGGAAGCCGCCTTCACCTTCCAGCAGGCCCTGAGTCTGGCGCCTGGCAACGCCCGCGCCCTGCAGGGCCTGGAACGCTGCCGCAAGCCTTCCGCCCGGCCAGCCTTTGGGACAGAGACCGCCTCGCAGCCCACCCAGATCCTGACCCTGGATGCCCAGGGGCGCATCGCCATGGCCGTGGACGAGGTAACCGCCCCCGCGGAACCCCAGGGCGTGGAGCCACCGGCCGCCCTGCTCAAGGCCGCCCCAGCCCCGCGGGAAGGGCTGACGATCCCCGAGCGGTTCCGGGAGGCCACGAAGCGCCTGCCCTGGCTGAAGAATCCCAAGCTCCTGGCCGGCGCCGGGGGCGGCCTGCTGGCCGTGATCCTGATCCTGGGCTTCGTCCACAGCTATCGGAAAGACCAGGCCCTCAAGGATGAGGTTCGCGCCGCCCGCGCCGCCGCCGTGGCACCCGTGGCCCAGCAGGCCCAGGCCCCCGACCTCGCCGAATCCCCGGAGGCCATCCGCCAGGAGGCCGAAACCGCCCTCGGCATCGATCCTCTCCGCGCCTATCTGCGGGCCGAAACCCTCGTGACCCGCCAGGCCGGCGACGCCGCCGGGGCCCAACTGCTGGAGAAGGCCCGCGCGGGCCTGCCCGGCGGCGTCACCGGCGCCAGCCTGGCCGAGTTCCAGAAGCACCTGCAGAACGGCGACCTGGAGGCAGCCCTGAAGGTCATGGACGCGCTGCTGCGCGCCCAGCCCGGCGACGCGGACCTGCGGGCCCGGGCCGCGCGGCTGCACCTCGCCCTCTGCGCCGCCCACGCGGGCCAGGCCAAATGGGACGAAGCGCGAGAGGACCTGCTTCGCGGCCGCGCCCTCTTCCCCGCCGACAAGACCTGGCAGACCCGCCTCAAGCTGCTGGACCGCGTGAAGACCCTGCCCAAGCCCCAGCAGGCCGCCTGGATCCCCCTGCTCGGCTAATCCACCCACGCTTCTGGCGGCACCGGGTGGCTCAGGAAATGGGTCATGCCCTCGTTCAGGCCGTAGGCCCCCGTGGTGCCGAAAGCCAGCAGGTCGCCGACGCGCAGGTCCGGCAGCGCCACCTCACCGAGGCGGTCGAGGCTGGTGCAGAGCGGCCCGGCCAGCGTGTAGGGAATGGTGCCCTCGCCCCGACCCACGGCCTTCACCGGGAAGGGCTCACCCGTGAGCAGGGGACGGATGAGGTGGTTGATGCCGCCTTCCAGGATGGCGAAGCGGGTGCCGCGGCTTTCCTTGATCCGCATCACCCGCGCCAGGTAGACGCCGCAGGGACCCGCCAGGAAGCGCCCGGGTTCCAGAATCAGCTCGCCGGTGAACCAGGCATGCCGCGCCAGCAGGCCGGACAAACCCCGGCCCAGCGCGGCCAGGTCCAGCGGGGATTCCTCCGGCGCGTAGGGCACGCCCAGGCCACCGCCCAGGTCGATCTGCTCGAAAACCAGCCCGTGGGCTTCATGCAATCGCTTCGCCAGGTCCAGCACCGCACCGTGGATGGCGATCAGCTTGGAGGCGTCGCGCTGGTTGCTGGCGGCGAAGACATGCAGGCCCCGGATGCGCACATGGCGCAGGCTCGCGGCCCTCCGCAGAAGCTCCGGCACATCCTCTTCGTCCACCCCGAAAGCCGACGGACCGCTGCCGCCGATGATGCGGTTGCCCTCGTCGATGTCGAAGGCGGGATGCACCCGCAGGTTCACGGCCAGCGCCCCTGCCGCCAGGGCCTCCAGCCGCGCCAGGTCCTCGAAGCCCTCCGCCTGCACCCGGACGCCCAGGGCCAGGGCCTTCCGGAGCTCCGCCTCGCGCTTGCCCGGCCCCGCGAAGAAGGTGCGCCCCGGCGGCAGCCCCAGGGTCTCCACCCGCTCCAACTCGCCGATGGAGGCGCAGTCGAAGCTGGCGCCCAGGGACGCGAAGTGCGCCAGCAGTTTCGGATGGGGATTGGCCTTCACCGCGTAGGCGAGGCGCACCCGGGACGGCAGCACTTCGCGCAGGGCGCGGAACTGGGCCTCGGCCACGGCGCCCGAATAGGCGAAGCAGGGCGTGCCGTGGGCCTCCGCGAGGGAGCGGCACTGGGCATCGTCAAAGGCGAACAGGGGATTCATAACCACCTTCTAACCGCAGAGGACGCTGAGAACGCAGAGGAAAAGAGGTGACGGGTGGACCGGGCCGAGAGAGAGGGCTCTGCGTTCTTTGCGCCCTCTGTGGTTAAAGGTTTCCCTGTTTCCAGTACGGCGCCAGCCGCCGCACGCCTTCCTGAAGTTGCTCCGGGGTGGCGGCGAAGCTGAGGCGGGCGTGGCCTCGGCCGCCTTCGCCGAACGCCAGACCCGGGATGAGCACCACCTTGGCTTCGTCCCGCAGACGCAGGCAGAAGGCCAGGGGATCGGCCTTCGCGGATTCGGGCAGGGGCATGAAGTGGTAGAAGGTGCCGTCCGGCGGGGTGACGGCGTGGCCCAGCTCTTCGCGCAGGGCCGCGGCCAGGGCTTCCCAGCGCAGCTGCACGGCGGCGCGGGCCTCGGCCAGCACGGTGTCGGAGTGCTCAATCAAGGCCAGCGCGGCCCACTGGGCAGGGGTGGCGGTGCCGGTGACGGCGTAGCCGTGCACCACCCGGGCGGGCACCAGCCAGGCGGGATCGCCGACGGCCCAGCCCACGCGCAGGCCCGGCGCGCCCCAGCCCTTGCTGACGGAGCTGGTGACCACGCCGCGGTCGGTGACATCCCGCAGGCTCGGCGCCCGCACGCCGAAGTGCAGGTCCCGGTAGACCTCGTCGGAGATCAACAGCACGCCCCGGGCCGTGCAGGCATCGGCCACGCGCTTCAGCGAAGCCAGATCGCCGCCGCCGCCCGTGGGGTTGGAGGGCAGGTTGAGGATCACGGCGGAAGCGTCCGGCGTGGCGTCCAGCACCTGGATCAGCGCGTCGGCGTCCAGCCGGAAGCGGTCCGCGGACAGCCGGTAGGTGACGGGCTCGGCGCCGGCCATGCGGGCCAGGGCCGGGTAGGCCACGAACCCCGGATCGGGCATGAGCACCTTGGTGCCGGGGTTCACCCAGGCCTGGAAGAGCGAGAACAGCGCGCCCTGGGACCCTGTGGTGATGAGTACCTCATCCAGGTGCGCGCCGTGGAATGCGGCCACGGCCTTCCGCAGGTCCGTCAGGCCCGCGTGGGGCACGTAGGCGCAGGGGCCGGGGTCGCGCAGCAGGGCCTTGCGGGCGACTTCCGGCAGGTCCCAGGTGGGCTCGCCAAGACCCAGGGGAATGGCCCCCGGCGGCGTGCCGTCGGTGATGGCGCGGATGGGCGAGGGTTTCAGCAGGGACAGGCGTTCGGCGGGATGCATCAGAACCTCAAAAGCAACAGATCACCACCAAGACACCAAGGCGCCAAGAAAAGACAACCGGCTTTTGCTGTTCTTGGGGCCCTGGTGTCTTGGTGGTTTGCATTTCGTCACCAGCGCCCTACCTCAACGCCTGTTCCAGCGCCGTGGCCGCATCGGTGCGTTCGTCGCGGTACTTCACGATGCAGGGCGCCGACACCTGCAGTCCCTGGGCCCGGGCGTAGTCTCCCGAGGCGGGCCGCGAGCCGGGTACCACCACGGCGCCTTCGGGCACCTCCTGGCGCAGCTCCCGGCCGTTCACCAGGTCGTAGATCACGGTGCTGCCCGTGATGACCACGCCCGAAGCCAGCACCGCCCGACGCCGCACGACGATGCCTTCGAAGAGGCCCACGAGGCCACCCACGAAGGCGTCATCCTCGACGATCACCGGCCGGGCGCCCGCGGGCTCCAGCACGCCGCCGACCTGGGCCGCGGCCGAGAGGTGCACCCGCTTGCCGATCTGCGCGCAGCTGCCCACCAGGGCGTGGCTGTCCACCATGGTGCCCTCGTCCACGAAGGCCCCCACATTCACGTAGGCCGGAGGCATGAGCACCACGCTGCGGGCGATATGCGCGCCGCGGCGCACGGCGGACCCCCCCGGAACGAGGCGCACCGCGTCTTCCAGGCCGAAGTGCCGGGGCGGGTAGGCGGTCTTGTCGAACATTGGAAAGCCCGGGCCCTCCATCTCCACCAGGCTGGTGCGGCGGAACCCGCAGAGGATGGCCTGCTTCACCCAGGTGTTGGCCACCCAGGTGCCGTCCTCCTGCCGCTCTGCGGCGCGGATGGTGCCCGTCTCGAGGGCCACCAGCAGCACCTGGTGCATGGCGGGAGCCTCCGGATCCGCGGCCAGAACCTCCCCGGAACGGCTGAAAAACCGCTGGATGGAATCGAAGTCCACGACCATCAGAGCACTCCTGGAATGGTGCCGTCCGTGGACAGGCACAGGGCCTCGGCCACCCGGGTGCGGGTGGCGGCGGCCGCGGGAACAAGGGGCAGGCGCACGGCATCCTCCCCCAGGCCCAGCAGCTTGAGGGCCGCCTTGAGGGGGATGGGATTGCTCTCGAGGAACAGCGCGTCCATGAGGGGCAGCAGCTGCTGGTGGAGGCGAAGGGCCTCCTCGTGGTTGCCGTTCCGGGCCGCGGCCACCAGAGCGGTAGTCTCCCTCGGCAGCGCGTTGCCCAGCACCGAGACCAGGCCCGCAGCGCCCACGGCCATCGAGGCCAGGGCCAGGTTGTCGTCGCCCGACAGCAGCATCTTCCCGGACGGCAGGGTGCGGGCGATCTCGGCGATCTGCGCCAGGTTGCCGCTGCTCTCCTTCACGGCCACCACCTGCGGATTCTCCCAGAGGCGGGCCAGCACGGCGGGCGTCACGTTCAGCCCCGTACGGCCCGGCACGTTGTAGGCGATCAGCGGGAATCCCGGCGCGGCCTCGGCGATGGCGGCGTAGTGGGCCACCAGCCCGTCGGGTGTGGGCTTGTTGTAGTAGGGCGTCACCACCAGGGCCCCGGCGGCACCCAGCTCCTGGGCGCGACGGGTGAGCGCCGCCGCCTGGCGGGTGGCGTTGTGGCCCGTGCCCACCACCACCGGCCGACCGCTGCTTTCCTCCAGGCAGGCGGTGATGATGGCGTCGCGCTCCGAATCGAGGATCGTGGCGGCCTCGCCGGTGGACCCCAGGGGCACCAGGGTGTCCACGCCCCCGGCGGCCACGTGGCGCACGAGGCGGCGGAAGGCCGGGAGGTCCACCTCGCCGGAGGGCTTGAAGGGGGTGGCCAGGGCCACGGCCAGGCCCGAAAGGTCGAGCGTCATGGAAGTCCTCCCGTGGGGATTCGAGGTCATGGATTCACGTCGCGGAACAGGGGATCCAGCAGGTCGGCGGCCACCTGGTCCATGGTGAAGACGCCCTTGCGGCCCCGCAGCCACCGGGCGGCGCGAAGGGCGCCTTCGGCGTACGGGCTGGCGCTGCGGGCCGCGTGGCTCAGCTCCAGCACTTCGCCCGGGCTGTCGAGGCCCACGACATGGCTGCTGTAGGTGTGCCCGGCGCGAATGCTGGAGACGTTGAGCTGATGCGGCAGCACCGGCTGACCCGCCGACGGGATCACCCACTCGGTCTTGCGGGGACACCCCTTCAGCAGCGTGCCGGCCAACTGCTTGGCGGTACCGGAGGGCGCGTCGTGCTTGCGGGCGTGGTGGTGCTCCACCAGGTAGGGATCCGTGGCTTCATCCAGGGCCGCGTAGCGGGCCAGCACCAGGCTGAGGCGTGCGTAGAGCGCCACCGTGAGCGAGAAATTCGGGGCCACCAGCACGCCGATGCGCTGGCCCACCCGGGCCTCCAGATCCGGCAGGCTCCAGCCGGTGGTGCCGATGAGCAGGTCGGTCCCCGTCGCCAGGGCCCAGGCCACGCGGGCCTCCACCCGGGAAGCCACGGTCGCCTCGATGGCCGCATCCACCTTCACGGAGGGCGGCGCCTCGCGGCCCACCTGCCAGGCCAGCTCCTGGCCTGCCGCCGTGGCGATGGCGGAACCCAGCCGCCCCGTGCCGAACACGCCGACCTTCATGCCTTCCTCCCTTCACCGGTCAGCACCCGGTGGAGCCGACGCAGCGCTTCAGACGTGGACTCCTGCTTCACCACCAGGCTGAGGTTGATCTCGTTGGCGCCCATGCTGATCATTTCCACGTTGATGTCACCCAGGGCCAGGAGCAGCTGCGCGCCCAGGCCCGGCGTGGACTTCAGCCGCTCGCCCACGGCGGCGATGATGGCGCGCCCCTCGTGGACCTCCACCGTGGCGAAGGCCGAGAGGTCCTGCGTGAGGGCCTTGAGGGAGACATCCGCTTCCACCGTGAGGGAGACGCTCACCTCGGCGGTGGCCACCAGGTCGACGCTCACGCCGCGACGACCGAACACCTCGAAGAGGCGGGCCAGGAAGCCGCTCTGGGCGAGCATCCGCGTGCTGCTCACCGTGAGCACGGTCACGGGTCCGCGGCTGGCCAGCGCTGTGATGGGCCGCCCGGTCCGGACCTCCGCGGAGATGGTGGTGAAGCGCCCCTCGGGCTTCTGGGTGTGGCGCACCGTGACGGGAATACGGGCTTCCACGGCGGGCTGGATGGTGGCCGGATGCAGCACCTTCGCGCCGAAGGCCGCCAGCTCCGCCGCTTCGGCGAAGCTCAACTCGGGGATGGGCAGGGCGTCGGGCACGATGCGCGGGTCGCAGGTGAGCACGCCCTCCACATCGGTCCAGATCTGCACCTCTTCGGCGCCCAGGGCGGCGCCGAAGAGCGCCGCGGAATAGTCGCTTCCGCCCCGGCCCAGGGTGGTGGTGAGGCCATCCTCCGTGGCACCGATGTAGCCCTGGGTGACGACGACGCGGCCCGGGGCCACCAGGGGCGCGAGGTGCTCGGCCGCCAGGGCACGGATGGCCTCCGGCTGCGGCACCGCCTCGCCGAAGACGGCATCGGTGCGGAGCACGCTGCGGGCATCCAGCCAGGCGCCCCGCACGTGGGCCGCGAAGATGCGGGTGGACAGCCGCTCGCCCAGGGAGGCGATGGCGTCCATGCTGCGGGGGCTCAGTTCGCGGAGCAGCGCCACGCCCCGGAGCAGCAGCTCCAGCTCGCCGAAGAGATCCGTCAGCGCCACGTCCAGAGCCTCGGGGACGGCGCCGTCGAACAGCTCGTCCGCGGCCTCGCGGTGGGCGGCCATGAGCCCCCGCTGGCGCGCCATGGCCTCGGCCAGATCCCCCGCCTCCGCGGCCTTGGCCGCGTCGAAGAGGCCGTTGGTCGTCTTGCCCATGGCCGAGAGCACCACCAGGGGCGAGCGCGGCAGGGCGGTCCGCACCAGCTCCGCCACCTGCCGCATGCAGGCCGCATCGGCCACGCTGCTGCCGCCGAACTTGAGGACGATCATCGGAAGTACCCCTTCGCGTGGGCCAGCTCGGCGTTGAGGATGCTTCCCCCGGCGGCGCCCCGTTCCGTGTTGTGGCCCAGGAGCGCGAACTTGAGGCCGAGGATGGGGCAGGGCCGCAGGCGACCCACGTGCACGCTCATGCCTTCATCGACCTCCACGTCGCGGCGGACCTGGGGCCGGTCTTCGAGCGTATGCACATGGACCGGCACCGCCGGTGCCGAGTGCAGCTTCAGGCGCTGCGGCTCTGGCCGCCAGGTCAGCCAGGCGTCGCGCACATCCTCGAGGGAAGGCGCGCCCTTGAGCCGCACGCTGACCGCCTCCGTGTGGCCCTCGATGACCGGCACCCGGTGGCAGAGGGCGCTCACCTGCATGGCCGCCAACTCCACGCCGCTGCCCGTGAAGCGGCCCAGCATCTTCGGCGTCTCCTCCTCCACCTTCGGCTCCTCGTTGCGGATGAAGGGGATCACGTTGCCGAGGATGTCCAGGCTCGCCACGCCCGGGTAGCCTGCGCCGCTGATGGCCTGCATGGAGGTCATCAGCACGGCCTCCACCCCGAAGGTCTCGTGGAGGGCCGCCAGGGCCATCACCAGCACGGTGGCGGTGCAGTTGGCGTTGGTGATGATCCCGCCGTTCCAGCCGTGGTGGTGCCGCTGGATCTCCAGCAGTCCCAGGTGGTCGGCGTTCACCTCCGGAACCAGCAGGGGAACCTCCGGCGACATGCGGAAGGCCGCCGCGTTGGAGAACACCATGGCCCCGGCCCGGGCGAAGGCGGGCTCCAGCTCCGAGGCCGGCGCGGTGTCGAGGGCGCTGAACACCACCGGCGACAGCGCGAACTCCGGCGTGCCTTCGGCCATGATCTGGTCGCCGAGGCCGCCATACGGCTCCCCATCCAGGCGCCAGGCGCAGGCGTCGCGGTAGCGCTTGCCCGCGCTGCGCTCGCTGGCGGCGAGGTGCTCCACGCGGAAGAGGGGATGGTTGGCCAGACGGCGCACGAAGCGCTGGCCGACGACGCCGGTGGCGCCCAGAACGGTGACGGGAATCTTGGCGGTCATGGTTCAGTCTCCCAGGAAATGCAGGGCCAGTCGGCGGTTCAGCGCCACGCCGGCCTCGAGGTCGGCCAGGGCGAGGTGTTCGTCCAGGGTGTGCGCGACGCTGATGCTGCCCGGTCCCGCCAGCACCACGGTGCGGTCGGGCACCAGGCTCCGGAGGGCCGGCGCGTCCGAACCAAAGGGCATCGCCGCCTGCTCGAACCCCGGCACCGCCGGGTAGCGGTCGGCGGGTTCATCCAGGCGCAGGTCCACGGTGCCTTCAGCGGGGGCGAGCTGCCGCGCATCCTCCAGGAAGGTGCTGCCCGGCACCACCCGCGCGAGCAGGTGGGCCTCCGCCTTGGCCGGCACCGAATTCAGGGCCTCCCCCGCCTGGAGCAGGCCGAGGTTCCAGACTTCCGGCCCCAGCTGCGCGTCCACCGGCCGCGGCCGCTCCCGCAGCCGCTGGAGCCAGCCCAGGAGCGGCCAGGTGGCGTTGTGGCCCAGCTCGGGGCTGCCGCTGTGGGCCGCCCGCCCCGAGCAATGCAGGCAGAGGTGCTGCACGCCGCGCTGGCCCGTCGCCAACTTCAGTTCCGTGGGCTCGCCGTTGATGAGGGCCTTGAGCCCCAGGAAGTGATTCGCCAGGGCGGAGGCCGCGGCGGCGCCGGCGCTGTCGGTCTCCTCACCGACCACGCCCAGCCAGGCCAGGCCCTCCCGGCCCTCGTCCAGCAGCGACTTCACCGCCGCCAACTGCGCGACGATCTGGCCCTTGGCATCGCAGGCACCGCGGCCCCACACGACCTCGCGCTCGAGGCGGGGTGGCACGAAGGGCGGCACGGTGTCGAGGTGCGTGGAGAAGAGCACCCGCGGCCGGCCCCACAGGGCCAGCACGTTCGTGCGCCCCGGGGCCACGGGCTGCTCCACCACGGTGGCCCCGAGGCCCTGCAGCAGCGCCCGCAGCTCGGGCAGCCCGGCGTCCTCTCGGCCCGAGGTGGTCTCCGTGGCGCACAGGGCCATGAGGCGGGCCGTGAGCCAGCGTCGGGGGTCTGCGGGGGATGCGTTCATGGAAACCTCGGCGTGCCGACGGTGCCCTGCGGAACGCGGTGGGAAGGATCCCGCCGCCGCGCCTCAGGCCCTCCGCGCCGGGTGACCGGCACGACAGCCGCCGGGCTTTCGCCTCGTCGTCCAGGGGGCGCGTCGATGAGCCGCGAACCCTTCGGCGATCCTCCCCTTTCCCGCCGGGTCACCGGGGTCATCCCCCTCGCCGTCGGTACTGATGGGGACCGCTCCTCCATCGGAAGCTCCACCTTCCCACGGCCCGGCCGTCTAGCGCAACTCCGCCAGCAGGGCCTCGCCCCGGATCCACGGCCCGTGGCCCGAAGTCCTGTTCAGGTGGCCACAGGGGCCCAGTTCCACGAAGCGGGCGCCCCAGTCGGCCGCGAAGCCCCGCGCCCGGTCGACCCCCATGAAGGGATCGTCGCTGGAAGAGGCCACGATGGCGGGGAAAGGCAG
>JAFJUR010000178.1 GCA_017859995.1 Holophagaceae bacterium | reverse complement strand
TCCCTCGAACAGGTGTTGGATGCGGATCGGGCCGCAAGGCGTCATGCTGAAGGATGGGTCCAAGCCCGGGCCTGATCTGTCTGGACATCCATGAAGCGCCTGCCCCTCGTCCTGTCCTTCGCCGCCGTCTCCGTGTTCGCCCTCAAGTGGCCCGGCGCCGGCTTCTGGGGCCCCATCCTCATGCTGGGCGGCCTGATCTTCCTGCACGAGGGCGGCCACTTCCTGGCGGCCAAGTACATGGGCATGCCCGTGGAGACGTTCTCCCTCGGCTTCGGCCCCCGTCTTTTCGGCTTCAAGTGGCGCGAGACGGATGTCTGTCTCAGCGCGCTGCCCCTGGGCGGCTACGTCAAGCTGGCGGGCTTCAACCCCGAGGAGCCCGGCGCGGAGGATCCCTACGGCTTCCTCAAGCAGCCCTACTGGAAGCGCATGCTGTTCTACAGCGGCGGCATCCTGGCGAACCTGGCCACCACCTTCATCCTGTTCACCTTCGTGGGAGCCGACCAGGCCCGCGTCACCAAGGTCCAGGAATCCTGGACGATCATCGAAGTGCTGCCCGGCAGCGCCGCCGAGCAGGGCGGCCTGAAGGTGGGCGACGAGCTGCGCGGCATCGGCGACCTGCGGTTCCCAGGATCGGAGTGGGAGGCCGCCGTGGCCTACATCCAGGCTCACCCCGGCCAGCCTGTCCCCTTCAGCATCACCCGTGAGGGCAAGCCCCTCGAGCTGCCCCTCACCCCCCGGCTGGACGGCGGCAAGGGCCGCCTGGGCTTCCAGCCGGCGCCGCTGGCCATGCCCCTGGAGCGCCGCGCCTACCGCGCCGGCGACTTCATCGACGGCGGCAAGTTCGCGGTGGCCACCTCCTGGCGCATGAGCGGCCAGGTCTTCGGCTTCCTCAAAAAGCTCGTCACCTTCCAGGCCAAGAGCGCCGAGGTGGCCGGCCCCATCGGCATCATCCGCCAGGGCAGCCGGGCCGCGCGCTCGGGCTGGGACGTGTTCCTCTTCATGTGCGGCGCCATCAGCCTGCAGCTAGGCCTGCTCAACGCCCTTCCCATCCCCGCCCTGGATGGCGGCCACATGGCCCTGCTCACCTTCGAGAAGCTGCGCAGGAAGGACCTGACCCTCGACCTGAAGGAGAAGATCCTCACCGGCGGATTCCTTCTGCTGGCCTCCCTGATGGCCCTCGTCATCGTCCTGGACCTGCTGAAGCTCCGGAAGTAGGGCCGGCCCTAGAGGGCCCGGGGCAGGAAGATGCGGAAGCAGGTGCCGCGCCCGGGCTCGCTCTCGACCTGGATAGCGCCCTGGTTCTGCTTGACCACGCCGTGGACCATGGCCAGCCCCAGGCCCGTGCCCTTGCCCGCCGGCTTGGTGGTGAAGAAGGGCTCGAAGATGCGCGCCACCAGATCAGGCGGCATGCCCGAGCCGTTGTCGACGACGCTGAGGCAGACGTGGTCGCCCGGCTTGAGGTCGCTGAGCGAGAGGCAATCCCCGGGCGTCAGCGTCAGGTTTTCCGTGGCCACCTCGATGAATCCTGTGCCGGCGATGGCGTCCCGGGCGTTCACCAGAAGGTTGGTCAGCATCTGGTCGAGCTGGGTGGGATCCATCCGCACCTTCCAGAGCCCCGTGCCGGGAAGCCAGGTGAGGCGCACGTCCGGTCCCACCAGGCGGCCCAGCACGTTCAGCATGCCGGAGACCGCCTCGTTGAGATCCATCGGCCGGGGATCGACGGGCTGCTGGCGGGCGAAGCCCAGCAGCTGCCGGGTGAGGTCGGCGGAGTGCCGGGCGGCCCGGGCGATCTCCTCGAGGTGCTTCCGCTCGGGGCGGTCCTGACCCATCTGGTAGAGCGCCAGGTCGGCGTTCGCCAGGATCACCCCCAGCATGTTGTTGTAGTCGTGGGCCACGCCCCCGGCGAAGCGGCCCACCAGCTCCATTTTCTGCGACTGGTTGAGCTGGGCCTGGAGGCGGCCGCGCTCATCGACCAGCTTCTGGTGTTCGGTGATGTCCCGGCCGATGCCCAGGACGCCGATCAGGTTGCCCCGGTCGTCGTACATCGGGGTCTTGAGGGTCTCGAGCAGCATGGCCTGGCCGGTCTCGGCGACGGTCACCCACTCCTCGTTCTCCCGGGTGCCCCCCGCCTCGATGGCCTCACGATCCTTCTGGCGGAAGAAGTCGGCGAGTTCCTTCGTCACGAAGTCGTAGTCCGTCTTCCCGATGATCTCCGCCTCCGGGGCGCCGAAGAACCGCTCGAAGGCCCGGTTGCAGCCCAGGTAGACCCCCTCGCCGTTCTTCAGCCAGACCAGGTCGGGAATGGCGTGGATGAGGGTCTGCAGCTTGGCCTCGCGGCTGGCCACGTTCCGCACCAGGCGCCGCACCATGAAGAACAGCATGGCCGCCGTGACCGCCACGAAGACCCAGCCTTTGGCGATGCTGACCCGCGTCATGAGGTCGTGGTCGCGTACCAGGGCACCCACCGCCCGGTCGGAGAGCAGGATCCAAAGACCTGAGAACCCGGCATAGAGCAAAACCACCCGAACGGCGCCACCGGTGGCGGAAACCGGGGCGTTCGGGTGGATCTGGATCCGTTCGGGCATGCGGGTGGCCCTGTGTCGACTGCGGACGATTGTCCACCATGCTTCTCGTCACAGCCCAAGCAATTCCTTGATTTTCGGGGTGACGCTGCGGCTGACCTCCAGATCCATCCCCTCGGCCACGCGCACCGAGGCCCGCCCGCCCTCCAGGGGCTTCAGGCCCAATACCGCCTCGGGGCGGAGGAGCAGGTGGCGCTGGATGCGGAGCAGGCCCGCGCCGGGGAAAGCCGCCTCCACCTCCGCCAGGGTGGTCCAGGAGGTGCGGTGGCGGCAGGGGGTACCTTGGGCCGGGGCCCAGGCCCAAACCACCTCCTCTTCCACTTCGAAATGGGTGGTGCGCCTCAGGTCGAGGAAGACATGCCCTTCGCCGGCCTTCACGGGGAAGCGCTGGGAGGCGGTCGCCGGCGCCTCCGCGCGCCGGGGCGCGGCCTCGCCCAGGCGCGCGAGGGTCTTCGCCAGCCGTTCCGCCGACACGGGCTTCATGATGTAGTCCAGGGCCGCGGCCTCGAAGGCGCGCACGGCGTGTTCGGAATAGGCGGTCACGAAGACCACCGGCGGGCAGTGGCGGCACTCCGCCAGTTCGGCGTGCACTTCGAGGCCCGTCGCGCCCGGCATCTGGATGTCCAGGAACAGGGCGTCCACCTCCCGGGGCTCGCGCAGCCAGGTGAGCACCGCGGGGCCATCCGCCAGCTCGGCCTTCACTTCGCAGCCAGCCTCCCGCAGCAGCCGGGCCAGCCGGGCGCGCGCCAGGGGTTCATCGTCGGCCAGGGCCACCCGCAGCGGTTTCATCGGCGGACCCCCGGATGCGGAACCCGCACCTCCGCCACCGTGGCGGGGCCCTCCGAGCGCAGGTGGAAGGTGGCGCCCGTCCCGTAGGCCAGCCTCAGGCGCGCCTCCAGGTTGCCCACCCCCACCCCCGAGCCCGGCACAAGACCGAGCCCCCGACCCGTGTTGGCCACCCGGAGCCGGAACCCCTCGCCCTCCCGGCGCAGGCTCAGCGTCAGCTCGCCGCCGTCGGGATGGGGTGCGATGCCGTGCTTCAAGGCATTCTCCACCAGGGGCTGGAGCAGGAAGGGCGGGGCCTCCATGCTGTCCAAACCAGAATCCCAGTCCCAGCCCACCCGCAGGCGGGCCCCGAACCGGAGCCCCTCCACCGCCAGGAACCGCTGCACCAGGGCCCGCTCCTCGCCCAGCGGCGCCCAGGGCCGGTCGCCATGGCGAAGAAGGGCCCGGTACAACTCCGACAGATCGAGGATCGCCTGCTCCGCGGCCACCGGATCCTGCCGCACCAGCTCGGCCAGGCCGTTCAGCGAGTTGAAGAGCACATGGGGGCTGAGCTGCCCGCGCAGCAGGACCCACTGCGCCTCTTCCAGCTTGGCCTCGGCGGCGGCCTTCTCCTCCTCGGTGACCACGCCCAGCGAGATGATGGCGCCGATGATGGTCATCATTGGAACCCCCGCCAGCATCTGCACCAGGAGGATCGAGCCGAAGGAGGCCTTCGCCCCCTGGGCGAGCCCCAGGGCCTCGGCCTTGAAGTTGATGTTGCGCACCATGAGCCAGCTCAGGGTCACCAGCAGGAGGATGAGCAGCGCGTTGAAGATCAGGGCCTGGGCGAGCCCGCGCCAGAAGGGGGCCCGCAGCCGGTCGTCTCCTGTCCACCGCCAGGGCAGGGGGGTGAGGAAGCCGTAGCAGAAGGAAATCAGGAGGGGCATGATCAGCGCGTTCGCCACGACGCCGGGATGGCCATGGACCGCGGCCGGCACGATCAGGAACTGCAGCCCGGTGAACAGGGCCGCGAAGACCACCACGATGATCCAGGGCACCCGCTTTCGCAGGCGGGACCGAAAGTGCAGCTGGAGCGGGCCGAATCGCATGGTCATCAGCATGACCGAGCGGGGGGAGGCCCGGGGAGACCCTGGACGGCGGGCCCGCCGACTGGACGCTCGGAGCCGCTCAGCGGTTGGCCGAGCCCGGCGGTCCGGCCTGGAACGCCGGCCGACCCGCCGGCACCCTAGATGAGTACCACGGAGATCCCATGCGTCTGACCCCTCTGCTCGTCCCGTCCCTCGCCCTCCTGGCCACCCTCGCCCCCGCCGCCGACACCGCCGCAGAAAGGAAGGTCCCCATGTCTCTGCACGAAGTCACCCTCAACACCCTGGAGGGCAAGCCCCAGTCCCTGGCCGCCTACAAGGGCAAGGTCGTGCTGGCCGTGAACGTGGCCAGCGAATGCGGCTACACCCCCCAGTACGCAGGGCTGCAGAAGCTCTACGCGTCGCTGAAGGACCGCGGACTCGTGGTGCTCGGCTTCCCCTGCAACCAGTTCGGCGGCCAGGAGCCCGGCTCCGCGGCCCAGATCGAATCCTTCTGCCAGAAGAACTACGGGGTGACCTTCCCGCTCTTCGAGAAGCTGGAGGTCAAGGGGGCCGGCAAGGCGCCAGTCTACCAGTTCCTCACCGCCAAGCACGGGGAGCCCGCCTGGAACTTCCACAAGTACCTGGTCGGGAAGGACGGCCAGGTCATCCAGGCCTTCAGCAGCAAGGTCGCGCCGGACAGCGCCGAGCTGATGGCCGCCATCGAGGCCGCGCTGAAGTAGCTACCCGTTGATGAGGAACTGCATGGCCACGGCCGCCAGGATGAGCCCCATGAGCTTGTTCACCACCTTGGTGCCGATGGCGCCCAGGCGGGAGAACACGGCCGGGGCCTTGCGCAGGAAGAGGTAGACGATCCAGGTGTTCAGCAGGATGGCCACGAGCACCACCCCGTACTCCAGCCAGCCGATGCCCGCGATCATGCCCATGACCGTCGACAGCGTGCCCGGGCCCGCCACCAGGGGAATGCCGAAGGGGATGATGGCGAAATCCTCCGGCAGCTTCCGGCTGGCTTCGGCCTTCTCGTCCTCCGTGCTGCGCTCGCGGGGATCTTCGCCGTAGAGCATGGCGATGGCGCGGTACAGGACCAGCACGCCGCCCACGAAGCGCATGGCCAGGGCCGTGAAGCCGAAGAGGCTGAAGATGAACTGGCCCACCAGGGCGAAGGCCAGCATGGCCGCCCCGGCGGTGAGCGCGGCCTTCTTCGCGCTGCGG
>JAFJUR010000177.1 GCA_017859995.1 Holophagaceae bacterium | reverse complement strand
GCCTTCACGCCGCCGTGGCCGAAGATCTGGGTCTCCTGGCCGCAGCCCGGGCAGATGAAGCTGCTCATGTTCTCGATGATGCCGAGGACGGGCACCTTCACCGTGCCGAACATGCCGATGGCCTTTTTCGCATCCAGGAAGGCCACGTCCTGCGGGGTGCTCACGATGACGGCGCCATCCACCTGGGCGTTCTGGATGAGGGTGAGCTGCACGTCGCCGGTGCCGGGGGGCAGGTCGATGAAGAGCACGTCCAGGTCGCCCCAGGCCACGTCCTTGAGGAACTGCTGGAGGGCCTTGTTGAGCATGGCGCCGCGCCAGATGACGGGGCGGTCCTCCTCGATGAGCACGCCCATGGACATGACCTTCACGCCGAAGGCATCCAGGGGCAGGATCTTGCCGTCAGGGGTGCCCAGCGGCGAATCCTTGAGGCCCAGCATCATCGGGACGGAAGGCCCGTAGATGTCGGAGTCCAGGAGGCCCACCTTCAGACCCTGCTGAGCCATGGCGATCGCGAGGTTCACCGTGACGGTGCTCTTGCCCACGCCGCCCTTGCCCGAACCCACCACCACGCACCGCTTGATGCCCGGGATGAGGTTCTTGAACTCCACCTGGGCCGTCTTCTCCCAGCCGATCTCGATGTCGACCGCGGCCACGCCGGGCTGGTTCAGGATGATCGTCTCCAGCGCCTGCTTGATGGCCTGCACGCGGTCCTGGTAGGCCTCCATGAGCTGGAGCAGGACCGTGACCTTGCCCTCGGTGACATCGATGCCCTTCACCGCCTTGAGCGTCGTGAGGCTGGCATTGGTGCCGGGCACCACATAGGCATTCAGGGCTTCGAACAGGGCGGCGCGGCTGATTTTCGTCATGCGTGTCTCCAGCCCATTAGTCTGACACGGGGAATGAATGGCGGACACCGCACGGGGCCGGGCGGCGCCCCGCCTCGACGCGGGGGTCCGGGGGTGTTCGCGCAGCGAGGAACCCCCGGGGAGCATCAAATATCTGGATCCAGGGGCCCCAGCTTCCGGGTGACGGCCCCCACGCCGCTGTCCAGCAGGGTGTGCTCGTAGATGCGGAGCTGGCTGCGCAGGGGCGGATCCTGGAGGTCCAGGCCCCGGCGGACCACCTCGCCATCCGGTCCGATGACGCGGCCCTTCAGCGTGTCGTGGAGCTGCAGCTCCACCATCTCGATCACCTGCGCCGCCAGGAGGGGGTCCACCAGCGGGAAGGCCAGCTCCACGCGGCGGTCCAGGTTGCGGGGCATGAGGTCCGCACTGGCCAGCAGGGTGTCCGGCTGCCCGTCGTTGAAGAAGTGGTAGACGCGGGCGTGCTCAAGGAAGCGGTCAATGATGGAGACCGCGCGGATGTTCTCGGAGAGCCCCGGCACCCCGGCTTTCAGGCAGCAGGTGCCGCGCACGATGAGGTCCACCTTCACGCCCTCGCGGCCGGCCTCGTAGAGCATCTGGATGATCTGAGGATCCACCAGCGCGTTCATCTTGAGGATCATGCGGGCGGGTCTCCCGTCGCGGGCATGGCCGATCTCCCGCTGGATGCGGGCCTTCAGGGCCTTCTTGAGGTGCTGGGGCGCCAGCAGGATCCGGTGGAACACCGGCGGCCGGGTGTAGCCCGTGAGCATGTTGAAGAGGTTCGACAGGTCCTCGCCGAACTCGGGCCGAGCGGTGAACAGGCCCAGGTCGGAGTAAAGGCGGCTGGTGCGCTCGTTGTAGTTGCCCGTGCCAAGGTGGCAGTACCGCTTGATGCCGTTCGCCTCCTGGCGCACCACGAGGCAGGCCTTGCAGTGGATCTTGTGGTTGGGCAGGCCGTAGACCACGTGCACGCCTGTCTTCTCCAGGCGCCGAGCCCAGGTGATGTTGGCGGCCTCGTCGAACCGGGCCCGCAGCTCAACGATGGCCGCCACCTGCTTGCCGCGCTCGGCGGCCCGCTCCAGGGCCGCAGCCACGGGGCTGTTCACCGTCACCCGGTAGAGGGTCATCTTGATGGCGAGAACCTTCGGATCCTCCGCCGCCTCGCGCACGAACCGAACGACGCTGTCATCGAAGCTCTGGTAGGGATGGTGAAGCAGGATGTCGTTCTTGGCGATGGCCTCGAAGAGGCTTCCGGCCTGGTCCAGCTGGGGCACGGGCAGGGGTGGCAGGGGGCTGTCCTTCAGGTGGGGCAGGTCCAGCTGGCTGCAGAGCTGCATGAGGTCCGAGAAGGCCGTGAGGCCCGAGGTCGGGTACAGGTCCTCGGGGCTGAGCTCCATCTCCTCGATGAGCAGGTCAAGCACCTCCGACGACAGGCCCTGCTCGTACTGCAGGCGCACCACCGCGCCGCGGCGGCGGTCGCGGAGGCTTTCTTCCACGGTTTTCAGCAGGTCCTCGGAGGGATCTTCCTCCACCGGTAGGTCCGAATCCCGGGTCACGCGGATGGCATGGCAGCTCTTCACGGTGTAGCCCAGGAACAGCCGCGCCAGGTGGTGCTGCACCACGTCCTCGAGCATCACGAAGGCGTGGGTTCCCGGGGCGGAGGGCACCCGCAGGAAACGCGAGGCGAGCCCCGTGGGCACATGGATGAACGAGAGCTCCGAAGCGGGCAGGTCCCCGTCCAGCTGATCCTCGTCAGGCTCCAGTTCCACCACCAGCACCAGGGCCCGGTTGCCGAGGCGGGGGAAGGGGTGGCCCGTGTCCACGGCCAGAGGCGTGATGAGGGGCAGGAGGCTGCGCTCGAAGTAGTCCAGCAGGAAGGCCGACTGGGCCTCATCCAGCGCCTCGGGATCGAGGATGGTGATGCCGTTGGCCTCAAGCTGGGGCTCCAGGATCGCGTGGAAGAGTTCGTGCTGCCGGGCGGAATAGGCGTGGATCTTGGAAGACACCCGTTCAAGGAGCTGGCGCGGGGTCAGGCCGTCCGGGCCAGGCTGGGTGATGCCGGCGTCGATCTGACGCCAGATGCCCGCCACCCGCACCATGAAGAACTCGTCCCAGTTGCTGGAGACGATGCTGAGGAACTTCACCCGCTCCAGCAGCGGCACAGTGGGGTCCTCCGCCTCCTCCATGACCCGGGCGTTGAACTCCAGCCAGCTCAGTTCGCGGTTGAGCAGTTCCTCGGGACGGGGGATGGGATGGAACACGGGGACCTCTGGTCCAGGATCGTACAACCCGGGTGTAACAGCCTGATGGTACAGGCCCTGTATCGTCCGATCCAAAGATCTCCCTTTGTTTTCAGGGTCTTTTCAGGCAGAATCGGAGGTTCGGCCCTCCATCGGGAGAGCTTGAACGGTCCGCCCGGACCCGCCCCAACGAGAGGGCAGCCGATCCAGAGGATCGCCGCTGCCAGGTAGGAGGAATCCCCATGTCCCAGGAAGTCCTGGTTGTCCCCAAGCGCGAAACCTTCGGCAAGGCCGCCGTGCGCGACCTCAAGAAGAGCGGCATGATCCCGGCCGTGGTCTACGGCCTGAACGAGCCCCCCGTCGCCATCGCCATCAGCCCCAAGGCCGTGGCCCGCGTGCTGGCCAGCGACGCCGGCATGAACTCCGTGATGTTCCTCCAGCGCGAGGGCACGGACATCAAGCGCCACGTCATCATCAAGGACCTGCAGCGCGATCCCATCAGCGGCCGTCTCCGCCATGTCGACTTCATGCGCGTGGACATGACCCACAAGGTGCGCGTGAAGGTGCCCGTGCGCCTCGTCGGCACCTCCATCGGCGTCAAGAGCATGGGCGGCGTGCTCGACTTCGCCCACCGCGAGATCGAGATCGAATGCCTGCCCAGCATCATCCCCGCCCACATTGACGTGGACATCACCAACCTGGCCGTGGGCGACAGCATCCGCTTCGAGCAGATCACCCTCGTGCCCAATGTCGTCTTCACCGGCGATGCTCACCAGACCGTCTGCTCCGTCCGCGGCAAGGCCGCCGAGGAGGAAGTGGCCGCTCCTGCCGCCGCCGCCGAGCCCGAGGTGGTCAAGAAGGGCAAGAAGGAAGACAAGAAGTAGGCCTTCGCTTCCGGTTACACACGAGCGGGCGCCTTGCGGCGCCCGCTCTGGTTTTTGCGCCACCCTTCCCCAGCTGCTAGCGTCTTCAGACCATGTGGACCCTCGTACCCCTCGGCAATCCCGGCCCCGACTACCAGGACACCCGCCACAACCTCGGCCGGCTCATGCTGCAGCGATGGATGGCGGACCGGGACCTCGCGCCCGCCCCCTCCCGGCGCTTCGCCTCGGGCACCCTGTACCCGCTGACGGAGGGCCTCCAGGCCCTGGTGCCCGCCACCTACATGAACCTCTCCGGCGAAGCCTGCGCCCAGGCGGAAGCGGCGGGGCTCTACCCCCGGAAGCTCATCCTGCTCTATGACGACAAGGACCTGCCCCTGGGCACGGGGCGCTTCCGGCTGAACGGCTCCCACGGCGGGCACAATGGCCTGCGGTCGGTGTTCGACTGCCTCGGCACCTCTGAGATCGCCCGGCTCCGCCTGGGCATCGGCCCCTTCGAGCGGCCCCTGGTGGATTTCGTGCTGGGCCATTGGACCGACCCCGAGTGGGCGCGCCTGGATGCCCTGGATGCCCCCTTCGCTCGGTTTCTTGAACACCTGGCGGCCACCGAGGACCTGGGCACCCTGGCGGACCGGGTGAATCCGGCGGGATTCTGGGAGACCCCCGAAGCTCGGGGTCCGGAGTCTGGGCGCGGGGGCGTTTGACACGGTGGCCCGCCTCGGGAATCCGCGCCTCCGGACGCCCGACCCCAGACTTTTCTTTGATTTTTGGGCCTTTCCACGCGAAACTGTCCCTTCGCGTCCTCCGCTGGAGGGCTCTTCCTTGCTCCCTGGAAACCGAAAGGGGGCTTCACATCCACAAGGAGGACAGATGCGTCATTACGAGACCATCTTCATCGCCTCCCCCACGCTGACCGACGAGCAGAGCGACGAGCTCGTCAAGCAGTTCGAGGGGATCATTGCCGAGCAGGGTGGCGAGCTGCTCAAGACCGACAAGTGGGGCCGCAAGAAGCTGGCCTACGAAGTCCAGAAGTTCAGCGAGGGCTACTACACGCTCTTCGAGATGAACGCCGGGCCCGACCTCATCGCCGAGCTCGAGCGCCGCTTCCGCAACCACGATTCGGTCATCAAGTACCTCAGCGTCCGCATGGACGAGGCCGAGAAGGCCGCCGGCCGCGCCAAGGAGCGCATCGAGCGCGAAGCCAAGCGCAAGGCCAAGGCCGGGATCAAGGAACGTTCCGCTGAAGAGGTGATGGGATGAAGCGCCGCGCCGATGCCAAGAAGGGCAAGCCCAAGAAGAAGAAGGCTTTTGGGGGACGACGCGCCAAGTTCTGCAAGTTCTGCGTCGAGAAGTCCCTCATGATCGA
>JAFJUR010000176.1 GCA_017859995.1 Holophagaceae bacterium | reverse complement strand
CAGGCCGGGGCTGATGATGCCGGGGCAGTTGGGGCCGATGAGGCGGCTCTTGGGGTAGTCGGGAAGGACGCGCTTGACCTTCACCATGTCGAGGACGGGAATGCCTTCGGTGATGCAGACGATCAGCTCTATGCCCGCTTCCAGCGCCTCGAGGATGGCGTCGGCCGCGCCCACGGGGGGCACGAAGATCATGGTCGCGTTGGCGCCGGTCTTGGCGACGGCTTCCTTCACGGTGTTGAAGACCGGGAAGCCCTCGATCTCGGTGCCGCCCTTGCCCGGGGTCACGCCGCCGACCACGTTGGTGCCGTAGTCGCGCGAACCCTTGGCGTGGAAGAGGCCTTCGCGGCCCGTGATGCCCTGGACGATCAATTTGGTGTGGTTGCCCACAAGAACTGCCATGTCATACCTCTCTGGATTCGAATTCGGGTTCCATGGATGGGATGAGGGTGCGGGTATCCCGCGCACTCATCCAGGGGGCCCGGGGTTCTGCGCGCAGCGCGGAACCCCGGGACAGAATCAACTGATGGAGGCCACCACCTTCTCGGCGGCGTCCTTCAGGTCCTTGGCGACGATCAGGTTCAGGCCGCTGTCGGCGAGGATCTTCTTGCCCTCTTCCACGTTGGTGCCCTCGAGGCGCACGACCACCGGCACCTTGATGCCGATCTCCTTCGCGGCGTTGACGATGCCCGCGGCGACCACATCGCAGCGCATGATGCCGCCGAAGATGTTCACCAGCACCGCCTTCACGGCGGGATCCTGCAGGATGATGCGGAAGGCGTTCTTGACCGCATCCTCGGTGGCTCCGCCGCCGACATCCAGGAAGTTGGCCGGGGACCCGCCGTGGTACTTGATGATGTCCATGGTGCCCATGGCCAGGCCCGCGCCGTTCACCATGCAGCCGATCTGGCCGTCCAGCTTGATGAAGTTCAGGTTGAACTTGCTGGCCTCGACCTCCTCCTCGGCCTCCTCGTTGAGGTCGCGGAAGGCCAGCACATCCGGGTGCCGGAACAGGGCGTTGTCATCGAAGCCGATCTTGGCGTCGAGGGCGGTGACGTCCCCGTCCTTGGTGACCACCAGGGGGTTGATCTCCACCATGGAGCAGTCCTTCTCCACGAAGAGCTTGTAGAGGTTCTGCAGGAAGACCACGCCCTTCTTGAAAGCATCGCCCTCCAGGCCCAGGGCGAAGGCCACCTGCCGCGCCTGGAACCCGCAGAGGCCCAGGGCCGGATCCACGGCCACCTTGACGATCTTCTCGGGGGTCTTCTCGGCCACTTCCTCGATCTCGACACCGCCCTCGGTGGAGGCCAGGATCGTCACGCGGCTGGAGGCCCGGTCCACCAGGAAGCTCAGGTAGAGCTCCCGGGCGATGTCGATGGGCTTGGAGATGAAGACCGTGCGGACCTTCCGGCCCTCGGCTCCGGTCTGCTTGGTGACGAGCTGCATGCCCAGCATGGCCTTGAACAGCTCCACCGCCTTGTCGGGGTCGGTCGCGAATTTCACGCCGCCGCCCTTGCCCCGGCCGCCCGCATGGATCTGCGCCTTCACGACGCTGGCCCCGCCGAACTCCTTGGTGATCATGCGGGCTTCTTCCGCGTCCTGGGCGACCTTCCGGATGTTCATGCAGGCTCCAGGAAAGATCACCTTCCAGTCTAGCGGCCGGCGGGCTTTGACCGAACCCCCAAGGCTGTGACCCGTGGCATCCTTTGGGGTCGGAGTCCTCCCATGGCCCAGATCGACCGCCTGCTCGCCCACGTCATCTCGAAAGCCGGCAGCCGCCTGGAACTCAAAGCAGACAAGAAACCCCGCCTCGAGCTGAAGAACGGCGAGGCCCTGGAGCTGCTGCCCAATCCCTTGCCGGCGGTGATGGTGGAGGTACTGGCGGGCGATGTGGTGCCACCCCAGCTGAAGGGCGCCTGGGAGAAGGAGGGCCAGACGGAGTTCGACTACGACCTGGCGGGTCAGTGCTTCCACATCCGCCTGAGCCGGTACGCGGACACACCGCAGATCCATGCGGAGCATGTGGGGCCATCCAAGGTGCCGAGCCCACTGCCGCCCGCGTCTCTGGCGGAAACCAAGGCGCCCGCCCCGGCGGCGCCACCGGCCTCGACCCCGGCCCTCAGCGCCACGGCCCCCGCCCCGCCATCCCCGCGCCCCCCGGCGTCCCACCTTCGTGGCCACCGCGCCCAGGGCCATCCCCTGGCGGAAAAGCTCCTGGCCACCCTGCTCGAGCGGCAGGGCTCGGATCTCCACTGCACCACCCACGAGCCGCCCCTGGCCCGGATCCACGGCGACATGAAGGAGCTGGAAGGGTTCGGCCCCCTGGACTCGGCCACCCTGCTGGAGATGATGGAGGCCCTCGCCACTCCGGCCGCCTGGGAACGGTTCCAGGCGCACCACGACGCCGACTTCGCCTATGCCTACGAGGCGGGAGGCTGTCGTCTCCGCGTGAACTACTTCCAGGACCGGGTGGGGCCCGGCCTGGTCTGCCGGGTCATCCCCAACCAGCTGCCGGACCCGGACCAGCTGGGCCTGCCTGATCCCGTGCGGCGCCTGGCGACGCTGTCCAAGGGGCTGGTCCTCGTCACCGGGCCCACGGGCAGCGGGAAGTCCACCACCCTGGCCGCCATCCTGGACCTGAGCAACCAGAAGCGGCGCGACCACATCCTCACCATCGAGGATCCCATCGAGTTCGTGCATCCCCGCAAGGGCTGCCTGGTCAACCAGCGTGAAGTGGGTACCCACACCGACAGCTTCAAGAGTGGCCTGCGGGCGGCGTTGCGGGAGGATCCCGACGTGGTGCTGGTGGGCGAGATGCGCGACCTTGAGACCATCGCCATCGCCTTGGAGACCGCCGCCACGGGCCACCTGGTCTTCGGCACCCTGCACACCAGCAGCGCCATCGGCACCATCGACCGCATCGTGGACCAGTTCCCCTCCGACCGGCAGCAGCAGATCCGGGTGATGCTGGCGGACGCTCTCAAGTGCGTGGTGAGTCAGGTGCTGCTCAAGCGCATCGGCGGCGGGCGCGTGGCTGCCCTGGAGACGCTCTTCATCACCCCGGCCATCGCCAACCTGATGCGCGAGGGGAAGAACTTCCAGATTCCCAGCGCCATGCAGACGGGCCGGAGCTACGGCCAGCGCCTCATGAACGACGCCCTGGTGGAGCTGATCCAGAGCCGGAAGGTCGAGCCCATGGAGGCCTACCTCAAGTGCCCCGACAAGGAGTCCTTCATCGCCGCCTGCAAGCGGGCGGGAATCCCCTTCGACCTGCGGCTGGGAGAGGTGGAGGGCTAGACCCGCCGGCCCAGCGCTTCAGCCCCCAGCCTGGTCGCCATTGGTTCCCTTGCGCCCCGGGGCAGGCATCCCATGTTGGATACACCCCGGGAGTGAACTGTGGACATCCAAACCGCGATGTTCCTGGTGCGACAAGGCGGCGGGACCCCCTGAGGTGCCCCGGGGAATCCGTGTGCCTCAACCGCACCGGATGGAAGCAGATCGGGTCAGCCGCGCGGGAGGTGGAGTATGTCCCAGCACGCGAAGCAGCCCCCCCGAAACCTGGCCGCGGGCGGCCTGAAGGAGGCCCTGGTTCATCCCAGGGACAGGAAACAGGAACCGGCGGTGGCCGTCCTGCCCTTCCTGGATCTCCGCCGGAAGGGTGACCAGGAGCACCTGACCGAGGGGATCGCGGAGGAGATCCTCCGGTCCCTGACCCAGGTGGAGGGCCTGCGGATCATCTCCAGAACCACCGCCTTCCCCTTTGCCGGGCGTGGCCTCTCCCTGGTGGAGGTGGGGCGGCGCCTCCATGCCCAGGCGGTGGTGGGTGGCGCGCTTCTCGAAAAGGGCTCTTTGCTAAGCCTGAAGGTGGACATGGTCGACGTCGGAACCGAGCGGGTGCTCTGGTCCACGGTCTACAACTTCGACCAGAAGGGGCTCTTTGCGACCCTGACCGATCTCGCCGAGCGAATCGTGTCCTCCATGCGGCTGCATCCGGAAAGGCGGCTGCCGAATCCCGTGGATCTTGATGCCTACGAGTACTACCTGCGGGGCCGGCACTACTATTTCCGGTTCAACCGGCAAGGCATGGCCTTCGCCGCGCAGATGTACCGCCATGCCCTCGACATCCAGGGCGACTATGCCAGGGCCTGGGCTGGCCTGGCCAACTGCGCGGCCTATTCCTACATCTACATCCAGCGCACCGAACCCCAGCGCGAGTTGGCGGAATCGTGCAGCCGGAAGGCCCTCGAACTAGATCCCAACCTGGCCGAGGCCCACGCCTCGCGCGGGCTCGCGCTCTCGGCCGCCGGGGCGCAGGAGGAGGCCGAGGAGGCCTTCGAAACCGCGCTGCGGCTCGATCCCAATCTGTTCGAAGCGGCCTACTTCTACGCCCGGCACTGCTTCGCCGCGGGAAAGGCGGAACGGGCCATCGAATTCTTCGAATGGGCCGCTGCCCTGCGTCCCGAGGATTTCCAGGCGATCCTCCTGGTGGCCCAGGTCTATCACAGCCTCGGCATCGAGGACGAGGCCGAGCGGGCTCGACGCCGGGGCCTGGCCCTCGTCGAGGAGCGGCTGGACCGGGTGCCCGACGATGTGAGGGCCCGCTACCTGGGCGCCAACGCCCTGGTGGCCCTGGGTGAGCGGGAGAAGGGCCTGGCCTGGGCCCGGATGGCCCGGGACATGGACCCGGGAGACCCCATGCTGCTCTACAACCTGGGCTGCATCCACGCCCTGGCGGGAGATCCAGGCGAGGCGATGGCGTGCCTGGAACAGGCCGTGGCCGGGGGCCTGACCCAGAAGGACTGGCTCCTCCATGACGGCGACCTGGATGCCATTCGCGCCCTTCCTCGGTTCCAGGCCTTGATGGAGACCCTGACCGACTGAAGGGCGTGGCGGATCACATGCTTCGCGACAGCAGGGCCTCGGGGATGTCCCGCAGCAGCTCCGCGGTGGCTGGATCCCCCTGCACCGTTGCCAGGTGGGCCACAGCGTTCTGGGAGGCCTTCAGGGCCAGGCTGCGGGTCTCCGACAGGGCGTCGTGGCGTTCGATGAGGGCCCGGAGCTTGGCCTCCTCCTCGGCAGGGATGGGCACCTCCTCGCCCCGGTCCCAGATGGTGCGCACGATGGCGCGGACCTCGTCCGGCGCCCGCTCCAGCAGGGTCAGCATGGGAAGGGTGAGCTTGCCCTCGCGAAGATCGCTGAAGGCGGGCTTGCCCAGCTGCTCGCTCGTGGCGGTGTAGTCCAGCAGGTCGTCCACCAGCTGGAAGGCCCGGCCCACCTCGAGGCCGTAACGGCGCATGGCCTCGCATTCCGCCTGGCCGCGATTGGTGAGGACGGCGCCGGTCTCGGTGCAGCCGCTGAACAGGAGCGCCGTCTTCCGTTCCTGGATGTCGAAGTAGTCCTTGCGGCTGGTGTCGAGCTTGAAGAGCACGTCGTTCTGGATGAGCTCGCCCTCGATCATCCGGGTGGTGACCTCCGCGAAGATCTCCATCATCCGCCAGCTCCGGCAGGCGATGGCCTCGCTCATGGCCACCAGGTAGAGCACGTCGCCGAAGAGCACGGTCAGGGTGTTGCCCCAGAGGCGGTTGAGGGTGGGCATGCTCCGGCGGATCTGGGCGTGGTCGATGACATCGTCGTGCACCAGGGTGGCCGTGTGGACCAGCTCGAAGACGGCGCCGAACCGCACATCGTCGTCGGTCTCGACTCCGCAGAACCGCGAGGAGAGCATCACCAACGCAGGCCGGAGGCGCTTCCCCTGCCCGCCGCGCACGTGATCCGCGAGTTTCTGGACCACCTCGACGTCGCTCTGCAGGATCCGCTGCAATTCCGCTTCCACCCCGGCCAGCTTGGGGGCGATGGGGAGGAAATACCTGGTGAGGTCGAGTCGGCTCAACTCAACCCCTGTAGTTCGTGAACTGCAGGTCGAGGCCCTGGTCGTCCTTCTTGAAGAGGGCGATGACCTCCTGCAGGTCGTCCCGACTCTTGCCGCTCACGCGGAGCTGGTCGCCCTGGATGCTGGCCTGAACCTTGATCTTCGAATCCTTGATGGCCTTGATGAGGCCCTTGGCCTTCTCCACCGGGATCCCCTGCTGGATGGTGACCTCCTGGCGCACCGTGCCCTTGGCGGCGGGATCAATCTTGCCGTAGACCATGCTCCGGATGCTGACGCCCCGCTTGTGCAGCTTGGTCTGCAGCACGTCGATGACGGCTTTGAGCTTCACCTCGTCGTCGCTGGTGAGCACCAGCACCTTGTCGTCCTTCAGCTCGATCTTGGAGACGGATCCCTTGAAGTCGTAGCGCTGGCCGATCTCCTTCATGGCCTGCGACACGGCGTTCTTGACCTCGTCCAGGTCCACCTTGCACACGACATCAAAGGAACATTCGCTGGCCATGGGGCGCTCCTCAACCGGATCCAGCGTCCAGACTAGCGCCTCCCGGGCCTTCCGGGAAAGGCGACTCCGTCACGACTCGAGGCGTGCGCGGAGCGGGGGCCACCCCTCCCAGAGGCTGAGCAGCTGGAAGGCCGAGAGCACGAGGGCGTGGTGGATCTCCCCCTGCCGCATGCGGGCCACCCACTCTGGCCACGAGCAGGCCCAGACCTGGAGCTCCTCGGCGGGATCAAGCTCCAGGGCGCCTTCCGGATCGCAGTCCAGGGCCAGGAAGGTGTGGCAGCGGTTGTTCTGAGTCGCCGGGTTCGGCGTGCAGGAACCCAGGGCCACCCACTGCCCGGAGCGGAAACCCGTCTCTTCGCGCAGCTCCCGGCGGGCCGCGTCGAGGGGGACCTCACCGGGATCGCAGCCCCCGCCCGGAATCTCCAGGGTGGCGGCGTCGATGCCATGGCGGAACTGCTCGACCACCAGCAGCTCCCCGGCCCGCGTGAAGGCCACCACGTTCACCCAGTCCGGGCCCTGCAGCCGGTAGAAGGCGTGCTCCCGGCCGGTGTGCGGGCTTCGGCGCTGGGCCACGATCTGG
>JAFJUR010000063.1 GCA_017859995.1 Holophagaceae bacterium | reverse complement strand
GCCCCACATCCTCATCGTGGGGGACGGCGCCACCCGCTTCGCGCGGGCCATGGGCTTCCCCGACTACGACCCCGCCTGCGCCGAGAACCGGGCCCGCTTCGAGCGGGTGCGGAGCATCCTGAACGCGTCGGATTCCCGCCAGCTCAAAGGGGCGGATCCCCGCCAGCTCGAGGCCTGGAAGCGCTACGACTGGCAGAAGGCCTGGAACTTCCCCGGGCCCCTGAAAGCGGCCCTGGGTTCGCCGGATACGGTGGGCTGCGTCACCCGGGACGCGAAGGGCGGCTTCGCCGCCGCCATCAGCACCGGCGGCACGACCATCACCTTCTACGGCCGCGTGGGGGATGTGCCGATGTTCGGCGCGGGCATCTACGCGGGCCCGAAAGGTGCCGTGGCCTGCACCGGCAACGGCGAGGACATCGTGAAGCGGCTGGTGGCGAAGGCCGCCTACGACCTGCTGGCCTCGGGCCTGACCGCCCAGGAGGCCGTGGACCGCACCCTGGCCGCCTTCCCCGCCGCCGTGGACCTGGGCCTGGTGGCCATCGGCCCCGACAGCGCCGGAGGCGGATGCAACTTCTCGGCGGAGAAGCAGGCCTTCGTGACGGACTACCGGAACCAGATGGCCTGGAGCCTGGCCCAGTAGACGGTCACGGCCACCCGTTCAACGGCCTGCGACCGCGGCCTGCGGATAGCTGCCCAGCACCTTGAGCGAGGCGCAGGCGCTCCGCAGCTCGGCCAGGGCCGCTCCCATGGCGGCGTCCTCGGCATGGCCTTCCACGTCGAGGAAGAACGCGTATTCCCAGAGCTTCCGCCGCGTGGGCCGGCTCTGGATGCGGCTGAGGTTGAGGCCGCGGCGGGCCAGCGGTTCCAGCAGCCGCAGCAGCGCGCCGGGACCGTCCTGCGCCATGGCCAGCAGCGTCGTGCGGTCCTGGCCCGTGGGCTCGGCGGCCTTGGGCCCCAGCACCAGGAAGCGGGTGGCGTTGGCGGCGAGATCCTGGATGCGCGCCTCGGCCACCTTCAGGCCGAACAGCTCCGCGGCCAGCTCCGAAGCCACCGCCGCGCCTTCGCCGTCCTCCCGCGCGAGCCGGGCGGCTTCCGACGTGGAGGGCGCCTCGATGCGGTCGGCCTGGGGCAGGTGCGCCTCCAGCCAGCGGCGGCACTGGCCCAGGGCCTGGGGATGGGAGTACACCCGGCGGACGGCGCCCAGGTCGAGGTCGGGCCGCAGCAGCAGCGCCTGGTCCACGGGCAGCAGGATCTCCGCGCAGATCTGCAGCGGGCTGTCCAGGAAGGCGTCCAGGGTGGAATCCACCGCGCCCTCGGTGGCGTTCTCCACGGGCACCACGCCATAGTCCGCCTGCTGGCGCTCCACGGCCTTGAACACCGCCTGGATGGTGCCCTGGGGCAGCGACTGGCTGGAGCCGCCGAACTGGTGGCGCGCGGCGAGGTGCGTGAAGGTGCCCTCGGGCCCCAGGAAGGCCACCCGCAGCGGCTTCTCCAGGCTGAGGCAGGCGCTCATGATCTCCTGGAAGATGGTGCGCACTGCCGCCGATGGGAAGGGACCGTCGTTGGCCGCCTCCAACCGCGAGAGGATCTCCCGTTCCCGCTTGGGGGCGTGGAAGAGGGCCTCCGGCGCCGTGGCGGCCTTCAGGCGGCCCACCTCCGCCGCCAGGGAGGCGCGGCGGTTGAGGAGGACGAGCACCTGGTCGTCCACCTCGTTGATGGCTTGGCGGAGATTGAAGAGGGAGGCCGGATCGGGCGTGGTCATGGCAACTCCTAGATGCGAAAACCCCCGAGCCTGGGAAGGACTCGGGGGCGTTGGCGGAAGCGGTGTTGGTTCTAGACGCCGCCTACCCTCGCACCCGAGGCGCGAAAGCTAAAGGGGAAGAAGCGGAGGGAGATGGGCATGGGACTGCTGACACCTTGCCTGAACTCGACGGCCTCCGCAAGCCGAGGCTCAGGCGCCCAGGTGCGCCGATGTTCAGGCGCCCAGGTGCGCCAGGGCCTCCGCCAGGCAGGCCGCCCAGACGTCGTCGGGGGTCTCCTCCAGGAAGAACTCCACGGCGTGGCCGGCGGGGCGCGCCTCGGGGTGCTGCGACCAGGTTTCGAAGAGGGCATCCAGGGGCGCGGCGTTCAGGGGATTGTGCCGGAATTTGTGGGACTTCCGGGCGCGGTCGGGGTCGGGCCCCCGGAGGCAGACGCCCTCCCGGCGCGTGGCCACGAACGTGAAAGCCTGGACCCACTTCCCGTCCATCAGCTGGTTGAAGTGCAGGAAGGCGCCGTGGTGGCTCCGGGAATAGTCGAACAACCGGTGCTTGCCCCGCCACTTGGCCACCCACGCGGTGAGCACCGTCTCCAGGCGCTTCCGCTCTGAAGCGTGCTTCAGGCAGTTCTGGGCGTAGGGCAGGAATTCATCGAGCAGGTCCAAGGCGGGTCTCCGGCATCTTCCACCCTACCGCATGGTGGCGGGCCGGGCATCCACCCATCGGGCCCGTTCCACCGCGTCAAAGCTCGCTACCATGGGGCCACCCCACGAGATGCCCATGACATCCCAGGTCCTTCCGCCATCCACCGACTCGGGCCCCGGCCGCCGGCCGTGGATCCTGGTGCTGGGCGTGCTGCTGGTGAGCGTGGGGGCCACCCTCATTGCCTGGGTGACGGCGCGGCAGAGCCAGCACCAGCGGGACCTGGGGCGCCTGAACCGGTTTGTGAGCCGCACGGAGCGGAGCCTGCAGAACCGGCTGGGCCGCTACGAGGACATCGCGCGGGGGGCCCAGGGCTTCCTCGCGGCCGAAGCGGCCCAACCCAGCGTCCAGCAGTGGCACGAGTATGTGAAAAGCCTGGACATGCCGGGCCGACACCCCGGCCTGTCGAGCCTGGCCTACATCAACTGGGTGAAGGCGCCCGAGCTGGAGAGCTACTTCCAGGCCCGGCCCCACCTCCGGGGGCGCTACCACCGGCCCATCTCCGACCCCATGCCCCTGCGCGAGCCCGGGGAGGGCGGGGACCACATGATCCTCGAGCTCTGCGAACCCGGGGAGCGCGCCACCCTGGGCCTGGGGCTCGACGTGGGCACCAGCCGTACCCAGCGCCTCGCCGCGGAGCGCGCTCGCGACACGGGGCAGCCCGTGCTGTCCGGCCTGCTGTACTTCTCCCGGCCGACGGCCCGCGAGGAAGCGGTGGCACTCTTCGTGCCCGTCTACCGGGGAGCTCCCACCAACCAGACTGAACGCCGCGCCGCCTTCAAGGGCTGGGTGTCCGCGGGCATCCTCATCAAACCCCTGGTCGAAGACATCCTGGGCGGCGAGGACCAGGGCGTGGCCTTCGAGATCGTGGATGCCTATTCCGCCCAGGGCCCGCAGTGGCTCTATGCCACCCCGGACTGGCCCGCCGGCGCCAAGCCCGATGCCCAGTTGACCCTGGAGGTCGGCGGCCGGGGCTGGCAGCTCCGCTACGTCATCAAGCCCGCCTTCTACCACGCGGAGGGCCGCAACCAGCCGCTGTTCCTCCTGCTGGGCGGCCTCGCCGTGAGCTGTTCCCTGGCTGCCGTGGTGTGGTCCCTCGCCGGCACCCGTCAGCGGGCCCTGGAGCTGGCCCAGACCATGAACGCCTCCCTGCACGAGGCCCTGGAGCGCAACCGCAGCCACCTGACGCATTCCCCCCTGGCGGTCCTCGAAACCGACGTGGCCTTCCGCCTGCAGGAATGGAACCCCGCCGCCGAGCGCATCTTCGGCTACACGCGGGCGGACGCCCTGGGCAAGGATCCGCGCATGCTCTTCCCCCCGGAAGCCCAGGCCGAAGTCGACGCCAGGCGGGCAGAGCTCCTGGAGGGCAACGGCGGCACCCGGCGCACGCTCGAGAACATCACCAGCACCGGCGAGGGCATCCTCTGCGACTGGTACAGCACCGCCCTGCGCGACGAGCGGGGCCGGTTTCTCGGCGCGATCTTCCTGATCGACGACATCACCGAACGCCGGCGCGCCGAGAGCGCCCTGCGGCAGGCCCAGAAGCTGGAGAGCCTGGGCGTGCTCGCCGGTGGCATCGCCCACGACTTCAACAACCTGCTCACGGCGATCCTCGGCAACGCCGAGGTGGCCCTGGAGCGGGTCCAGATGGACCCGGTGCTGAAGGCCGCCCTGCAGCGCATCGAAGCCACCACGCAGCGCGGCTCGGACCTCGCCCGCCAGCTGCTCGCGTGGACGCCGACAGCGCCCAGTTCCAGCAGGTGGTCATGAACCTGGTGATCAACGCCTCGGAGGCGATCGGCGACCAGATCGGCACCGTGACGCTGCGCACGCGGAGCTTCCACTACGGCAAGGCCGAGCTCAGCGCCACCTTCCCCGGCCAGGTGCTGGAGCCCGGGCCCTACGTCCGGATGGAAGTGGAGGATGACGGCTGCGGCATGGACGCCGAGACCATCGGCCGCATCTTCGATCCATTCTTCACCACCAAGTTCACCGGCCGGGGCCTGGGCCTGTCCGCCATGCTCGGCATCGTGCGGGGACACCGGGCTGGCATCCGGGTGGAAAGCACCCCCGGGGAGGGAACCACCTTCATCCTGCTCTTCCCCGCTTCGGAATCCACCGTCACCCTGCCCACCCCCGAGCCCGACCCCACCACGGCCATCGCGGGCACCGTGCTGGTGGTGGATGACGAGAGCATCATCCGGGATCTGGCCCACAGTGCACTGGAAGCCACGGGCCTGCGCGTGCTGGAAGCCCGGGACGGCCTCGAGGCCGTGGAGCTGTTCCAGGCCGGCCAGGAGCGCATCGACCTCGTCCTGCTCGACATGACCATGCCCCGCATGGGCGGCTCAGAGGCCTTCCGGCACATCCGGGAGCTGGCTCCCGGCACCAAGGTGCTGCTCACCAGCGGCTACACCCAGCGAGAGTCCCTGGAATCCCTCGCGGACCTCCCGCCGGACGGCTTTCTCCAGAAACCCTTCCGAGTCAGAGAGCTGGTCAGCAAGGTGCGGGATCTCCTCCGCCAGTCCCCCGGGAAAACCAGCATCAGATAACCATCCAGGCATGGTGCCAAATCGCCTAAGTCCTTGCGATGACTGGCTCCTGTGGCATGGGTCACAAGTGGTTCCGATTGGGTTTTTAGACACAGAAATCCCGACCTGTACATCTCATGCTGAACGGATCTGGAGGCATCCATGTCCGACGCGGCCGCACAGCTGATCAGCTCCGGTAACCTGCCGACCCCCAATTGGCACGCCACCCACGAGGAAGCCCAGGCCCGCCTGACCCGCATGGCGGAGGCCCTGGGCGCCGCCGACTGGCAGGAAGTGGACAAGGGCGCCAAGTGGATCTACGAAGTGCTGCGTCCCCATAACGAGGCGGAGGAGCGCGAGCTGTTCCCCCTGCTCGAGGAGATCGGCGCCGAGGCCCTCCACCAGCGCCTGTTCGAGGACCATCGGCAGATGTGGGACCTCACCCTGCAGCTGCTCGCCGAGATCGCCGACGGCCAGGTGCGCGCGCCGCGCTCCCTCACGCTGCTGGGCCAGCGCCTGGTGGACCTGATCCGCGATCACATCGAAGCCGAAGAGCACCTCATGCTGCCCCTCCTCAAGGGGCGCTCGCTCTACTGCTCCGATGCGGAAACCCAGGACGGGTACCTGATCCTCGAGAAGAAGCTCATCGCCCCCGAGACCTGGTCCTTCATCGTGCAGGCGCCCCAGGTGGCCCGCGGCCGGAAGCCGGGGCAGTTCTTCATGGTGGCCCCCTTCCCCGAGAGCGAGCGCATTCCCCTCACCCTGGCCGGCGGCGACGCCCGCCGCGGCTACATCCACTTCATCATGCAGGAGGTCGGCGCCACCACGAAGGCCATGGGCCGCTTCAGCGCCGGCGACCGCCTCTTCGCGGTGGCCGGCCCCATGGGCACCCCCACCGAGCTGGTGGAGGAGGGCACCATCGTGCTGATGGCCGGCGGCTACGGCAGCGCTGCCATCCTGCCCGCCGCGGAGGAGCTCCACGCCAAGGGCCGCCGGGTCATCACCATCCTGGGCGGCCGCAGTGCGGAGCGGGTGCTGCTGGCCGACGAGCTGGGCGCCGCCTCCGCGGAACTGATCGTCACCACCGATGACGGCACCCTGGGCCGGAAAGGCCTCGTCACCGACGCCTTGAAAGACGTCATCGCCCGCGAGAAGGTCGCCCAGGTGGTGGCCGTGGGCCCCCTGCCCATGATGCGCGCCGTCTCCGACCTCACGAAGCCCCACGGCATCTTCACCCTGGTGAGCCTCAACGCCCTCATGGTCGACGGCACTGGCATGTGCGGCGGCTGCCGCGTGACCGTCGGCGGCCAGACCAAGTTCGCCTGCTTCGACGGCCCCGACTTCGACGGCCACCAGGTGGACTTCAACATGCTCCGCATGCGCCAGGACTGGTACAAGACGGAAGAGAAGGACATCTGCGATCCGCACGAGTGCAAGATCGGCCGCGTGGCCGCCACCGGTCCCGTGGACTACTCGCAGTATCTCCATGAGCCCGTGGCCGACCTGGATTGGCAGAACCTCGACCTGAACACCATCAAGCCCAGCCAGAAGATGAAGATCCCCCGCCAGGAGATGGCCTGCCAGCCGCCTGAGCTGCGCGTGTGCAACTTCGACGAGGTGAGCCTGGGCCTCGGTCCCGACCAGGCCAAGCTCGAAGCGGCCCGTTGCATCCAGTGCAAGCATCCCGCCTGCATCGAGGGCTGCCCGGTGAGCATCAACATCCCGGCCTTCCTCATGCAGATCGTGCAGGACAACCCTCAGGGCGCCGCCCGCATCATCAAGGAGAGCTCCTCGCTCGGCTCCGTCTGCGGCCGCGTCTGCCCGCAGGAAAAGCAATGCGAGATCAAGTGCGTGGTGGGCATCAAGGGCGATCCCGTCTCCATCGGCCGCCTGGAGCGCTTCGCCAGCGACTCCATGCTGGGCTCGCAGGAGCTGCCGCCGGTCGAGGCGCCCACCGGCAAGAAGGTCGCCGTCATCGGCGCGGGCCCCGCGGGCCTCACGGTGGCCGGCGAGCTCATCAAGAAGGGCCACCAGGTCACGGTCTACGATGCCTTCCACAAGCCCGGCGGCGTGATGCTCTACGGCATTCCCGAATTCCGCCTGCCCAACAAGATCGTGGATCAGGAAGTGGACACCCTCCGCCGCTTGGGCGTGACCTTCGTGATGAACACGCTCGTGGGCCGCAGCATGACCCTCGAGGAGATGCGCAAGGACTTCGACGCCATCTTCATGGGCACCGGTGCCGGCCTCCCCAAGATGATGGGCATCCCCGGCGAGGAGTACAAGGGCGTCTACACCGCCAATGAATTCCTCACCCGCATCAACCTCATGCGCGCCGACTTGTTCCCCAACTACTCCACCCCGGTGACCGTCGGGAAGAACGTCATCATCGTGGGCGCGGGCAACACGGCCATGGACGCCGCCCGGGCCGCCCGCCGCATGGGCGCCGAGCACGTCACGGTGGTCTACCGCCGCACCGTCAAGGAATCCACCGCCCGGAAGGAGGAGCTGGAGCACGCCCACGAGGAGGGCGTGGCGTTCAAGTTCCTCTGCACCCCGGTCCAGCTCCATGGCAACGACAAGGGCTGGATGACGCACGCCGAGTGCGCGGTGATGGAGCTGGGCGAGCCCGGTCCTGATGGCCGCCGCAGCCCCAAGATGACCGACGAGCGGATCACGATCCCCTGCGAAACCCTGGTGGTCGCCCTGGGCTTTGACGTCAACCCGCTCCTCGCCATAACGGAAAAGGGCCTGAAGACCCTCAAGGGCGGGGTGGTTGTGGTGGACAACGAAACCGGCGAAACCTCCCTCCCGGGTGTGTTTGCGGGCGGCGATGTCATCACGGGCGGGGCCACCGTCATCCTGGCCATGGGCCAGGGCCGCCGGGCTGCCGCCGCCATCCACCAGCGCCTCGTCGGGGAGACCCAAGGCGCGGTCTGACCACCCGACCTAGTGTGACCAAATTGACCGATCCATCTTGTATCATGGACCAGGCAAGATCCCTGTCCTGATACCCGTTGCCAGACATGCCAATTGTGCCCCCCGGAAGGAGCGAACCATGAGCCAGCGCGTGATGAAGACCCTGGATGGGAACGAGGCCACCGCCTCGGTCGCCCATCGCCTCAGCGAAGTCATCGCCATCTACCCCATCACCCCCTCCTCGAACATGGGCGAGTGGGCTGACGAGTGGAGCTCCCAGGGCAAGACCAACGTCTGGAAGACCATCCCCTCGGTGATCGAGATGCAGTCCGAAGGCGGCGCCGCGGGCGCCGTGCACGGCGCGCTCCAGGCCGGCAGCCTCACGACGACCTTCACGGCGTCCCAGGGTCTCCTCCTGATGATCCCGAACATGTACAAGATCGCCGGCGAGCTGACCCCCTTCTGCATGCACGTCACCGCCCGCACCCTGGCCGCCCATGCCCTCAGCATCTTCGGCGACCACTCGGACGTGATGTCCTGCCGCATGACCGGGTTCGCCATGCTGTCTTCGGAGAGCGTGCAGCAGGCCCACGACTTCGCGGCCATCTGCCACGCCGCCACCCTGCACAGCCGCATCCCCATCCTCCACTTCTTCGACGGCTTCCGCACCAGCCACGAAGTCGCGAAGATCGAGATCCTCAATGATGAGGACCTGCGCCACATGGTGCCTGACGAGCTCGTGGCCAAGTTCCGCAAGATGGCCCTCACGCCCGATCATCCGGTGATCCGCGGCACCGCCCAGAACCCTGACACTTTCTTCCAGGCCCGCGAGGCCTGCACCCCCTACTACAAGGCCTTCCCCGCCATCGTGCAGCAGGAAATGGACCGCTTCGGCGCCATGACCGGCCGCAACTACCGCCTCTATGACTACTACGGCCACCCGGAAGCCGAGCGCGTGGTCGTCATCATGGGCTCCGGCTGCGACGTCACCCACGAGTACGTCGAGTGGGCCGTGAAGCAGGGCGAGAAGGTGGGCGTTCTCAAAGTCCGCTTGTTCAGGCCCTTCGCCATCGAAGAGTTCGTGCGCGCCCTGCCCGCCTCGGTCAAGAAGATCGCCGTCATGGACCGCTGCAAGGAACCCGGCTCCCCGGCCGATCCCATGCACCTGGACGTGATCGCCGCCCTTCGCGAAGGCCGCGAGGAAGGCCACACCAAGCTTGACCCCATCGTCGTGGGCGGCCGCTACGGCCTGTCCTCCAAGGAATTCACGCCGGCCATGGTCAAGGCGATCTTCGAGAACCTGTCCAAGGACAAGCCGAAGAACCACTTCACCGTGGGCATCATGGACGACATCAGCCACAGCTCGCTGACCTACGATGCCTCCTTCGATGTCGAGCCCGAGGACGTCACCCGCGCCCTCTTCTACGGCCTGGGCGCTGACGGCACGGTGGGCGCCAACAAGAACTCCATCAAGATCATCGCCGAGGAGACCCCGAACTACGGCCAGGGCTACTTCGTCTACGACTCCAAGAAGTCTGGCGCCATCACCATCAGCCATCTCCGCTTCGGCCCCCGCCCCATCAAGAGTGCCTACCTGGTGACCAAGGCGAACTTCATCGCCTGCCACCAGACCAGCTTCCTCGAGAAGTACGAAATGCTCGAGCCCGCCGGCCCCGGCGCCACGTTCCTCCTGAACACGCCCCACAACGCCGAGAACGTGTGGGACACGCTGCCCAAGGAAGTGCAGACGGCCATCGTCGAGAAGCACCTAAAGTTCTACGTGATCGACGCCTACGAGGTGGCCAAGAACACCGGCATGGGCGTGCGCATCAACACCATCATGCAGACCTGCTTCTTCGCGATCTCGGGCGTGCTGCCCCGCGAGGAGGCCATCGCCCAGATCAAGAAGGCCATCAAGAAGACCTACGGCAAGAAGGGCGACGCGGTCGTCCAGCAGAACTACCTGGCCGTGGATGAGACCCTGGCCCACCTCCATGAGGTGAAGGTTCCCACCACCGTGACGTCCACCCGCATGCGTCCGCCGATGGTGTCCGCCGAGGCCCCGGACTTCGTGCAGCGCGTCACCGCCGTAATGATGGAGGGCAAGGGCGACCTCCTGCCCGTCAGCGCCTTCCCCATCGACGGCACCTGGCCTGTGGGCACCACCAAGTGGGAGAAGCGCAACATCGCGCTGGAAATCCCCGAGTGGGACAGCTCCATCTGCATCCAGTGCAACAAGTGCGCGATGGTCTGCCCCCATGCCGCCATCCGCGCCAAGGTCTACGATCCCGCGGCCCTGGCAGGTGCGCCCGAGACCTTCAAGGGTGTGGACTACAAGGGCCCCGAGTACAAGGGCCAGAAGTACACCATCCAGGTGGCGCCCGAGGATTGCACCGGCTGCACCCTCTGCGTCGAGGTCTGCCCAGCCAAGGACAAGAGCAATCCCAAGCACAAGGCCATCGACATGGTCGCCCAGGCCCCGCTGCGTGAGGCCGAAGCCGCCAACTTCAGCTTCTTCCTCGATCTGCCCGAGGCTGACCGCACCACGGTGAAGCTGGACGTGAAGGGCTCGCAGTTCCTCGAGCCCCTGTTCGAATTCAGCGGCGCCTGCTCCGGCTGCGGCGAGACGCCCTACCTCAAGCTGCTGACCCAGCTCTTCGGCGACCGCACGCTGATCGCCAACGCCACGGGCTGTTCCAGCATCTACGGCGGCAACCTGCCCACCACCCCCTACACCGTCAACAAGGACGGCCGCGGGCCCGCCTGGGCCAACAGCCTCTTCGAGGACAACGCGGAATTCGGCCTGGGCATGCGCCTCTCGGTGGACAAGCACCAGGAGTTCGCCCTGGAGCTGATGCACCGCCTGGGTTCGAAGCTGGGCGACGAACTCATCGCCGCCATCGCCACCGCCGACCAGACCACCGAGGCCGGGATCAAGGCCCAGCGCGAGCGGGTCGAGGCCCTCAAGCAGAAGCTCTCCGCCATGAAGGAGCCCGAGGCGAAGATGCTCTTCGACCTGGCCGACTACCTGGTCGACAAGAGCGTCTGGATCGTGGGCGGCGACGGCTGGGCCTACGACATCGGCTACGGCGGCCTGGACCACGTCCTCGCCTCCGGCCGCAACGTGAACGTGCTGGTGCTCGACACGGAGGTCTACTCCAACACCGGCGGCCAGGCCTCCAAGTCCACCCCCATGGGCGCTGGCGCCAAGTTCGCCATGGCCGGCAAGAGCATGCCCAAGAAGGATCTCGGCATGATCGCCATGAGCTACGGCGGCATCTACGTGGCCAAGGTCGCCTTCGGCTCCCGCGACGCGCAGACGGTCAAGGCCTTCCAGGAAGCCGAGTCCTACAACGGCCCCAGCCTCATCCTGGCCTACAGCCACTGCATCGCCCATGGCTATGATCTGTCCCACGGCGCCGACCAGCAGAAGCTCGCGGTGGATTCCGGCCACTGGCCGCTGTTCCGCTTCGACCCCCGCCGCCTCGACAAGGGCGAGGCGCCCCTGCAGCTCGATTCGAGCGCGCCCAAGGTGCCCATGCTCCAGTACGTCCGCAATGAGACCCGCTACCGGATGATCGAGCAGCAGAACCCCGAGCACTTCCAGAAGCTCATGGCTCAGGCCCAGCTCGACACCACCAACCGCTACTCCGTCTACGAACAGCTCGCCAAGCTGTCCGTCACGGCCAAGCACAGCTGAAGGGTGACGACATGAACCTCTCGACCACCTACCTCGGCCTGAAGCTGGCCCATCCCCTGATGGCGGGCGCCTCCCCCATGGTCGACGACATGGGCATGGTCAAGCGCCTGGAAGACGCCGGCGCCTCCGCCATCGTGATGCACTCCCTCTTCGAGGAGCAGATCACCCGCGAAGAGCAGGGCACCATCATGGACATGGAGCTGCATGCGAACTCACATGCGGAGGCCATCTCCTACTTCCCCAAGCCCGACGACTTCCGCCTGGGCCCTGAGAAGTACCTCGAGCAGATCCGCCGCATCAAGCAGGCCGTCTCCGTCCCCGTCATCGCGTCGCTGAACGGCACCACCCCCGCCGGCTGGCTGCACCACGGCAAGCTCATGCAGGAAGCCGGGGCCGACGCACTGGAACTGAACGTCTACTACATCCCCACGGATGCCAGAGAGACCGCCGCCGACGTGGAGAAGCGCACCCTCGAGATCGTGCGCGCCGTGAAGTCCGAAGTGAAGATCCCCGTGTCCGTGAAGCTCTCGCCCTTCTTCTCCTCGCTGGCGCACTTCGCCGTCGAGCTGGAAGCCGCGGGCGCCGACGGCCTGGTGCTCTTCAACCGCTTCTTCCAGCCCGACATCAACGTCGAGGAACTGGTCGCCGAGCCCAGCCTGCAGCTCTCCGGTCCAGCTGATCTGCTGCTCCGCCTGCGCTGGCTCGCCGTGCTCCACGGCCACCTCAAGGGCAGCCTCGCCGTGACCGGCGGCGTGCACGATGGCATCGGTGCCCTGAAGGCCGTCATGGCCGGCGCGGACGCGGTGCAGATGGTCTCCGCGCTCCTCATCCACGGACCTGAGCGCCTCGCCCAGACCCGCGCCAGCCTTGCCGAGTGGCTGGAAGAGCACGAGTACGAATCCCTGGCCCAGGCCCGGGGCAGCATGAGCCTCCTGAAGTGCCCCAATCCCCAGGCCTTCACCCGCGCCAACTACATGCGGATCCTCAACGGATGGAAGCCCTGAATAACGGTTTCTGCCATGGGACCCCCGGCCAGCCGGGGGTCTCGCGCATTGTGAGAGTAATCTCACTCTTTGAGTGTGTTTGACCCGGACATCGTCTATTATCTGTACCGTTCATCCAACATCATTCTGCGCAGGTGACCATGCTTCCTCTGTCCCAGTCCTCCGGTTACGCGGTCTTGGCCATGAGCTGCCTCGAAGATCCAGGCGGCAAGCCGACCTTGGTGGTGGACGTGGCCGCGCGCACGGGGTTCCCTCGCCCGTACCTGTCCAAGATGATCCACAAGCTCGCCAAGGTGGGTCTGGTGATGGCCAAGCGCGGCAACAAGGGCGGCGTGGTGCTGGCCCTGGCCGCCAAGGAGATCACCCTCGACCTCATCGCCGAGGCGGTGGACGGTTCCGAGTGGCGGAATCAGTGCCTGCTCGGCTTCAAGGACTGCTCCGATGAGCGCGCCTGCCCTTCCCACACCTTCTGGAAGGCCGAGCGGGATCACATCCACCGCTGCCTGAAGGAGATCTCCCTCGAGGAGATCCGCGCCTTCGAGCAGCAGAGCCGCACCTGGCGCCTAGCCGATGCCCTGCCCGAGAAGAAGCTCAAGCCCCGCGCCAAGAAGACCGCCAAGCCGGCAGCGAAGAAGCCCGCCGTCAAGAAGGCCGCGCCCGCCCGCACCGCCGCCAAGAAGGCCTGATCCGGGGCCGGGCTTCCCTGCCACGGCATCACGGGGCCGCCCTCCTGGGCGGCCCCGTTGCGTGATGGGCGGTCGACTAGTTGCTTGGGGCCATCTCGTGAGCCGGGCCCGGCTCGGGCGCGTTCAGGAAGCCATGGCTCGCCCGGAAGCGCTCCACAGCCGGGTCGTCGTGGTGTCGCGCCAGCTCAGCCAGGGTCACCGACCGCAACCGGGCCAGGATCTGCTCCAGCGTCTCCTGCCAGAAGGCGTGGAGCATGCACGGCGTGTCGTCCGTGCAACCCATCAGGCCCATGAGGCACCGCTTGCGCCAGGCCACCCCATCGATGGCCTCGGAGAGGTCCTCCAGGGTGATTTCCGAGGAGGGACGGGCCAGCACCACGCCGCCATGATGGCCTCGCCGAGCCACCACGAGCCCCTTCTTGGCCAGCTTGTGGACCAGCTTGGAGAGGTACGACCGCGGAATCCCCGTGTACTCGGCCACTTCCTCGACGAGGACCGGGTGGCCGCCGGGTTCCTGAAGGCAGCGCAGCGCCCGCACCGCGTACCCTGTGGTCTGCGAGAGTGGAAGCATGCTGACCTCCATGAAAGACCCTGTACTGAAGGGTCTTATTAATGAAGATCCTCCGGTAATCTAACGAGTCAACCAGCCTTGTGATCTGCGTCACTCTCCACCCGTTCTCGCCGGAAAATAACCAGGGGGGACGCCAGTTGGCATCCCCCCTGGATGACCAGCCTGATGTCTACCTGGCGGCAACCTTGGTCTTGAGCTTCTGATAGAGCTCCATGGTGAAGACATTTTTCGTCACCAGGTCCGCCTTGGTCTTGTACGGCCGGTTGGCCACCACCTTGGCGGCGAGGGCCGCATCGATGCCCAGCATGAAGCTGATTTCGTTCGGATGGGCGTGGTTGATGTCCACGGGCTTCAGCTTGCCCTTCGTGCGCGGCTCCACGACCGGAGCTTTGGCCTTGGAGGCGGGAGCCGCAGGTTTGGCCGCGGAAGGCTTGGCCTTCGCCGCCGCGGGCCTGGCGGGGGCCTCTGAGGCCTTCTCGGGGGCAGGGGCTGTCGCGGTGGCCGGCTTGGGTTTCGCCGTCTCCTGGGCCCCCAGGGGCAGCGCGAGACCCAGGGCCAGCAGGAGAGCCGCCGGCAGCGGATTCGGGATTCGGGTGGTCATGAAACCTCCGGTAAGGGCCAGGGCCCATGCAGCCGGGCCCACGGGAGAAGCATACAAACAACAACCCGGATGCGGTGAGGCAGCCGGGTTGCGTTCAGCGTGAGTGCGTGAGGGGAGCGGGTCGCCCCGCTCCCCCCGGGACTGGATCTTACTGGTGCACCTTGACGGGATCGAACTCGGAACCGGCACCGTGGCAGACGGCGCAGGATTCGAGGGCCGGATTCAGGGCGCTGCGGTTGACCTTGATCTGGCCACCGTTCAGGTTCATGTGAGCCTGGGCGGCGGTGCTGTCATGGCAGGTGACGCAAGCAGCAGTGAAGGGGCTGATCATCTTGTCGGTGGCGCTGACGGTGTTGATCGAGGCCTTGGCATCCGCGGGGGTCACGATCGCGCCGTTGTCGGCGAGTTCGCGGCTGGCGAGCAGCTTGCCGGAGGTCGGCACGTTGTAGCCGTTGTAGGTGTGGCAGCTCTGGCAGTTGTTCAGGATGCCGGGGAAGCCGATGTTGGCGCCGTTGATGATGGCGATCTGGCCAGGGGTCCGGTCGCGGACGATACGGATCGGGGTGGTGCGATCCTTGCCGGCGTGGATCCCGTGGATCATGTCCTTGAAGTTGTTCGTGGTCTGGGGGAAGTTCAGCGCGAAGTTCGAGCCGGCAACCACGGGGTTGGGGACGGTGATGCCCCAGGCGGCGAGGCTGGCGGTGTCCTTGGCGGTGAAGAGGCCCGCGGCGCGGTAGGTCTCGAGGGCGGCGTCAGAGATGCCCTTGCCGCTGGTGGTGAGACCGGGGACGTGGCAGGTGACGCAGACCTGGACTTCGTAGACGCGGTTGCCACCGTGGCCTTCGAACCACTCGTGGCAGTTCGCGCACTTGGCGGAGTCGATGGCGGTGCGGCGGGCGGTGTCGCCCGTGACGGCCTTGATCACCGAGACGGCGTGGCGGGCAGCGGCGGGGTTCACCTGGGTGAAGTAGCCCTGCAGCGCCACGGAGCGCAGCTTGGCGGTGGCGGGGAAGGCGTTCAGGATGGTGGCGGTGTAGTAGCCGCTGGCATCCGGAGTGGCAGACAGGGTGCCGTTGGTCTTGGCGGTGTCGAGCAGAGCGGCGATGGAGACCGTCTGGGGCTGGCCATTGGCGCGGCCGAAGTTGTTGTAGTCGGCGGGCGCGACGATGCCGTCCTGGTCCTGGGCATAGGCCATCAGGAAGCTGGGGGCACCGGTGAAGCCGGTCAGGGGGTTCGCCATGGGGGTCGTGGCGGGCAGGAAGGTGACGGGGGTGCCGTCAGCCTTGATGCGGAACACGACGGTGGCGGTGGTGCCGGACACGGCGGCGGACTTGATTTCGTAGGTGAAGTTCACGAGACCGGCGGCAACCGTGGGGTTGTGCGGGGTCACGTTCAGGGTCTGGTGGTAGACAGGAATGCTGGCGGCGGTGTGGCAGCCCTGGCAGTTCTTGTCGTCGAGCTGGGGGCCGCCGTTGTTCACGGTGCCGTGGTTGGTGCCGGTCACGAAGTCCACGTTGTCATGGCAGGTGCCGCAGGCCAGACGGGTGGGCTTGTTCTTCCAGTTGTCGGCCTGGGGGACGTTCGCGTGGCACTTGATGCACATGCGCTCGCCGCCATCCAGCATGGAGTAGCCGAGCTTGTCGAACAGGACGTTGGCGTAGTTGTAGCCGGTCTTGCTGAGGTTGCCGCCGCGGTGGATGCGGTGGGCCAGAGCGGTCATGTCGCCAGCCGCGCCGCCGTTGATCTTGCGGGTGTCACCGGAATAGACGGTGCCGGTGAGGGTGGCTTCGGCGTAGCCGTACTTGCGCTGGTCGGTGTGGCAGACCACGCAGTAGCGGACTTCCACGCGGCCGCCGCCGTGGAAGGCGAGCTTGTCGTGGCACTCATTGCAGTTGTTGATGGACACGATGTCGCGGATGTCCGTGCCGGCGGCAACAGGCTGGCCGGTGGCGGGCACGAAATCGTAGTTCAGGTTGATGGGGTCCTTCATGTTCATGGAGGAGGCCACCGTGACGCCATTGGCGGTGTTGCTGCCGGTGCCGCGGGCGGCGCCCGAGAACTGGATGGTCAGCCGGTGCACGAGGTCAGGCTGGAAGGTCACATCGCCCAGGTCAGCCTTGGCGGCGGGGGCGGTGTAGGTGAGGCCGTCCAGGAAGGCCTGCATGGTGGTGACATCGCGGTAGAACGTGTACTTGTAGGTGCCATCGCCGTTGTCGACCAGGGTGCCGGTGTTGTCGGTGGTCGGACGGGAAGCGCCGGCGGCCGCGGTGGTCGTCGGGACGCTGCTCACGATGTAGCTGACCCACTTGCCGGGCGCCTTCGTGGTGGCATCTTCGGGCACCAGCTTCGCCATGGCGAACGCCAGGTTGGGGTAGCTGGTCAGGGTGGCCGTGGAGCTCTTGGCGGTGAAGCCGCCCAGGCCCTTGATGCCGTTGCCGGCGCGGTCCATGAGCTTGAAGGTCACGACGGGGTTGCGGGCGCCGGTGGCGGGGATGGTCACACCGGTGATGGTGCCCTGGGGCTGGAGGTCAGCCCACTGCTCGGGCGTCAGGAGGGCGGCGTTCACCACGAGGGTGGCGTTCTGGCCGTCCTGGCCGTTGGTGCCATTGGTGCCGTTGGTGCCGTTGGTGCCGTTCAGACCGTTCTGTCCGGCCTTCCCGTTACAACCGATCAGCACGAGGGCGATCGCTGCGGAGGCGAGGAGCCCGCAGAGCTGTTTCAGAGGACGATGCTTCATGTTCAGTTCTCCTTGAATTGAGGTAGTGAAGCGGTGGAAGAAGGATTGAGGGCGAGCGTTTGACGCACTTGTCGAGATGTCGCACCTCCTTGGTTCTCTTGGCCTCGCGGCGCCGTCGTGCAGTCCCGGAGGGGCGCTGGCGCTACCGGGCGATGTTGGTTCCGTGGCAAAGGGTTTCGTTGAAGCACCCGGGAGCCGTGCCGGCGGGCGGCGTGGTGAGCGGCTTCAGGGTGGAGTTCGCGCCGGCGGTGTGGCACTGGGCGCAGGCAGGAGCGTTGGCGTACTCGGTGTAGACGTGAGTGGGCCGGCCAGTGGTGTTGGAGGTCCAGGGCTTGTCGGGGTGCGGGGCCTTGGTGTGGCAGGCCTTGCAGGAAATCGCCAGGCCGTTGTCATAACTCGAACCGTGGCACTTGGCGCAGTGGGCCATGCCCGCCATGACCTTGGGATCGGCGTTGGGCGTGGCCTGGGCGCCGAGGCGGCCGTGCATCGCGGGATCGGCCCAACCGGTGGGATGGTTCACGCCCGCCGTGTGGCAGGTGAAGCAGCTGACCTTCGCGATGCCGCCAGCCTGGGCGGGATCCACGGTGGAGCCGTGGCAGGTGCGGCACTGGTCGGGCGCCTTGACGTACTCAGCCCAGTGGGTCTGGAGCCAGTCGGCGGGATGCTTGCCCGTGGTGGTGTTGAGCGGCGTCGCCTTGCCGGCGGTTCCCGCGCATCC
>JAFJUR010000175.1 GCA_017859995.1 Holophagaceae bacterium | reverse complement strand
GCCGAGCCCACGAGGCTCATCCACAGCACGGGTTTCCGGCCCACCAGGTCGGAGACCCGGCCCAGGATGGGCGAGGCGATGAACTGCATGAGGCTGAAGCTGAGGAAGCCCACGCCCGCCCAGAAGGCCCCGGGGGTGGTCCCGGCGCCGCCGAGGCCCAGGAAGTGGTTGACGCTTTCCATCCAGGGGCTGGGATGGTCGGCGATGGCCTGGGCGTAGAGGGGGAGAATGGGAATGACGATGCCGAAGCCCAGGAGGTCCACAAAGACCGTGAGAAAGATGGCCATCCGGGCGCGTTTCGAAGACTGCATGAGGCTCTCCAGCCTCCCAGTGTAGCCCGGGCGCCGGTGTTCAGGCCCCCAGCACCCGCTGGATCACCCGGCGGAGCTCGGCGATCTGGTAGGGCTTCTGGATGAAGCCCGCGGGCCCCTCTCCGGTGATCGTCTGGAGCGAATCCTGCTCGGTGAAGCCACTGCTGAGCACCACGGGCACGGAGGGATCCAGGTCGTGCATGGCCTGGAAGGCTTCCCGTCCGTCCATCCGGGGCATGGTGAGGTCCATGAGCACCAGGTCCGGCCGGGGGACCGCTTCCCGGAACAGCGCCAGGGCCTCCACCCCGTCCTGGGCCGTGGTCACCTTCAGCCCCAGGGCCTCGAGGGCCGCCCCGGTGGTCCGCAGGATCAGGTCCTCGTCATCCACCAGGAGGACCCGGCCTTGCAGGAGGCTGGAGGCGATCTCGATGGGCGCCTCCCCTGCCTCGCCGGAGGCCACGTCCGAGGCCGGGAAACAGAGCCGGAACCGGCTGCCCCGGCCCACGGTGCTGTGGATGCTGAGGCCCGCCCCGTGTCCCCGCAGGATGCCCAGCATGGCGGACAGTCCCAGGCCGCGGCCGGCGGCCTTGGTGGTGAAGAAGGGATCGAAAATCCGGGCCAGGACATCGGGCGGCATGCCGCAACCCGTGTCGGTGACCTCGAGGAGGATGTACCGGCCAGGGGCCAGATTGTCGCCCCGGTACTCGTTCTGGAGGGTTTCCTCGTCCAGCATGGCCTCCGAGGTGGTCAGGTGGATGGCGCCCTCCCGGTCTCCGATGGCGTCCGAGGCGTTGGTGACGAGGTTCATGACCACCTGCTGGATCTGGGCCGCGTCTGCGTGGATGGTGGGCAGGCTCAAACCCAGGTCGAGCCGGAGGCGGATCTTCTTCGAGATGGAGACTTCCAGGAGGTGGGTGACCTCCTCCACCACGTGGTTGAGGTCCTGGGGCCTCACCAAGAAATGCCCCCGGCCGGAATAGGCGAGCATCTGCTTGGTGAGCTCGGTGGCCCTGAGCACCGTGGTCTCCATGTTGGTGAGGTAGGCATGCGCCGCGTGACCCTCCGGCAGGTGCATCTGGGCGAGGTTGAGGTTGCCCAGCACCACCGTCAGCAGGTTGTTGAAGTCGTGGGCGATGCCCCCGGCCAGGATGCCGAGGCTCTCCAGCTTCTGAGACTGCCGCAGGGCCTCCTCCGCCTGCCGCCGGTCCGTGATGTCGAGCAGGTAGCCGAGGAAATACGCGGGGTTGGGTCCCGGGCCAGCAGCGGCGGAGAAATCGTAGAACCAGCGGTAGACCCCGGAGGCGGTCTTCAGCCGGTATTGCTGTTCGTAGTGGGAGAGCCCCTTGCCCTGGACTTCAGCGAGCTCCCGCGCCAGGCGGGCGAGGTCGTCGGGATGGATCAGGCTCTTGAAGGGAACATGGCCGTCACAGAGGTCCTGGGCCGCATAGCCGAGGATGGACTCGACGTTGGGCGAGACGTATTCCACCGGCCAGTCGGGGCCGGACCGCCACTTGATCACCATGACGGGACCGCCGATGAAGAGGCCCCGTTCCGCCCGCAGGGCCTCTTCCACGCGCTGCCGTTCGGTGACATCGAGGGCGATGCCGATGACGCTCTCGACGCGCCCCTGGTCATCCAGGACCGGGGTGAGGAAGTTGTCGAACAGGCGGCCACCGGCCTGGGTTATTTCCCGGGACGCCTCGCCCTGGAGGGCCCGGCGGATCTGCGCGAGGGTCTCCCGGTCATCCCGGAACATGTCCAGGGCGCTGTGGCCCACGGCTTCCCCGGGGGAGAGCCCGATGTTGGCGAGGCCCAGGCCCTCGGACAGCAGGAACCGGCCCTCCGGGTCCAGCTGGTAGATCACGGCCTGGGAGTGGGCCAGCACGGTGCGGAGGCGCTGTTCAGCCACGCGGAGGGCCGCCTCGGAGGCCTTCCGCTCGGTGATGTCCCGGGTGACCGACAGCAGGCAGGGCACGCCGTCCACGTCCATCACCTTGCCGGACATCATGCCGACGATGATGCGGCCGTCCTTCCTGCGGAAGGGGATCTCCAGGCCGGTGTATTCACCCTGGGTGCGGATGAGCTCCACCGCCTTGGCCCGGTCGCCGGGATCGGCCCAGATGTCCAGCTCGAGGGCGGTCTTGCCGATGGCCTCCTCCCGGGTCCAGCCGCTGATCTTCTCGAAGCCCTCGCTGACATCCAGGTAGGTGCCGTCGTCGAGGCGCGTGAGGTTGATGGCGTCCGGGCTGGCGTGGAAGGCGCGGGAGAATTTGTCCTCGCTGTAGCGGATGGCCGATTCGGCGGCCTTCCGCTCGGTGATGTCCCGGGTGATGGACAGCAGGCAGGTCTCCCCGTCCACCTGGATGAGGGTGCCGGACACGAGGCCGGTGCGGAGGGATCCGTCCTTCATGCGGAAGGTGGATTCCAGGCCCGTGAACCGCCCCTCGGCCTGGAGCAGCTGTTGCATGCGGTCCCGGTCGGCGAGGTCGGCCCAGAGGCCCAGGTCCACCGTGGATCGGCCGAGGGTCTCCTCCCGGGTCCAGCCGCTCAGGCGCGTGAAGGCCTCGTTCACCTCCAGGTAGGTGCCGTCCAGCCGGTTGATGTTGATGGCATCGGGGCTCGCCTGGAAGGCCCTGGAGAAGCGCTCCTCACTGGCCTGGAGGGCGGCCATCATGGCCTTCCGGCCGGAGATGTCGCGGGCCGAGACGATGAGCAGGTCCCGGCCCTCGAAGGTGACCATGGATCTGGAGAGTTCGACCGTCCGGAAACTGCCGTCCTTGCGGCGCTGCGTCGTTTCCTGGAGGGTGCGCGTGCCGTTCCGGACGCCTTCCCAGATGGCCGTCCAGCGCTCGGGGGTCACGGTCGGGTCGATGTCGGGCACGCGGAGGGTCAGCAGCTCCTCCCGGGTGTAGCCGAGTCCCGTGCAGGCCGCGGCATTTACCGAGATGAAGCGGGCTCCCTCGTCGATCCAGAAGAGGGAGTCCCGGGAGCTCTCCACGGCGGCGGACGCGAACCGGAGCTGCTCCTCGAAGGCCTTGCGCTCGATGGCCATCGCGATCTGGGTGGAGACGAAGGAGAGGATCTCCAGATCGCCCGGCAGGTAGCCGTACCCGCCCTCGTAGCTCTGGATGACGAGGGCCCCGAAGACCCGCCGCTCGTTCCGGAGGGGCACGCCCATCCAGGCCAGTGACTCGGTGCCCATGAACTCCGCCTCGCCGGCGGCCACCAGTTCCGCCAGGAGGTTCTCGTCGAGCAGCTGGGGCTTGCCGGTGCGGATCACGTATTCGGTGAGCCCCCGGCCGAAGGGACGGGGCGGTGGCGGCGGGTCCACCTGATCCACCCAGTAGGGCCAGCTGATGGTGCCGGTGACGTCGTCGTGGAGGGCGATGAAGCAGTTCTCGGCGGGCAGCAGGGTGCGAAGGATGCCGTGCATCGCCTCGTAGAGGGCGGGCAGGTTCCGGGCGACCAGGGCCGCCTCGGAGATCCGGTAGGCGGCGTCCCGGATCTGCTCGGCCCGCTTGCGGCCCGAGATGTCCTGGGCGATGGCGACCACCACGGCCTGTCCCAGGTACGTGCCGGGATAGAGATGGACATCCTTGGGGAAGATCCGGCCATCCCGGCTCTGGCCCCAGTACTCGAACTGCTGGGGGGTGCCCCGGAGCGCCTTCTCGAAGGCCGCGGCCACGGCTTCCATGTCGTTGCGGCCCGGGGCGGCGATCACCTCCGGGGTCTGGCCCAGGAAGAAGGATTTGGGGCGGTCGTACATCCGGAGCGCGCCATCGTTGACGTCCAGAAAGCGTCCCTCCGCGTCCTGGATGTAGATGGCCTCCGAGATGGCGTCCATGACCCCGCGGTCGGCGTCCAGCCGCGCCTGCAGCACCTCCGCCCGGCGCTCCGAGGCGTCGAGGGCTTCACGGAGGTCCTGGGGACCAGATGGCTGGGTCATCCCCCTGTCATCGGCCGGGCGGCGGGGGGATTGAAATCCTGACGCTCAGGCCCAGCGGAAGCGGCGGACCGCCAGCAGGAAGGCGGCGAACCCCCAGGCGGCCACGATGGCCAGCCCCAGGCCATGGCCCGCCAGGCTGCCACCGTCGTTGAACACGGCGCGGAGGGCCCGGAGGAAGGGGGCCAGGGGCATCACCGCCACGGCGTGCTGCAGCCAGGCCGGGGCGGCGTCCAGCGTGAAGTAGACGCCGCTGAGCAGCATGAGGGGGAAGAACACCAGGTTGGAGATGGCGGCGTAGCCCTCGGAGGTCTCCGCGAATCCGGACAGCGCGAACCCGAACGCCATGAAACACCCGGTGCCCAGGGTCATGATCACCAGCAGGTCGAGGAAGGAGCCCTGGTTCTGGATGCCGAAGGCCAGCCGGCCCACCAGGATCAGGATGGCGGCCTGGATGACGGTGACCGTGAGCCGGTGCAGCACCTGGCCCAGCAGGAACACCCACTTGGGCAGCGGCGTCACCGCCAGGCGGCGGAACTTCCCCTTCTCGCGATACGACACGTTCACCATGCCCACGCTGAAGAGGCCCATGCTCACGAGGTTCAGGCCCAGGAGGCCCGGCAGCAGGAAGGACGCGTAGTTGGTGGAGCGCTTGTGCCCCGGGCTCTCCACCTGCACGGGGATGCGGCCGGGTTCGGGGGCGCCGCTGAGGCGCGCCTGGGCCACCAGCCAGGCCTGGTTCACCAGCCCCGCGGTGGCGCCGGCCTGGGCCATGAGGTAGCTGTTCAGCCGCAGCCGGTAGCCCGAACCTTCGGAGGGCTCCAGCTGGGCGGCGGTCTCCCCCTTCGACCAGCGGGCTTCGGCCTCGGCCTTCGGCAGGGTCAGCACCTTGAGCTGCAGGTCCGCCAGGGCCTGGTCCAGCGCCGCGTCCGCGGGAGAGGGGGCCGGCGACTGCACGCGCACCACGGAGAGCCGGGGCCCGCCCCCGTCCCGGAAGATGGTGCCGAATCACCGGGAAGGCGAAGGTCCAGAACATGGCCACCCGGTCGCGGCTGTAGAGCCGCCATTCCATGGCGAATTGCCTCCAGAGCAGCATGGTCACTCCCTCAGGCTCCGGCCCGTGCGATGCAGAAAGACATCCTCCAGCGTGGCCCGGCGGACATGGACCTGCTGGAAGGGGACGGCCGCCGCCTCCGCGGCCTCCAGGAGGCGGGGCAGCAGGGCCTTGGGATCCGGGGTGGGGATCTCCCAGAGGTCGAGGCGCCGCTCCACCGCCTGGTCGAGCTTCGCGGCGAAGGCCGCGGGATCCGGGGCGGCGCCTTCGAAGGTGAGTTCCACCACGCTGGGAATGGCCAGGTCCGCGATGAGGGAGGCCGGGGTTCCCGTGGCGATGACCTGGCCGTGGTCCATGATGGCCAGGCGGTCGCAGAGGGCTTCCGCCTCGTCCATGTAGTGCGTGGTCAGCACCACCGTGCGGCCCTCGCCCTTCATGCGCCGCACCACGTCCCAAAGGCTGCGCCGGGCCTGGGGGTCGAGGCCCGTGGTGGGCTCGTCCAGGAAGACCAGCTCGGGATCGTTCACCAGGGCCAGCGCCAGGGCCAGCCGCTGCTGCTGCCCGCCGCTGAGGGTGATGTGGTAGGCGTCGGCCTTCTCCTCCAGCTTCACCAGGGCCAGGAGGTCCGCGGCGCTGCGGGATTTCGGGTAGTAGGCGCCGTAGAGCTCAAGGGCCTCCCACGGGGTGATCTTGTTGAAGAGGCTGGTGCTTTGGAGCTGCACGCCGATGCGGGCCCGGATCTCCCGGCCGTGTTCAGCCCAGGTCAGGCCGAGGATCTCGATGTCGCCCGAATCGGCCCGGGTGATGCCCTCGATGATCTCCAGCGTGGTGGTCTTGCCCGCGCCGTTGGGCCCCAGAAGCCCGAAGACCTCGCCCCGGGCCACGTCGAGGTCCACGCCGTCCACGGCCACGACCTTGGGGAAGGCCTTGCGGAGACCGCGGATGCGGAGGGCGGAAGGAACCATGGAAACCTCGGATGCCACGAATACCACGGAGGAACCTGTCGGAACAGGGTCAGGTCCGCCAGAGGCCCCAGGCGGGGTGGGAGGTGCCCAGGGCCTGGGCCGCCGCGTCCCGGAGGGCGGGAAGGTGATACCGCGCGGCCCAGCAGCTGCCGGATCCGCAGAGCAGAGGCTCGCCGCCGGTGCCGAGCAGGGCATCGCGCACCTCGGCCAGGGCCGGGCACACCCGCAGGGCGGCGTCGGTCAGGTCGTTCCGCCAGGGCGGCGTCTGGCCCGCGGGCTGGGAGGGCAGGGGTGACGGCGGCGGGTAGCCCACGGCCTGGAGGGCCCGGTACACGCTCGGGGTGCTCACGTGCAGCCCGGGATGCACCAGCAGAAGGGGCTCCAGGGGCACCGGCCGAAGGGGGAACACCCGCTCGCCCCGGCCCAGGCCCAGCACGGTTCCGCCCAGAAGGAAGAGCGGCACGTCGCTGCCCAGCTGCGCGGCCATGCCCAGGAGGTCTCCGTCGGGCAGGCCCAGGTCGAACAGGCGGTTGCCCAGGCGCAGCGCCGCGGCGGCGTCGCTGCTGCCGCCCCCGAGCCCCGCGCCGTGGGGGATGCGCTTCAGGAGGCTCAGGCGGGCCGGCAGGGGGCGTCCCGCGGCGCCCTCCAGGAGGCGCCAGGCCCGCAGCACCAGGTTGGTTTCATCGGCCACCAGGCCCGCCCCGGTGGGGCCGGAAATCGCGAGGGACAGGCCTTCCGCGGGCTCGGCCGAGAGGGTGTCGGTGAGATCCGCCACCCCATCCAGCACCGTGGTGACCAGCTCCAGGTCATGGAAGCCGTCCGGCCTGCGGCCCAGTACGGCGAGGAAACGGTTGAATTTGGCGGGCGCCTGGATCTGGAGAACCATGCCTCCACGGTAGCGCACCCCGGTCGCGACCTGGTTCGGTAGGCTGATCGGATGGTCCTGCTGCTGCGCACCCTTTGGAAAGGCCTCACCCTCCGGTTCCGGCGGCCCCTCGCGCCGCTGGGCACCTCCATCCTGGCCTTCCGGGTGTGGCCCAACGACCTGGACGTGAATGTCCACATGAACAACGGCCGGTTCCTGAGCGTCATGGACCTCGGCCGCTTCGATCTCACGTTCCGCACGGGGCTGGGCCGGGCGATGCTCCGCAACCGCTGGAAGCCCCTCGTGGGCGCGGTGACCATGCGCTACCGACGAAGCCTGGACCCCTTCGAGCGCTATGAACTGCACACCCGGCTGCTGGGCTGGGACGCCAAGTGGTTCTTCCTGGAGCAGCGCTTCCTGAAGCGGGGCGGCGACCTGGCGGCCGAAGGCGTGGTGCGGGCGCTGTTCCGGGGCCGCGACGGCAACGTGCCCGTGCCGGAGGTGCTCCGCCAGATGGGGTACGAAGGACCGGCGCCGGCGCTGCCGGACGCGGTGCGCCGGTGGGCTGAAGCCTAAAGCCTAAAACCTAGAGCCCGTCCTCGAGCTCGAACTCGGGATCGGGCATGGAGAGGATCTCCGGGGCGCCCTTGGTGATGGCGATGTCGTGCTCGAACTGGGCCGAGAGCCCGCCATCCTTGGTGCGTACGGTCCAGCCGTCGGCTTCCACCAGGCACTTGTGGCTGCCGGTGTTCAGGATGGGCTCGATGGTGATGGTCATGCCCGGCTCCATGCGGAAGCCGGTG
>JAFJUR010000062.1 GCA_017859995.1 Holophagaceae bacterium | reverse complement strand
AGGCCCACCACCCGGTTGCGCCCTGCGTGCTTCGCCTCGTACAGGGCCCGGTCCGCCCGGCCCAGGATCAGATCCACGCCCGTGTCTCCCGGCGACCAGGAGGCCACGCCGATCGACGCGGTGAAGTGGAACGGCGGCCCTTCAGGCGGCGTGACCGGGGTGCCCGCCACCGCGCAGCAGAGACGTTCGGCCACCTCGACTGCCCGGTCGTGGCCGGTCTCCGGCAGAAGGACCACGAATTCCTCGCCGCCCCACCGGCCGACCACGTCTTCCACGCGGAGGACCGTCGTGCAGATCTCGACCAGCGTGACCAGGGTGGCGTCCCCGGCCGCGTGGCCGAAGCGGTCGTTCACCGACTTGAAGTGGTCGAGGTCCAGCATGAACACCGCGAACTCGCCTCCGTACCGCTGGAGCCGAACGAATTCCTGGGTGGCCTTCTGCAGAAAGTGGCGCCGGTTGGCGCAGCCGGTGAGCGGATCGGTGCGGGCCTCCTGCTCGAGCTTCCATTCCAGTTCCTTGCGGTCGGTGATGTCCTGGATGATGCCCAGGACTTCGACCTGCTCATGATCCATGAGGTTACGCAGGGTCCCGATGATTCGAGGCTGGCGATCGGCCCCCAGGTAGACCACTTCGCCCATGCCGCGCACCACCCTCACCCGGCCATCCTGCGAATTGAGGCGGTACTCGATGTCGAACCGGCCTGTCACCTGGGCCTGGCGGATCTGCTCCTCCACCATGGGGCGGTCCTCGGGGTGGATCACCTGGAGAAACCCATCCTTGGTGGGCTTGCCCGATCCCAGCGGGAAGCCCAGGATCCGACAAGTCTCCTCGGACCAGGTCAGCTCATCGGTGTTCAGATCCCATTCCCAGTGGCCGAGGTGCGCGATGGATTGGGCCAGGGCAAGGCTCCGCTCGCTCCGGCGAAGGGCCTCGTCCACATCCCGCATGCGCCGGTAGGTTCGGGCATTGCCGATGGCGAGCCCGCAGACGCCGACAACCGACCAGGCCAGGTTCAGGTAGCGCTCGCGGTAGGCCGGGTATTCGAAGGGGCCCACCACCAGGGCGCCCAGGGTCTCGCCCGCGAAGGCGATGCGCAGGATGAAGCCCGGGGCAGAATCGATCCAGGTCCAGTCCCCGGTGAGTCCCAGGATCTGCTCCCGCAAGTCGGCGGGAACATCCGGCTCGAACTGCGGCTGATCCTCCTCGAAGCGGACGTAGTGAAGCTGCCGCGGCGCGAAGAGCAGGTGGAACATCTCCTCGATCGCGGAGATGGCCTCCTGTTCATCCGTGAGCAGGATGAGCCGCTTGAGGAAATCCATGGCGGCGAGGTGGTCGGCCCATTCGCGGGCCCGCACCTGCTCCCGGGCCTCCGCCTGCCGGCGCACCTCCTCGAGGCGCCACTCGGCCACCAGGCGGGCCAGGAAGAGCCGTGCATGGTCGAGGCCCACGCCCAGGCGGGCGGCGGGCAGGCCGACCACCGCTGCGAATGCCTCGAACTGGGCGACTGCCTCCGGGCTCACACCGGTATCCAGCAGCACCAGCTCCCGTGCGAAATCCTCGAAGAAGGCGCCGGCGTGGCGTTCATCGAATCCGAGCCGCGCCAGTTCGCCGCGCCAGTCCTCCAGCCAGCCAGGCGTCACCAGGTAGGCCCCGCGGGCCAGGGCTTCGGCGACCAGGGTGTCTCCGGCCACCCAGCCGAAACAGTTGCCGGTCTGGATGAGGCGGACCGAGGGCCAGTCGGAGGGCGGCGGACCCTGGAGCAGGTCCTTCGCGCAGGCCTGCCCGAGGAGCACCACCTGGGAACAGTCGGGGGCGACGAGGGGCCGCAGCTCCTCCCAGGTCATCGGAGGCAGGCCGCAGCGGGCTTCGCAGGTGGCGACCTGGACATCCATCCAGCCCTCCGCGGCCAGGACCGCCTTGGCCTCACGCTCGAAATTCCGGCAGGTGAGCAGACACATCGTTCTGGCCATGGGCTACTCCTTCCAGTCGAGCGGATAGTGGCCCCAGCGTTCGACGGCGTCCCGGATGGCGAGCAGAACCTCGTCGGGCACCTGCCAGGGAATCTCCCCATGGTTGTCCGCCAGGATGAACCCACCGCCCTGGCCGGCCTTGGCGATGGCCCGCTTCACTTCGCGTTCCGCATCTTCCGCTGACCACCGGCGCATCTCCACGCCGTTCAAGTTCCCAAGCAGGGCGAACCGCTTTCCCGCCGCGAGCTTCCAGTGGCCCAGGTCCTCCTGGGCGCTGACGCCCACGGCCACGGTGCCTGTGGCCGCGAAATCATCCGCCAAGGAGAGTCCCCGTCCCGAGCCCAGGTGGATGGCGACGGAACCCCTGATGCGCGGGAGGGTGTCCAGGGCGACCCGGTGTCCGGTCTTCAGGTAGAACGCCCGGGGAAGGAGGGTGGTCGATGCCAGCGGATCCGCGTAGCCGATGGCGGTGGCCCCGGCTTCGAGCTGCGCGTTGGCCCAGGTGACGCAGAAGGCCTGATTGACCGCCATGAGCCGATCGAACCGTTCCGGCTGCCCATACAGGAAGTCGAGGTAGTGCTCGAAGCCCATCTGCATGATCGGCAGCGAGAAGGGCGAAATCACCGAACCGAGGATGGGGATGTCGTCGCCCACCTGCGCCTTCAATTGGCGGATGGCCTCGAGCCCGCGCTGGAGGCCGGGGCAGTCCTCCAGGCGCGGCACCTTCACCCGATCGATGTCGGCGTCCTGGCGGAGGACTGGAGCGCCGGCGTTGGGCGGACCGTCCTCGATGAAGATGGTCTCGCCTCCGAAAGCCTCGACCTCCACCGCGGCGTAGAAGGCCGGATTGAGGCAATCGCTCCGGTATTTCTCGCGCAGTCGGAGCTGGCCCTCCACCACGTGCTCCGCGCGGGAGTAGTAGTCCTTGATGCTCAGGCCCAGGTCCCGCGCCCCGTGCATGGTGGCGAGGATGAACAGCGGAACCCGGTCCGGCTCGGCCTGGCCCATCGCCGTCATGACGCGCTGCATGGGGTTCATGGCGCCCCCTCGCCGGCCCACCGGCGGACGATCGCCTCCCCGTCGGCCGCAGAGCGACCCATGGCATCGGCCCCCACCTCGCGCCAGAGCTCGGGATCGAAGAGGAATGGCGCGCCGCCCACCGCAATCCGCGTCCGGCTTCCCAGAGCGTCAAGGCCCGCCCGGACCTCACGCACCTTGAGGGCGGCGGGGAGCATGAGGACCGAGATCAACAGGATGTCCACCTGGTCGGCGAGAACCCGCGCCACCAGGGCGGGGGCTTCCATGCGCCCGTAGTCCAGGACATTGAAGCCGCTGGCGCGCAGCACGGAAAGCACAATGCGCTTGCCGAGCAGGTGGTAGTCGCAGAGCACCGCGATGGCGCAGCGGGGGAAGGAGCCCCTCTCCTGGGCCACGGCGGGCAGCAGCCGTCCCACAAGGTCTTCGCAGATCCGACCACTCATGTAGACCTGGGACAGGGCGACCTTTCCGGCGGTCCAGTCCTCACCCACCGCCTCCAGCGCGGGCATGATCAGGCCCTCGATGACCTCCAGAGGAGAGTGGATCCGAATCGCCGCTTCAAGCACCTTCTCCACCTGCGAGCGCTCGAGTGATTCCAGCGCGCATCGCAGGTCGCTGCTCAGCTCGTCCACGTCCGCACCCCCGCGGAGCACCTATGTTGATTCCAAAGTCGTAAATTCGCAAGGTCCAAACAGCTTTTTTATCCAAGTCATCTGTTGGATTCACAATGCTTTGCCTGATGGGTCATTGGTGCCTGCTTGAGATCCATGCAGGCCCGGGAAGGGCCCTGCGGAGCCGTCTCCCTGTCGTAAGCTGGGGCGATGGTGTCTGATCCCGTCCACATCCAAGGCCGCATCCTCCTCCTCACCGAGGATCCCGAGCTCCTCCGCCGGCAGCTGGCCGGAGAGGATCTCCCGCTGGAGGTTGCCGGCTCCCTGCGCGACCAGATCAGCACCGACGAGATCACGCCCGCCTTCATCTGCTACCACTACGACGAGAAGCTGGGCGACTTCCCCTACCTCGGCCTGAAGTGCGGTGAGGCCTTCCCCGTGAAGGAGGGCGCCGTGCGGGCGGGCGGCTTCGCCGTGAGCGTGGCCGGGAAGCGGCGGGGCAAGGGCAGCAGCCGCGAGGCCAGCCCGTACGCGGAACTCTGCGCGGGCATCCGGCTGGTCATCGCCGAGAGCTTTGAGCGCATCTACCGGCAGAACGCCCAGAACCTGGGCCTGCTCACCAGCACCGACTTCGGTTTGATCGAGCGGATCCGCCGCGGCGAAGCCATCCCCCTGGCCGAGTTCACCGACGGGCTCGACGCGGTGACCGCCGAGATCGTGCGCCGGGGCGGCCTCTTCGCCTACAACGCCGCGCGCCTCCGCGGCGAGGTGGCGCCGCCGCTGCCCAAACGCCCTCCCCGTCCCATGACTTTCGCGGAGAAGCTCCTGGCCCGCCACGCGGTGGCGGACGCCGCGACAGGGCAGGTGGGCCTGCCCGCCGTACAACCAGGCGACGGCCTCTTCGTGAAAGCCGACTGGCGCTTCAGCCACGAGTACGTGACGCCCATGGCCGCGCGCTTCCTGGAGCAGGCCCTGGGGCGAGACATCGTGCTGCGCGATCCCGAGCACATCCTCGCCTTCCGCGACCACCTCACCTTCCTGCACCACAGCATGCGGCCTGAGCACCGGGCCATGGGCCTGCTCTCGGTGGCGGAGCGGCTGAAGCCCGCCCAGGAGGCCTTCTGCGCGAAGCACGGCATCCGGCTCCATGGCGAGCTGGCCGACGGCTCCGGCAGCGAGGGCATCTGCCACGCCATCATGGCCGAGCGGTACGCGTGCCCAGGTCAGGTGGTGGTGGGCACGGATTCGCACACGCCCCACGCGGGGGCCCTGGGCTGCCTCGCCTTCGGGGTGGGCACCACGGACATCGCCAGCGCCTGGGTGACCGGCGATGTCCGCGTCACCGTGCCCCCGACGCTCCGCGTGCGCTTGAATGGCCGCCTGCGGGCCGGCGTCTCGGCGAAGGACATCGTGCTGCACCTCCTGGCCCAGCCCATCATTCGCGAAGGGGGGGCCATCGGGCACGTCATCGAGTACATGGGCGACGGCCTGCGGGACCTGGACACCGATGAACGCGCCACCCTCACCAACATGGCGGCGGAAATCGGCGGTTTCACGGGCCTGGTCGCGCCGGACGAAGAGACGGTCCACTTCATCAAGGTCCGCCGCGGCGTGGATCTGGCGCTGGAGCCCTGGATGCGGGGCGATGAGGATGCCGACTACGCCCACACCCTGGACGTGGACTGCGAGGCACTCGGCCCCATGCTGGCGCGACCGGGGGACCCGGGCCACGGCGTGGCCCTGGCGGATCTGGATGGACTCGTCCCCATCCACATCGCCTACCTGGGCAGCTGCACCGGCGGCAAGCGGGAGGACCTGCGGCGGGCCTTCGAGGTGATCCAGCCCGCGGCCGCCGAGGGTCGCCGGGTGCCAGAAGGCGTGCAGTTCTTCGTGCAGTGCGGCAGCGAGGACGTGCGGCGCTTCGCGTCGGAGCATGGGTGGATCGCGGCCTTCGAGGCGGTGGGCGCCGTGGTGCTGGGCAGTTCCTGCGGGGCCTGCATCAACGCGGGGCCGGGCGTATCCACGCGGCCCGACCAGGTGACCATCAGTGCCATCAACCGGAACTTCCCAGGCCGCAGCGGCCCCGGGCAGATGTGGCTGGCCAGCCCTGCCACCGTCGCCGCCAGCGCCCTGGCGGGCCGCATCGTGGGGGCCTGATGGATCCGGTCCATGCCGCCCGCTACCGGGCCCTCCTGCTGGCCGTCGCTGGCCGGGAGGGCGCGCCCGCCCTGGGGCCGGAGGCCCGCATCCTGGTCGTGGACACGGCCCGGCAGCAGCTGGGGTTCCTGGTGGGCGGTCGCCTGGTCTTCGAGGCGGCCGTCTCCACGGCGAAGAACGGCCTGGGCTGCGAACAGGACTCGTACCGCACCCCGACGGGCTGGCACCGCCTCCACGGGCGCATCGGCGCCGGGGCCGAAGCGGGCGCGGTCTTCCGCAGCCGCGTGGCCACCGGCGAGGTGTGGCGGGGCGAGGCCCGGGACGAGGACCTGATCCTCACAAGGGTGCTCACGCTGGACGGGCTGGAGAAGGGCTGGAACCGCGGCCCCGGCCGCGACACGCTGGCCCGCTTCATCTACCTGCACGGCACCAACCAGGAAGGCCTGCTGGGCACCCCGGTCTCCCACGGCTGCGTCCGCCTGGGCAACGCCGAGGTGGCGGCGCTCTTCGACCTGGTCCAAGAGGGCGATCCCGTGCTGATCGCCGAGGACCTGGCCGACGAGGGTCCCGGCCTCGGGCGGCTGCATTTCGCGGGGGTCGCCGGCAGCGGCATGAGCGCCCTGGCCCAGTTCGTGGCCATGATGGGCGGCCATGCGAGCGGCAGCGACCGCAGCTTCGACCGGGGCCAGCGCCCTGAGGCGCGGGAACAGCTCCAGGCCCTGGGTGTGGCGATCCACCCCCAGGATGGGTCGGGCCTGGCGGGCGACTGTGCGGCCCTGGTGGTATCCACCGCGGTGGAGGAGGAGGTGCCCGACGTCGCCGCGGCGCGGCGCCTGGGCGTGCCTGTGCTGCACCGCTCGGAGCTGCTGGCGCACCTGGTGGCGCAGCACCGCACCGTGGCGATCACAGGAACCAGCGGGAAATCGACCACCGTGGCCATGGCCTTCGAGATCCTGCGGGGGGCCGGCCGGAAACCCTCTGTCATCACCGGAGGCGAGCTGGTGGCCCTGCAGCGGGAGGGCCGCTGGGGCAACGCCTGGGCCGGTGCTTCCGACCTGCTGGTGATCGAGGCGGACGAGAGCGATGGCTCCGTGGTGCGTTACCACGCTGCTGTGGGGGTGATCCTCAACCTGCAGCGGGACCACAAGGAGATGGACGCCGTGGCGGAGCTGTTCAGCGCGTTCCGGGCCCAGGTGCGGGAGGCCGCCGTGGTGGGGGCGGCGGACAACCTGCGCGAATTCGCGCGGGGCGCCCGGGTGTTCGGCCTGGCCGCGACGGCCGACCTCCATCCGGACGACCTGTGCCTGGGGCCAGATGGATCCAGCTTCACGGTGCGGGGCGTGCCCTTCCGGCTGCCCGTGCCCGGGGAGCACAACGTCGAGAACGCCTTGGCCGCCATCGCCGCCTGCGAGGCGCTGGGGGTGCCGCTGGCGGCCATGGCCGGCCCCTTGGCGGCCTTCCAGGGCGTGGCCCGGCGCTTCCAGGTGTTGGGCGTAGACCGGGGCGTGACGGTGGTGGACGACTTCGGCCACAACCCGGCCAAGGTGGCGGCCTCCATCAGGGCGGCCCACCTGCGGGTGGCCGGCCGGGGCCGGGTGCTGGCGGTCTTCCAGCCCCACGGCTTCGGCCCCCTGAAGTTTCTCCGGACCGATTTCGTGGCCGCCTTCTCCCACGAGCTGGCGCCCGGAGACCGGTTGTGGTTCCTGGATGTGTTCTACGCCGGGGGCACCGCCGCCCGGGACATCAGCTCTACCGACGTGGTGGCCGACCTCGTGGCCCGGGGCGTGGCCGCCGAGCACGCCCCCTCCCGCGACTGGCTGGTGGCGCGCCTCGCCGCGGAGGCGCGGCCCGGCGACCTCATCCTGGTGATGGGGGCCCGGGATCCCTCCCTGACCGACCTGGCACGTCAGATCCTGCGGCAGCTTTCAGAACGCGAACTCGAAGATGAACTTGAGGGTCCAGCGCTCTGAGGCCGCGTTGAGCCCGCGGCCCAGGCCGACGTTGAAGACCAGGGGGCCGTGGTCCACATCCAGTGTCGCGAAGAGGCGCTGGCTCTGCTCCCGGGTGAGGTCCACCTGGTTGAGCATCCCGTGGTCGAGGTACAGCTCCAGGCCTGGCGCCGCGGTCTTCCAGCGCGTGTAGGTGGCTTTCCACGCTGTGCTGAAATCCGGGGTCCCGCGGCCCTGGCCGTCGGAGAGGGGCCAGGTGAACACGGGGTTCACGGCCAGCATCCAGTCCTGGGCCTGTACGCCGGCCAGCACGCGGAGCTCCGTCTCCCAGCGCAGGTCGGAGAAGCTGCGGTTGGTGCGGGCCACCTCGAGGTTCAGGCCGAGGAAGGGGCCCGCGGCCTCCTCCCCCGCGCCCCGGATCGGCAGCCACTTGAGGCGGAACTTGGGGCCGGAGAATCGGTAGTGGTGGTCGGTGTCCAGGGCGGTGGGCAGGTAGAGGCCGATGTCCAGCGAGGGGAGGAGGCCGTACGAGATCTCCGGCGTGAGGTTCCAGGAACCGTTGAAGGGCAGGCCGTCCGGCGCGTCTTTGGGGCCCTTCAGGATCCGGTTCAGATGGACCTCGAGGCCCACCTTCCCGGGGGTCTGGATGTCGTTGGTGTAGACCTGGATCTCGTCGGCGAAGCCCTGGCCCGCCAGGGGGGCGGCCAGCAGCAGGGGCAGAACCTGCGCCAAGGGGAAGCGCTTCAATCGGGGCATGACACCTCTCCGGGGATCGAACGAACGTAGTCTAGACAGCGGTTTTGTGCCAGGGGTTTCCGGAGGCGGCGAACGCCTCCGACCATCCCGCCTACACTGGAGCCATGACGCCTACGACCCTCCGCGCTGTCATGGCCGCGCTCCGCCATCCGGAGTCGGGCTGCCCCTGGGACTTGAAGCAGGACCATCAGACCCTGGCCCGCTACCTCCGCGAGGAGGCGGCGGAGGTGCTGGAGGCCCTGGCCGAGCACCGCCCCGGCGAGGCGGCTGCCGAGGCGCATCTCTGCGAGGAACTGGGCGACCTCTGGCTGCAGATCGCCTTCCACGCCCAGCTGGCGGCTGACCGCGGCGCCTGGGACCTGCACGACGTCGAGCGGACCATCGTGGACAAGCTGGTGCGCCGCCACCCGCATGTGTTCGCGGAGGTGGCCGTGGCCGGGGCCGAGGAGGTGCTCACCAACTGGACCGCCATCAAGCGCGAGGAGCGGGGTCTGGCGGACGACCACGAACCGCGCCTGCTGGAGGGCATCCCGGCCTCGCTGTCGCCCATGGATGAAGCCCTGGAGATCGGTCACCCTCGAAGGGGTGCTCGACAAGGTGAAGGAGGAGGTGGCGGAGCTGCAGGCGGAATCCGACCCGGTGCGCGTGGAGGAGGAGTTCGGCGACGTGCTGTTCAGCCTCATGCAGTGGGCGCGGAAGAAGGGCGTGGATCCCGACGCGGCGCTGCGCAAGCAGATGGTGCGCTTCAAGGCCCGCTTCGCCTCGGTGGAGGACGATGCCCGGGCCGCGGGCGGGTGGGAGCAGCGCAATCTGGAGCAGATGGAGGCGGCGTGGCAGGCCGCGAAGCGGCGGGGGAAGGGATGATGGCGCTGCTGCTGATCTCGCGGGGGGCGCCGCCGCCCCTGGAGATCGTGATCCCGCTGTTCCTCCTGATGTTCTTCGGCACGTCCCAGATCACCTTCCGGCTCCTGGGCATCCGGGCCCTCTACCAGGCCTTTCCGGCGGACCGGTCCGATCCCATCGAGCAGAACCTGGGCTGGATCCAGATCGAATTCGGCGCCTGGCGGGGGCACACGCCGATGTCGGTGAAGGCGGGCCGGCGCTGCCTCCACCTCAAGCAGCCCTTCCCCTTCCAGCCCATGGTCTGGCTGGGCCCGGCTTCCATTCCCTGGGAGCAGATCCGCCTCATCGAGGCCATCGGGGACGACCGTTGGGCCTTCTGGAAGGCCGCCGTGTTCGAGCTGGGGCCCGAGAATCGCCGCATCCGCCTCCCGGGGCAGGGCGGCGCGCACCCTCCAGGCGCTGCTCGAGGCGCGGCAGGGACGGGGGCAGACCCCGCCCGTCCCTGTCTCCGCCATCCGGCCCCGCTGAGTCGAGTCGTTCGTCTCCACCCGAAAACCCTGTAACCGCAGATGACGCAGAAACAAATTTGGGTCCACAGATTCCACCGATTCATACAGATTGAAAAACGGGATGGTGGTGGGTCGGGGGGCATCGCTTCGCACGCGTGGGCTCCATGGGGGGCGCCAGGGCTGCGCCTGTTGGGATGGGAGGCCCTGGCGCCCCCCATGACCTCCGGCCAGGCCGGAGGCCGCCTTCGGCGGGCCCGCGCACCATGGGGCGGCGCCCATCCGTGTCATCTGCCCCATCTGTGGGTACGGCTTTTCGTCTTGCAGGCACCAGCCGCGTGGCCGATCCACAAGTCGAAAAGGATCCGTCACGGGGCTCTCCGTGCCACCTCCGTGGGTTCCGTGCCTCCGTGGTGAACCCCTGACCTCGGCCGCGCCCCAGCCTCACACCGCGTCGGCGATGGCCTTGCCCATCTCGGTGGTGCTGGCCTTGCCGCCCATGTCGGGGGTGCGGAGGCCGCCGGCCAGCACCGTCTCGATGGCGGCCATGACGGAAGCGCCCGCCTCTGGACACCCCAGGTGGTCGAGCATCATGGCGCCCGCCCAGATCTGGCCGATGGGATTGGCGATGCCCTTGCCGTAGATGTCGGGCGCCGAGCCGTGGACCGGTTCGAACATGGAGGGGAACGCGCGCTCCGGGTTCAGGTTCGCGCTGGGGGCGATGGCGATGGTGCCCGTGCAGGCGGGGCCCAGGTCCGAGAGGATGTCGCCGAAGAGGTTCGAGCCCACCACCACGTCGAACCAGTGGGGATTGCGCACGAAATGGGCCGTGAGGATGTCCACATGGAACTGGTCCACCTTCACCCCGGGGTAGGCCGCGGACATGGCTTTCACCCGCTCGTCCCAGTAGGGCATGGTGATGGCGATGCCGTTGGATTTCGTGGCCGAGGTGAGGTGCTTCTTGGGCCGCGACTGGGCGATGTCGAAGGCGACTTTCAGGATGCGGTCCACGCCCTGCCGGGTGAAGACGCTCTGCTGCACGGCCATCTCCTGGTCGGTGCCCTCGTAGAGCCGGCCGCCGATGGAGGAATACTCGCCCTCGTTGTTCTCGCGCACCACGATGAAGTCGATGTCGCCCACCTGCCGTCCGGCGAGGGGGCAGGGCACGCCGGGCATGAGTTTCACGGGGCGGATGTTGGCGTACTGCTTGAACCCCCGGCGGATGGGGATCAACAGGCCCCACAGCGAGACGTGGTCAGGCACCCCCGGAAAGCCCACCGCGCCGAGAAAGATCGCGTCGTGATGGCGGATCTGGTCGAGGCCGTCCTCCGGCATCATGCGGCCGTGCTCGAGGAAGTATTCGCAGCTCCAGGGGAAGGTGTCCCAGTGGAACCGCAGGCCGTGCTTCGCCGCGGCGGCCTCCAGCACGCGGATGCCTTCGGGCACCACCTCCTTGCCGATGCCATCGCCAGGAACGACCGCGATCCGGATGTCACGCATGGAACCTCCGCTGGAAAGCGCTGGGGAGCAGCGCGCCCCTGACCGGGAATGCGACCTTCAGGGGGCGTGAGATGGGTCTCCACAATATCTGACTTATGAGTAAACTACGCAGCGAAATTCCATCCATGGAGGCTCCCCATGAGCCATGACTCCGTTTCCGGAACGGCCCCGGCCCGCGGCCTGGGCGGCTGGCAGGGGGCCAGGCCCATACCGGCCCTCGCCACGCTTCTGCTGGGCCTGCTGCTCTACCTCGGCCTGCCGAAGGTGGTGCCCGTGCCCGATGCCAAGCTGTTCGTGGGACAGCCCGTGGCAGCCAAGCCAGCCGCTCCGGCCTTGGCCAAGCCTGCGGTGAAGCCGGTGGCACCTGCGCCGGCGCAGGTGGCCACGCCGGTGCCGGCCAAGCCACTGACCAAGGCCCAGCTGGAGGCCAAGGTCAAAGCCGAAGCCGAGGTGAAAGCCAGGCTGGAGGCCGACGCGAAGGCCAAGGCAGATGCTGAAGCCAAGGTGAAGGCCGAGGCCGATGCGAAGGCGAAGATCGATGCGGAAGCCAAGCGGAAGGCGGACTGGCAGAAAGGCCTGCACCTCTTCGCCATCTTCGTCACCACCATCGTGGGCATCATCCTCAAGGCCCTGCCCATGGGCGCCGTGGCCATGATCGGCATCGCCGTCACGGCCCTGAGCGGGACGCTCTCCATCGCCGATTCCATGAGCGGCTTTTCCGATGTGGTGATCTGGCTCATCGTCCTGGCCTTTTTCATCTCCCGGGGCTTCATCAAGACAGGCCTCGGGGCGCGCATCGCCTACACGTTCATGGCCCTGCTCGGGAAGCGCACCCTGGGCCTCAGCTACGGCCTGGCAGCCACGGATCTGGTGCTGGCTCCGGCCATTCCCAGCAACACGGCCCGTGGCGGCGGCATCGTCATGCCCATCATGGCCTCGCTGGCCCGGGCCTACGGCAGCCATCCGGGCGATGCCAGTGCCCGCAAGATGGGTTCGTTCCTCACGCTCACGGCCTACCAGGTGAACTGCGTCACCAGCGCCATGTTCCTCACGGCCATGGCCGCCAACCCCCTGGCCCAGAAGCTCGCGGGCGATCTCAAAGTGACCCTTACCTGGGGCGGCTGGGCCCTGGCGGCCCTGGTGCCGGGGCTGGTGGCGCTGATCGTGGTGCCGTTCATCATCTACCGCCTGCACCGGCCGGAGATCACTGAAACCCCCGAGGCCGTGGAGATGGCCAAGGGGCACCTGCGTGACATGGGCCCCATCAAGCGGCAGGAGTGGGCCATGCTCGGTGTCTTCGTGATGCTGCTGGTGCTCTGGATCTTCGCCAAGCAGCTGGGCGACCTGAACCCGACCACCTCAGCCCTGGCGGGCCTCGGCGTGCTGCTGCTCACCGGCGTGCTGAATTGGGATGACATCAAAAACGAGACCGGCGCCTGGGACACCTTGGTGTGGTTCGCGGCTCTGGTGATGATGGCCAGCTTCCTCAACAAGCTGGGCATGGTGCCCTGGTTCAGCAAGACCATGGGCGGCATGGTGGCCGGCCAGGGCTGGATTGCGGCCTTCCTGGTGCTGGCACTGGTCTACTTCTACAGCCACTACTTCTTCGCCAGCAACACGGCCCACGTGGCCTCGATGTATGCGGCGTTCCTCGGCGTCTCCATCGTGGCCGGCGCGCCGCCGGTGCTGGCGGCCCTGGTGCTGGCTTTCTTCAGCAACCTCTTCGCCGGGATGACCCACTACGGAACGGGACCCGCCCCGGTGCTCTTCGGCACCGGCTACGTGGAGGTCGGCACCTGGTGGCGCACCGGCCTGCTCATCAGCCTCGTGAACATCGTCATCTGGGTGGGGCTCGGCGGACTCTGGTGGAAGGTGCTGGGGCTCTGGTAGGTCTGTTCGGAATGACATAAAGATCACCACCAAGACACCAAGAACTGAAAAGACAAATGCCTTTTGCGTTTCTTGGTGTCTTGGTGGTGAAAATTCTTTTACAGCCTCAGCCGAGGATCTTCGACAGACCGTAGGCGACGAGGGTGGAGGTGCTCACGCCGATGAGGCCGGGGATCATGAAACTGTGGTTGAGGAGGTACTTGCCGATCCGCGTGGTGCCGGTGCGATCCATGTTGATGGCGGCGAGATCGCTGGGGTAGAAGGCGAAGAAGAAGTAGGCGTAGCTGGCGGGGATGAGGCTCAGCAGCAGCGGCGTGGGCAGGCCCAGCGCGTAGCCGAAGGGCAGCATGATGGTGAGCGTCGCGGCCTGGCTCTTCACGAAGGCGGACACGGCGAACATGGCGAGGGCGAAGGTCCAGGGGGCGACCTGCACCATGCTCTTGATGTTGGCCACCAGGTAGTTTTCGTTGGCCTTGATGAAGGTCTCGCTCATCCAGGCGATGCCGAAGATCGACACCACGGCGATCATGCCCGCGATGAAGACGCTGGAGCGGGCGATGTCGGGCGCCTTCACCTTGGTGGCGAAGAGGATGAACGACCCGAACGCCAGCATGATGATCTGCACCACGGTGGTCATGGGCACGACCTTGCCGTTCACGAGGGGCAGCAGGCCGGGCTTCATGGCGATGAGGATGATGGTCAGCACGCCGGCGAAGAAGAGGCCCACGGAGAGCTTGGCGGTGAAGGGGATCTCCATGCCGAGGGTGGTGACGTTGGCATCCAGGGCCTTGGCGAACTCGGGATCCTTCATGCGCTCGAGGAACTCGGGGTCCTTGTCGAGGTCCTTGCCGCGGTTGAAGCTCCAGGCCGCGGCGGCCAGCACGCCGATGATGCCGGCGGGCAGGGTGATGCGAATGATGTCGAAGAGGCCCACGGGATGGCCGTTCTTGGCGGCCATGGCCAGGAAGGTGGTGACGGCCGCGGCCACAGGGCTGGCGGTGATGCCCATCTGGGAGGCCACGCTCGAGATGGCCATGGGGCGCTCGGGTCGGATGCGGGTCTTCAGGGCCACGTCGGAGATGACCGGCAGCAGGGCGTAGACGGCATGGCCCGTCCCCACACAGACCGTGAGGAAGAAGGTGGACAGGGGCGCCAGGATGGTGACGTATTTCGGGTGCGCCCGGAGCAGGCGTTCCGTGAGCTGCACCAGGTAGTCGAGGCCGCCCGCCACCTGCAGGGTGGCCGAGGCGGTCACCACCGCGAGGATGATGAGCATGACGTCGATGGGCGGGGTGCCCGGGGCCACTCGGAAGGCGAGCACCAGCACGGCCACGCCCAGGCCGCCGATGAGGCCCAGCGCGACGCCCCCTTTGCGGATGCCGAGGAGGATGGCGCCCAGCACGAGCACGAATTGAATCCAGAACATCAAGGCAGGGGACATGGTCGTCTTCTCCTTTGAACCAGACAGGGTGGGACCTGGGACGGCTGGAATCGTAGCAGACGAGGTGGTAATGAATGGAACGGGCGGCCGGTTTTTTTAGTTGAATAACCCCAGATGGACTCCCCGCGGCCCCCGCCGGGGCGGGCCCCCAGATCCGCCGGGCAGGTTAGCATGGGCCGTCAGGATGCCTCGCCGTGAACGCCCTTCCCTTCCATGTCGTGTCCCTCACCCACCCGGATTGGGATGGGGCCCTGGCCTGCGCGAGGCGCCTGCCCGGCGACGCCCTGCCGGAACTGCGCCTCGACTTGTTCCCCGAGGCGGACCCGGAAGCCCTGGTCGATGCGCTGAAGCGGCGCTGCCTGGTGAGCTGCCGACGGGTTTCGGAAGGCGGGCGCTGGCCCGATGAGGACGAAGCGGGGCGTGTGGCGCGGCTCTGCGCCGCCCTCCCCGGCCGTCCCGCCTGGGTGGACCTGGAGTGGGACCTGCCCATCCCCCCCGCGATCCAGGCCGCCCGCACCCATGTGCGCCTGCTGCGCTCCGTGCATGTGCCAGCGGGGACCTTCGACCTGGAGGAACGCCTCCAGAACCTGCCCGACGGCGAGGCCTACAAATGGGTGGGCTGGGCCGGGCGCCTGGGGGACAACGGGCGGCTGCGGGCTCCGCTGGCCTGGGCCAGGGACCGGAACCTCTGCCTGTCCGCCTTCCTGATGGGGCCGAAGGGCCTGCCAAGCCGCGCACTTCAGGCGGTCTGGGGCGGGGCCTTCACCTACGCGGCGCCGGATGATGGCCCCCCCGCCGCGCCTGGCCAACTGCCGCTGGCCACCCTCCACGCCTGGCGCAGCGCGAGGCTGCATCCGGCTTTCGGACTTTGCGGCGTCATGGGCGATCCGGTGCTCCATTCTCGCGGGCCCGCCTTTCACAACGAGCGCTTCCAGCGGGCCCTGAAGGATCTGGTCTACCTGCCCCTCACCTGCGGTGAGGCCGGGGAGGCGGCGGAGGCTCTGGAGGCCCTGGGCATCCTGGGCCTCAGCATCACCGCGCCCCTGAAGCTGTCCCTCCCCCAGGCCCTGGGCCTGACGGGACCCCTGAACACCCTCTGGCGCCGCGCGCCGGGGGAACCGTGGCAGGGCGCCAACACGGACGCGGAGGCCTTTGGACAGGCACTGTCCAGCCTGGCGTCCGGGCCGGTGCTGCTTCTCGGCGACGGCGGGGTGGCGCGCACCAGCCGCGCGGGCCTGGAAGCGGCCGGCCGGCCGGTGCTTCAGGCCTCGCGGCAGCGACCCGTGACGGCCGGCGAGGTGACGGCCTTCGGCCCCGTGGGCCTCGTGCAGGCCACGAGCCTGGGGATGGCGCCGGAGGATCCCGTCCCCTTCGGCGAGCTGCTGGAAGCCGCCCGGCCCTCCGCCCGCTGGGCGATGGAGTGGATCTACAAGGAGGACACCGCCTTCGCCCTCTGGGCCCGGGAGGCCGGATTGCAGCTGGTTCCGGGAGGCGCCCTTTTCGAAGCCCAGGCGGAGGCCCAGAGCCGACGGTTCATCGAGGGCTGCGGGGGTTGATGGGCGCGGTCCGGCCGCGCCGCCGCCCGCCATCGCTGCTAACGTTCAAGCCATGGACCTCCTGCTGGTCGAAGACAAGGACAGCTTCCGGCGCCTGCTCACCCAGGCCCTCGAAGGGTCGGTCTGGTCGGTCCGGGCGGTGGCCGATCCCCAGGAGGCCCTCCGCGCCCTGGAAGCCGGCCCCTTCCAGGTGCTGGTGACGGACCTGCGGCTGCCGGGCATGAGCGGGCTGGAGCTCATCCGCCGTGCTCGCCGCCTGCATCCCGGCCTGCGCGTGGTGCTGATGTCGGCGTTCGGCGAGCCGAAGGACATCGTGGAGGCCATGCGGCTCGGGGCGGACGACTTCCTGCCCAAGCCCTTCGACCTCGATGCCCTCCTGGCCCTGCTGGACCGCCTGCGCGCCCTGGTGGGCGCCCCTCCGCCGGATCCGGCGGAGCCTTGGGTGGCCCACAGCCCCGCCATGCAGGCCCTGGATGCCTCGCTGCGCCAGGCCGCCGGATCGGAGCTCCCGGTGGTGTTCCAAGGGGAGCGTGGTTCGGGCCGCGAACGCTGCGCCCGCCGCCTGCATGTGCTCCGGGATCCCGCCGCGCCCTACCTGAGCCTGCCCGCCGCCGCCCTGGGACCGGAGGGGCCCGATCCCCACCTGCTCCAGCTGCTCGAAGGGGGGACCCTGTTCCTGTCGGGATTGGAGCACCTCGCGCCAGCCGCCGCCGCACCCCTGGCCCGGGCCATGGAGGGCCCCGCCGGGCGGCGCCTGGCCTGGATGGGTGGCCTCGACACCGGGGGCAGGCTTCATCCGGAGGTGGCCCAGCACCTGGGCGCCCTGGTGCTGAACGTGCCTCCGCTGCGGGAGCGGCGGGAGGACCTGCTCGCCCTCACCCGGCTGCTGCTCGATCAGGCCGCCCGCCGGGAGGGTCGGCCTGCCCCCTGGCTGGAGCGCGGCGCCGAGCGGCAGCTGCTGGACCACGCCTGGCCCGGCAACGTGCGGGAACTGGAAGTGCTGGTGGGCCGCACCCTCCTTTTTTGCGAGGGCCATGGCATCCGCGCCTTTCCGGACCTGGGCCTCGGCTTGGCGGCGCCGCTGTGCCTGCCCTGGCCCGATTCCGCCGGAGGCCTGGACGCCATGCTGAAGGCGGTGACCCGGGCCGCGGAGGCCCAGCTGCTGAACAGGGCCGTGGGAGAGGCCTGCGGGGACCTGCCGCAGGCCGCCGAGGCCCTGGGCCTCACCGTCCGGACGCTGGCTCAACGCTTGCGGGACCACGGCATCCCTCTGGAAGATAGAGGGGCCGCCCCCGCGGAAGGAGGCGACGTCCTCCCACGAAAGGTTCCATGATCCAGGATCCGACCCAGGCGCCTCCCGTCATCCCTCCACCCGTGCGGCGGCCGGAGGGGATCCGCCCGGCCGCCCGGGCGGGCCTCGATGCCCTCCAGGCGGTGGTGGTGGGCAAGGAGGCCCAGGTGCGGCGGGCCTTTGCCACCATGCTGGCCGGCGGCCACGTCCTGCTGGAAGACCTGCCCGGCGTGGGGAAGACCACCCTGGCCAAGGGCCTGTCGCGCATCCTCGGCGGCTCCTTCCAGCGGGTGCAGGGCACCAACGACCTGCTGCCCTCCGACCTGCTGGGCGTCCACCTCTGGGACGCCAAGGAGCAGGGCTTCCGCTTCCAGCCCGGCCCGGTGTTCTGCCATGTGCTGCTGCTCGACGAGCTCAACCGCATCGGGCCCAAGACCCAGAGCGCCATGCTCGAGGCCATGGTGGAAGGGCAGGTGACCCTGGACCGCAGCACGCACCGGCTGCCCGAGCCCTTCTTCGTCATCGCCACCCAGAATCCGCTCGATCATGCCGGCACCTTCCCGCTGCCCGAAAGCCAGCTCGACCGTTTCTCCTGCACCATCCACCTGGGCTACCCGGACCGCGCCGCCGAGCGGCGCATCCTCACCGGGGACGCTGGCGCGGACCGTCTGGACACCCTCGCCCCGGCCCTCGACCTGGACGGCTGGCGGCAGGCCCGCGCCGCGGTGCGCGCCGTGAAGGTGGCCGACGCGGTGCTGGACTATGTCGAGCGCATGGTGGAGCGCATCCGCGCCGGCGGTGGGTTCTGCTCCACCCGGGCTGTGAAGCACTGGCTGGGCCTGGCTCAGGCCGAGGCGTGGCTGGAGGGCCGGGATTTCATCACCCCGGACGACCTGCAGCGCACCCTGGCGGACACCATGGCCCATCGGGGCAGCCTGGATGACCGCAGGCTCAACCGGGGAGACCGGCGCGAGCAGCTGGAACGGTTGCTGAAGGAGCTGCCGGTGGGGTGGACCGGATGAAGGGGGACGAGACTGCGGGTCAGCTCCTCCAGGAGGCCCGGGTGGCCAAGGGGCTCACCCGCGAGGCCCTGGCGCTGGAATTGAAGCTGCCCCTGCGCCATATCGAGGCCATCGAGGCCGACGACTGGACGGCCCTGCCGCCAGGGCGCCCGCGCCCGCTGGCCCGGCAGCTGGCGGAAAGGCTGGGCGTGGACATCGAGTTCCACACCGGGGCCTTCCATACGGTGCCTGGCGTGCGGGAGCTGGATCCGCCCGATCCCCGCCAGGAGCGGCTGGAACGGGTGGTGATGGGGCTGCTCACCGCCGCCTCCGTCCTGGTGGTGCTGTGGCTGGTGGTGCCGGGTCCCAGCCTGGGTCGCAGACCCGCGCCGACCTACCTGTCGGCCCTCCCCAAGGCCACCCTGCCGCCGCCGCCGCCGCCCTCCACGGCGCCCTATCCTGTGCTGGGCGAGCTCCTGCCCGAAGCACCCCTGAACGACCAGGGCATCCTGGTGAGCCTGCGGGCCATGGACACCTGCGAGGTGAAGCTGGAGCCGGCGCCCGAGACCGGGGTTCCGGCCCAGGTCCACACCCTGCGCGTGTCGGAGCCCTGGCGGCTCCGCGTGAAGGGCCCTTTCACCCTGACGCTCGACAACGCCGGCGTGGTGAACCTCGAGGTGGCCGGGCGCCGCGTCCCCCACGGCCAGAGCGTGGGCGAAGCCTGGATTGGCCAGTTCGACGCCGAGGGCCGCTGGTTGAACCCCCCGAAGGTGGTTCTCCCGGAACCGGCCCCTGCACCCGATGAGGATGAGGACGGAACCCGGCCATGAGCACCCACCCGATTGTCGAACGCTTCCTGAAGGGGAGTCTGCCCGAACCCATGGCCATGGCCCTGGTGGGAGGCAGCCTGCCGGTGCCCACCGCGGACCTGCTGCAGGCCCTGGCCCATGCCGCCGTCCGGGAGACGCCCTACACGCAGCGGGCCCTGGACTTCCTCGCGACGATGCCGGAATCCCTCTTTGCAGGCGTGCTGTCGGAGCCCATCTCGCCGCCCGCGCCCCTACAGCTGGTGCTCTGCCATCGCAAGGAACCCGCGCTGCTGGAGGCGGCGCTCCTGAATCCCTCCCTCACGTCCGAGATCGTGGAGGCCTCCGTGCCGAGCCTGCCGGGCTCGGTGCTGGAAATCGTCCTGAACAACCAGGTGCTCTGGCTCGAACGGCCGCGGATCCTCGACCTCCTCGAGGAACACCCGGAGGGCGAGTACGTCATCAAGCGGCGCGTCAACGAGTTCCGCTTCGACGTGTTGCGGCTGATCCCCGAAGACGTCAAGCACGCCCGCCTGGAGATCATCGACGAAGTGGAAGCCGGCCGCCTCGATCGCGCCTGGTCCGAGCTGCCCCTGCCCAAGGAGAAATCCAAGGAGGAGGCGGAGGCCGAGATCGAATCCGAGGAGATGGCCGCCGAGCGCCGTCTCCTGGCCGCCAAGCCCCCCGTGGATGACCAGGGCCAGGAGATCAACCTCACCCTCACCCAGCGCGTCTCGCGCCTCAGCACGAACCAGAAGATCATGCTCGCCATCAAGGGGGGCAAGGAGGAACGCGCCCTCCTCATCCGAGAGGCCAACCGCCTCATCCAGGTGAACGTCATCCGCAATGGCCGCATCACGGAAGGCGAGGTGGCCTACATCGCCCAGATGCGCACCGTGAACGAGGAGGTGCTCCGCATCATCTCCAACAGCCGGGAGTGGATGAAGAAATACCCCATCACCAAGTCCCTTGTCATGAATCCGCGCACCCCGCTGCCCGTCGCCATGACCCACTTCAAGCGGCTCTTCGAGAGCGACCTCAAGCTGCTGATGAAGGATCGCAATGTCGCCGAGCTGCTGCGCCGGGAGGCCAAGCGCATGGTGGAGATGAAGGCCCAGGGCAAGGGGTAGGCTCCGGCCCCCAGGCCAGACCCCTGATCTCCGCCGGGTCTGACTGGCCCCGTGTGGGTCGGGCGGAACCCGACGGCGCCGACCCTGCGGCGGGGGGGAAGCTTCCAACCGCCTGTGCCCGCAGCACCAGCCTTCGCACGGAGCCCTGGCACCGGGCTTGCTCTCCGCTCCTGGAACCCCGGTACGACCATCGCCTCCTCCCATGCAGGGCCCGGGGGGATGGGTACCCCCGCCAGGAGAGCCACATGGACTCGATGAAGATCCCCTGCTGCCCGGAGTTGCTCCGGGACGACAACTGCGATGTGCTCGTCTTCACCCGGACGCTGAACTACCCGTTCATGTTCAAGCGGGAATTCCGGCTCGGCGTCCAGCTCGTGCTGACGTTCCGCCTGAAGCGCTGCACCATGGGCCTGGTCCTGGGAGACCCGGTCTACACCACGACGCTGCTCCCCGGCGAAAAGGTGAAGCTCTTCACCTCGGACCGCCGCACCTCGTTCACATACGATGCCACCACCAAGTTGAGCTACCGCAGCGAGCAGATCTCCGAGGAGGAGTACTGGATGAACGCTTCCCAGTCCTACTTCTCCGACCTGGAGAACACCCAGGCCGGCCACGATGTGGCCACGGACAAGGGCCACTGGGACTTCAGCGGTGAAGCCAAGGGCAGCGTGTCCCCCTGGCCCTGGGATCCCAGCGTGAGCGCCACCACCAAGTCCTCCGGGAACCACGACAGCTCCTCCACCCTGGACTACCTGCACCGCCAGAGCTCGAACATGCACGCGGCCGCAACCCAGGCGGTGCACGCCACCCGCAGCGCCCACAGCATCTCCATCGGCGAAGTGTCCACCCGCACCCACATCGAAGGGGAATCGGAAGACCACTTCGAGGCTTCCTCCCGCGAGTATGCCAATCCCAACGCCTGCCACGCGATCACGTACCTCTTCTACCGCCTGAACAAGAAGCAGACCGTCACTTTCGAACTCGTGAGCATCGAGCGCCTGATCTCCCCTCCGGCGGGCGGCGCCAACCTTTCCGCGGCTTCGCCCGGGATCACCCCGGCCATGCGGGCCGACATCCTCAAGCAGCTGGATGCAGAGCTCATCGCCGCCGGTATTCTCGGCGAAAACGGCGAACCGTCGGAGTCGCTCAAGAAGAAGCTCGGCTTCCAGCTTGAGTTCTCCCTCCCCACCGGCGGCATCATCGTCAAGGGCTGCCTCGACGAGTGCAACACCTGCGAGCCCGCCCGACGCGAGCGCGTGCACCTTGAGAACGAACTGCTGCGAAAGCAGATCGAGCTGCTGGAGAAATCCCGGGAGTACCGATGCTGTCCCTGCGCCGAGACAAGCGACGCGGAGCATGGGGTGGAGGAGGACTGAGGCAGAGGGGTTCCGGAGGTTCCAGGGGCACCCCGGTGAGCCTTTCTCCTCCCGGCCAGCCGCACGCAATCCGAACCGGGAAGGCTCCAACCGGGGCCTTCCCGGCGCCGGAGAATGGCCAGGTCCGCCGGCGGCCCATCTCATCCAGGTGTTTGACAGCCGGGTCCCGGGGCTGGTTGCGAACCATGTCCTGATTCACAGACCGCCCGAACGGATGATCCCTTCAGCGCGGGGACACGCACCAGGGGCATGGGAATGGAGCCTTCTCCGAGTCCATGGTGTGGCTTCTCGCCACCACCGACCCAGGGCCACTCAACCGAGACAGGAGAAGGGACATGCCATTCCACCCAGAGACGTCAGCCATCCTCGGCTCCTGCTTCAGGCGGTCAACCTTCCGCGCACTCCTCGGGATCCTGGGACTGTTGATCATGCCAGCGGTGCTCCGGGCCAGGGCTGACACCGATGAGAAAGCCCTCTCGCGGGTCCAGGTCCAGGTCACCTGGGACCAGAAAATTCCCATGCGGGACGGGATCCACCTGAGCGCCACGCTCTACCGGGATCCCAGGCAGGCCAAGCCACTCCCCGTGATCCTCACCATGACCCCCTACATCGCCGACCATGCCGCCAAGCAGGGCCTCTACTTTGCCCAACGTGGCTATGTCTTCGTCGCCGTGGACTTGAGAGGGCGCGGAAATTCCGAAGGCAGCTTCCTCCCCGGTCAGGTGGAAGCGAAGGATGGCTTCGACACCGTGGAATGGATCGCCAAGCAGCCTTGGTGCGATGGCCAGGTCGCCACCTGGGGTGGCTCCTGGCTGGGGTTCTTCCAATGGAGCCTGGCCAAGGAGTTTCCACCCCACCTGAAGGCCATGGCTCCCTCCGCGGCGGTACACCCCGGCGTGGATTACCCTACATGCTTCGATGGCTAGCCTATGTGCATGGCCGGGCGCTGAACAGCGGGCTCTTCAGCACCACGGGGATATGGACCAACGCGGTGTGGGAGCAGGTGGCGGGAGGGCGCTCTTTTCAGGATCTGGAACCCTTGACCGGAATCCACGGCACGGTGTTTCGGTCTTGGCTTGAGCATCCGAGGGAGGATGCTTTCTGGCAGGCCATGACCCCCCGCCCGGAACACTACGCCAAGCTGGACCTCCCCATCCTGACCATCACGGGACACCACGATGCGGATCAATTGGGCGCCCTCACCTATTACGAACGGCACATGGCGAATGGGCCGAAAGCCGTCACGGCGAAGCACTGGCTGGTGATCGGGCCCTGGGACCACCTTGGCACCAGACTGCCCAAGGCCGAGGTGGGCGGAATCAACTCCGGGCCCGCCGCGGTCATGAACATGGAAGACCTGCACAAGGCCTGGTACGACCACACCCTCAAGGGAGGGCCGAGGCCGGAATTCCTGAAGGACCGGGTGGCCTGTTTCATCATGGGGCGCAACACCTGGATCTATGCCTCGGACCTCAAGCAGATCGAAGGGGCGCCCCTCCGGTTCGAACTGGATCTCACCGGGGCCGAGCCGGGCGATGTGACGCGAGGTGGACACCTGGTCACAGGGACGCCGAAGCAGCGCGCCATGGTCCGCCTGCTCGCCGATCCGAAATACCTTCCCCCCCGCGAAGAGACCGAGCAGGAATACCCCAGCTATCTGAAGGACCAGCGGGAAACGCTGCAAAACCTCCCCAGTCAGGTGATGTGGCACAGCAGCTTGTTCCAGGAGGAAACGGTGCTGTCCGGGCGGCCCAAGCTGACCCTGCAGCTGGCCTGCGATCAGCCTGACGCCGACCTCTTCTGTGAATTGCAGGAACTGCTTCCGGAGGGCGAGGTGGTGGTGCTGTCCTCCGGTTCCGTGCGATTGAGGTACCGGAACGGCGGAGTCTCCCCCGTGTTGATGGTTCCTGGAACAGCGGAAACCGTGACCTTTCCCGCCATGAGCTTTTTTGCCCGCGCCATCCGCAAGGGCAGCCGGCTGCGCCTGATTGTCAGTGCCGGTCCCTACCTGTCTTCCCAGCGCAATACCCACACCGGAGGGGACCTGGCTTCAGAGCCCATCTCCAAGGGGCGGATCGCCCACATCACCCTGTTCACAGGCCCCGGCAGCCAGGGGATGCTGGACCTCCCCCAGCCCGAGAAGGGCTTGATCAAGGCCCAGGAACCAAAGAAATAACGCCGGAGGTCTGAGCCTACCTGTCAGCGATTCAGCGATTTCAATCCCCGCCAGGTTCTCTCCAAAGCAAACGACCCGCCAAGGGCGGGCCATTTGCGTTGGAGCGGGCGATGGGGATTGAACCCACGACATCAAGCTTGGGAAGCTTGCGTTCTACCACTGAACTACGCCCGCGGCAGGGCTCCATGCTAGCGCAAGCGGCCCGGGGGGCCAAGTCTCAGCCCAGGTAGGCAGCGAGCACGCGCTCGTCGCGGCCCAGCTCGGCCGGAGTGCCTTCGACGGCGATGCGGCCCCGCTCCATCACGTAGGCGTAGTCGGCGACCTCGAGGGCGCTCTTGGCGAACTGTTCGACGAGGAGCAGGGTGATGCCCTCCTCCTTCAGGCGGCGGATGGTGCGGAAGACCTCCTGCACGATGACCGGCGCCAGGCCCATGGAGGGTTCGTCCAGCAGCATGACCTTGGGCCGGGCCATCAGCGCGCGTCCGATGGCGAGCATCTGCTGTTCGCCGCCTGAAAGGGTGCCCGCGGCCTGCTTCGTGCGGTCGCGAAGCCGGGGGAACAGGTCGTAGACGCGGTCCAGGTCGGCGCGGGCGCTGGTCCGGTAGCCGAAGAACCGCGGCAGGCGGCTGTAGGCGCCCAGGAGCAGGTTGTCCTCCACGGAAAGCGGGCCGAACACCTTCCGGCCCTCGGGCGCATGGGCGAGACCCAGGCGGGCGATGCGGGAGGCGTCCAGACCCTGCACCTCCTGGCCATCGAGCACCACGCGACCCCGGCCCGGCTTGAGGCCGCCGGAGATGGCGCGCATGGTGGTGGTCTTGCCCGCCCCGTTGGCGCCGATGAGGGCCACCAGCGTGCCCTTCTTCACCGACAGCGTGGCGCCCGTCAGCACTTCGCTGGCGCCGTAGCCCGCATGGAGATCTTCCACGATCAGCATGGGTGCCTCCTAGGCCGGCTGCGGCGAGGGTTCGCCGGGGGTGTCGGTTTGGGGCGGCTGGCCCAGATAGGCTTCCACCACCTTGGGATGGCGCTTCACCTCGTCCGGTGGACCTTCTGCAATGACCTTCCCGCCGTCGAGCACGGTCACCACGTCGCAGAGTTCGCTCACCACATCCATGTGGTGCTCGATGAGGAGGATGCTGATGCCGCGCTTGTGGACGCGCTTGATGATCTCGATGAGCTGAACCACGTCCGGATGGGCCAGGCCCGCCGCGGGTTCATCCAGGATGAGCAGGTCCGGCTTGCGGGCGAGGGCGCGGGCGACCTCGAGGAAGCGCTGGGCGCCGTAGGTCAGGTCCCTGGCCCGGGTGAGGGCCTGGTCCTTCAGCCCCACGCGGCCCAGCAGGCAGAGGGCGTCCGCCTGGGCCTGGCGTTCCTCCGACCGCGCCAGCCCCAGCAGCACCAGGGGCAGGGGGCTGCGGTACACGCCGCGCAGGGCCACCATGACGTTTTCGAGGGCCGTCAGTTCCCCGAAGAGCTGGAGGTTCTGGAAGGTCCGCGCCACGCCGGACCGCGACACCCGGAAGAGGCTGCCCGAGGGCAGCGGCGTTCCCCGCAACAGCACGCGGCCTGCGCTCGGCGGGTAGAGCCCCGAGATGACGTTCACCACCGTGCTCTTGCCCGAGCCGTTCGGCCCGATGAGGCCGTGGATGCTGCCGGATTTGATGGTCATCGAGAGACCGTCCACAGCCTTCACGCCACCGAAATGGCGTTTGAGGTCTTCCAGCACGAGCAGGGGCGCGCCGTCGACGGCGCGCGGAGGCAGGATGGCCTCGATGTCCGAAGGCTCGGGCAGGGGGGCGTGGGGAACCCGGAAGAGCTTCGCCAGGAAGATGGCGAGAAAGCCCATGAGGCCTTCGGGGAGTCCCACCACCACTGAGAAGAGCATCAGGGCGAAGATGGCCTTGCGCCAATCCTCGGTGTTCTCCACGAAGAAACCACCGACCACCAGCAGCCCCATGGCCACCACGGGCGCCAGGGCCTGGAAGGGACGGGTGGTCTTCTTGACGAGGCCTCGCAGGCCCGCCGCCAGGGCCATGGCGAAGCCCAGGCCCGAGAAGACCTGGAAGAGCAGCCGGTTGGAGAGCAGGTTGGGCAGCAGGACGATGACGGAGGCGCCCACGAAGGCCCCCCAGAGGCTCTTGCGGCCGCCCAGGACCACCCCCAGCAGCAGGATGATCATCAGGTCGTAGACGAAGCTCTGGGGCTGGAGGTACTGGAAGTTGAAGGCGTAGAGCCCACCCGCCAGGCCGCCCAGGCCCGAACCCAGCGCGAAGGCGGCGACCTTGTGCCGGTAGGTGCCCACGCCCATGGCATCGGTGGCGATGGGGCTGTCGCGCAGGGCTTCGAAAGCTCGACCCCACTGCGACGCGAGCAGGTTGCGCATGAGCATCCACACCACGGCCAGCAGGGCCATGCAGAGCCAGTAGAAGAGAGGGGGCGTGAGGGCGTGGCCGAAGACGGGGGGACGACTCAGGCTCAGGCCCTGGGCGCCGCCGGTGAGGGCTTCCAGCTCGTTGAGCGCCGTGGTGCTGAGGGCCGCGAAGCTGAGCGTGGCCAGGGCGAACTGAGGACCCTCGAGCCTCAACGCCGGCAGGGCCAGCAGGCCGCCCAGCAGCAGGCCCACGGCCATGGCCGCCAGCAGCGCCGGCGCCATGCCGAGGCCCAGCTTGGTGACGACGAGTCCGGCGGTGTAGGCGCCCAGGCCCAGGAAGGCCACGTGGGCGAGGTTCACCTGGCCCAGGTAGCCCACGGTGACGTCCAGCCCGATGAGGAGGATGCCGTAGATGGCCAGCAGGGTAAGGAGGCCCAGGGCGTAGGGGTTCACCACCAGCAGGGGGATGGTGGCCAGAAGGGCGAAGACGATGAGTTCGGCGCCGCGGAGGAGCAAGATCCGTTTCATCTCACACCTTCCGGATGGTGGCTTTGCCGAACACGCCCGTGGGCCGCACGGCCAGGGCCAGGATCAGCAGCACCAGGCCCGGCGCCTCGCGCCAGCCGCTGCCCAGGTAGAAGCTGGCCAGGCTCTCCAGCGCGCCCAGGAACATGCCGACAAGCACCACGCCGAAGCCCGAATCCAGGCCTGCCACCACGGCCACGGAGAAGGCCTTGAGGATCAGCGCCGAAGCCATGGTGGGGCCCACGGTGGTGATGGGGGACACGAGGATGCCCGCCAGGGCCGCCACGGCGCCGGACAGGCCGTAGGAGAGCATGACGGTGCGGGTGGCGGAGATGCCCATGAGTTCAGCCGCGTCGCGGTCGGCCGATACCGCCTCGAAGGCCTTGCCCAGCAGCGTGCGGCGCTTGAACAGTTCGATGGCGCCCATGATGGCCAGCACGCCCACGGCCACCGAGAGCTCCAGCCGGGTGATGTCCACGCCCACCACATGGATGGGATCGGCCGAGATCGGCGTGGGGAAGGGCCGGTCGTCGCGGCCCCAGAGGTTCTCGGCCGCCGAGAAGAAGAAGAGGCCGATGATGATGGTGAGCAGGATCCAGCCCTCGCCCTTCTGCTCGAGGGCGAGCCGCACGCCGGCGCGCTCGACGACGAGCCCCATCATGGCGCCGAAGAGGAGGCCGCCGGGAATCATGGCCCAGTAGGGCAGGCCGAGGTTCGTGAGGGTGAGGCTGAAGAAGGCCGAGACCATCACCAGCTCGCCCTGGCCGAAGTTGATGCTCTTGCTGGTGGCGTAGGTGAGCTGGAAGCCGTAGGCGATGAGGGCGTAGACCAGCCCCATCAAGGCGCCGCTCACGGCCATCTGTCCAATGATCGAAGGGTTCATGCCCGGCCTGCCTGGGTGGGAGGGGAAACGGCCGGGGGGCCGAAGCCCCCCGGATTCGCGGGTGCGGTCCTACTTCGACTTGGCCTTGCCCTTGACCTTCGCGGGCGTGGCCGAGACCGCCGACTTGCGGAGGCGCTCCCGATCAGAGTCGTTGCCGAAGACCACGCGGCCGTCCTTCACCATGCCCATGACCGTCTGCTCGCGACGGAAGGCCTCGTGGGTGGTCACGTCCGCCGGGTCCCACTTGGTGTAGGGGTGGTTCCAGGTGGCGATGACGCCCACCACGGGTTCCTTCAAATCCTCCAGGGCTTCCTTGACCTTGCGGGTGTCGGTGCTGCCGGCCTGCTTGATGGCGGCGGCCATGAGGTAGACGGCATCGTAGCCCTGGGCGGCGGCCACGGGTGAAGGGATGCGGCCCACCTTGAAAGTCTTGTGGAACCCTTCGATGAAGCCCTTGGCCTTGGGGGTGATGGGCTCCTCGATGAAGGTCTGGGGCATCAGGGTGCCGTTCCCGTTCTTGCCGGCGTTGTCGATGAAGTTGGACATGGAGAGCGTCCAGCCGCCGATGAGGGGCGCCTTCATGCCGATCTTGGCCATGCCGTTGGAGACGGCCGCCAGCTCGGGGCCGATGCCCCAGATGAGGATGGCCTGGGCGCCGAGGGACTTGGCGCGCAGCAGCTGGGCGGTCATGTCCTTGTCGCCGATGTTGAACTTCTCCTGGGCCACGACGGTCAGCTTGTTGCCCTGCTTCTTGATCTGGTCCAGCATGTCGTCCCGGCCGGAGACGCCGTAGTTGGTGGAATCGTAGACCACGGCCACCTTCGTGAACTTGCGGTTGATGGCCTCCTCCACCACCATGGCCGCCTGGATGCCGTCGTGGGCCGCGAAGCGGAAGATGGAGAGGTCCTTCACGCCTGCCTTGGCCCACTGGGTCATGGAGGCGGAGCCCGCCGCGGGGCAGATGATCTTGGTGATGCCCTTCTCCTGCAGGTGCTTGTCACCGGCCATGCACACGCCGGTGTTCACGGTGCCGATCACGCCGGTCAGGTCGCCCATGGCGGACAGCTCCTGGGCAATGAGGGCGCCGCGCTCGTTCTTCGCCTCGTCGTCGCGCTCGATGATCTCGATCTTCATCTTCCGGCCGCCCACCTGGATGCCGCCGGCGGCGTTGATCTCGGCGATGGCGAGCTTGGAGCCGTCCCGGGCGGAGGTGCCCATGGGTGCCGATCCGCCGCTGAAGGGGCCGGTGAGGGCGATCTTGATGGTGTCCCCGGCGTGCAGGCCGAGGGCTGCGAACAGAAGCGAACCGTAACAAAGGTTCCGGAACATCAGGTCCTCCTTGGAGGCGATGGGTTGGAGTGGTTTGGGTGTCGCCAGCATAGCCGTTGCCGCCCGCCCGGGGAAGGCGGCATCCCGGCTTGCACCCGGCGGATTCAGCCCAGGCGTTCCTTGACCCAGGCCAGCAGTGGCTCTCCGCCGGTCACGCGCTGTTCCGCCACCCAGAGCGGAAGGTCCAGGGCAGCTACGTGGGCGCTGCCCAGCTTCACCGCATCCTTTTCCGTGCAGACGAGCCAGCCAGCGCCTTCCATCCGCGCCAGGGCCTGAAGCCGCCGGAGGTCTGAAGGCGAGGGGCCGCGATGGTCGGGATAGCTGTGCGAGATGGCCCAGGGTTGGCCGGCCACCAGGAGGTCCGCGTAGAAGGCCTCCGGGTGCCCGAGTCCGCACCACGCCAGGGCGGGGCCCGCGCCCGGAAGGGGCAGGGGCGAGGCCTCGCCGGATGGCCAGCGGCGTAGGCCGCCCAGCGCGAAATCCAGCCAGAAGATGGGTCCGCCGGAGCCGTGCTCGGCCCACCAGGCTTCCACCTCGGCGCGGCTGGTCACCCGGGCGGCCCGCGTGACCACCAGGGCGTGGGCGCGGCGGGCACTGTCCATGGGCTCCCGCAGGTCGCCGAGCGGCAGCATCCGCCCGTCGCCCCAGCGGCGAACGCCGTCGAGCACGAGCAGGTCGAGATCCCGGTGCAGGGCCCGGTGCTGGAAGCCGTCGTCCAGCAGGAGGCAACGCAGTTCCGGCCGCTGGGCCAGGGCGCGCAGGGCGGCGGCGTGGCGCATCCGGCCCACCACCACGCGCCGGGGTCCCAGCCGGCGGGCCATGAGCAGGGGCTCGTCGCCGGTCATCCGTGGATCGGAATCCGCCTCGACGCTCATGGGATCCACGTCCCGGCGGCCGCCGTAACCCCGGGACAGCACCGCATTGGGCCAGCCCGCCGCTTCCAGGCCCTCGGCCAGGAAGAGGGTCAGCGGGGTCTTGCCGGTGCCTCCGGCGCTCAGGTTGCCCACGGAGATCACGGGCACCGGAACCCGGGCCGCCCGGTCGGGGTGGGCGTCGAAGCTGCGGTTGCGCGCGCGGACCACCGCCCCGTAGAGGGGGGCCAACGGAGCCGCCAGGTAGCGCAGAATGGACATGGACTAGAGTGTCCAACCAAACCCCGACGAGGTCACGATGAATCCGGGCAGGATGCGCCGCAAGGAAGGGCCCGCAGGGCAACGTGGTTCGTTGTTCAAGGGGCCTGACACCGCGGGGCGCCTGCCCGGCTTCATCCCTCCGGGCGAGGGGCGGTGGGGAGGCTCCGCCTCCGTGAGCTTGCGAACGGGATGGCCCTGCGGGGCAGGGCCAGTTAGGCGGAGGGCGATGTCGCGTCACCTCCAGCTATCGCGGCGCGGTGCGCCGCTCCTGCTCGCCCTGGCTCGCAGAGCCGGAGCCTCCGTCGCGCGTAGTACCCGCTACGCATCTCCTCGCGTTCCTCGCCTCGCTCGCCCGGCGCCACTCGCGTGACCCCGTGGGGGTTTGGTTGGACACTCTACGGTTAGCGGAGGAACCATGAGCGAAGGCATCCTGCTGGCGAAAGTGGCGCGGGGCACCCTGCTGCCGGAAGCCGAGCGCGTGGCCCGGCTGCGCGAAGCCCTGCCCCAGATCGAGGCGGCGGTCGCCGGCGAATCCGACGCGGTGGCCGTCCAGGCCACCCTGGCCTGCCTGCTGTGGGAGACCCTGCCCCAGGCGAACTGGTGCGGCTTCTACCGCCGCATCGCGGACCGCCTGCTGGCGGTCGGGCCCTACCAGGGCGGCATGGGCTGTCTGCGCATCCCCTTCGAGCGGGGCGTCTGCGGCGCCTGCGCCCGCACGGAGGCCACCCAGCTGGTGCCGGATGTCCACGCCTTCCCCGGCCACATCGCCTGCGACGACGCCACGCGCAGTGAACTGGTGATACCGATCAAGATCCAAGGGCGCCTGGACGCCGTGCTGGACCTGGATTGCCCGCACCCAGAGGGCTTCTCGGCCACCGAGGCCCGCATCCTGGAGGGCCTCCTCGCCCGCTGTTTCCAGGGTGCGGGGACGGGTCCGGTTCCTTCCGGCCCTGGGGCTGGGGTAATCTAGGGAACTCCCCGGGAACCCCATGGCCGAACCCAGCTTCATAGACCAAAGCAAGCTGCGCTTCCGCGAAGGCGAGGTCATCTTCCGCAAGGGAGAGATGGCCCAGCAGATGTACATCATCCTCTCGGGCAAGGTGCGGCTGTACGTTTCAGAGGAGCCCCAGGGGGATTGGGTCGAAGAGCTGTCCAAGGGAGACTTCTTCGGGGAAGGCAGTCTGCTGGAGGCTTTGCCGCGCCAGCACACGGCCCTCGCCCTGGAGGACTCGGACCTCATCGCCATCAACCGCGGCACCTTCATGCGGATGATCCGGCAGAACCCTGAAGTCTCCGTGAAGATGATGCAGCGCCTCGCGCAGCGGCACCGGGAGCTGGGCGAGCGGGTGGAGGCCCTGGACGCCAGCCGACCCGCCAAGGCGCCCGGCGGCCCGGTGGCCAACCTGGTCTCGGTGCTCAGCGGCAAGCCCCATCCCATCCTCTCCCACGGCTCGCTCATCGGCCGCTTCGACCCCACCACGGGCGTGCACCCCGACATCGACCTGACCGAGGAGGATCACAACCTCAGCGTGTCCCGCCGCCACGCCCGCATCCTCTGCGAACACGGCCGGTACTTCCTGCTGGAGGAACCCGGCGTGGCCAACGGCACCTTCGTGCGGGGCGAACGCATCCTGTCCGGCGAGCCGCGGGAACTGAAGCAGGGCGACCGCGTGGGCTTTGGAATGGTGGTGCTCTTCTTCGAAAAGACCTAACTTTTCCTGGGGCGGGAAAAGACCGAGGAGGCGCGCCATGGGCACCGACCTGCATGTGGAACTTTGGCGGGATGAGCACGGCGTCATCCGGGAACTGGTGCAGTTCGGCCTGGACGAGATCGGCGGGGCCTGCGTGATCCGGGAACGCAACAGCCTGGATGCCCTCGACGGCGACGTGAACGAAGGGGACATGGTGATCGCCCGTTTCGGCGATCCCGAAGATGCGCGGGACTTCCTTCGGGATGAGGGCTTCGACCCGCTGTGACCGACTGGAGGGGCGATCCGGATTATCGTGGAAGCTGCAAGGCCTTCGGAGGTTCCCATGCCATCGCTGTTTGTTCCCGCTGACCGGGATTCCCTGGCCCGGCGGTTCGCGGAGCTGGAACCGGGCACCCAGCGCCAGTGGGGGAAGATGGACGCGGCTCAAATGCTGAAGCACTGCTCCATCGCCCTGGGCGACCTCCTGGGCAACCGCCCGGTGAAGCAGCGCTTCCTGGGGAAGCTGATCACGCCCTTGATCCGCGGTCAGATCTTCGGGGAGAAACCCTTTCGCCGCAACTCACCCACCGACCCCATCTATGTGGTGTCTGATGCCCTGGACTTCGAGGCCGAGCGTGCCCGCCTGGCCACCTTCATTGACCGCGTGGTGCAGCGCGGGACCGCGAAGACCGAGGGCATGGTCCACCCCTTTTTCGGGCGCCTCAGCGGCGACCAGTGGGGCCGGCTGATCTACAAGCACTTCGACCATCACCTGAGGCAGTTCGGGGTTTGATGCTGTCCGGGGGGACCGCCCGCGAAAACGCCCGGCCGATGCCGGGCGTTTCCACGTCGTGAGGTCATGCGAGGTGCGGGGAACCCCCGCAGAGTAGCAAGCGAAGGGAGGGCTTTGCCCGAGCGGAGCGCGGGGGTGCGGGGTGTGCGCGAAGCGGGGAACCCCCGCAGAGTAGCAAGCGAAGTGAGGGCTTTGCCCGAGCAGAGCGCGGGGGTGCGGGGGTGTGCGCGAAGCGCGTCCCAAGATCCTTGCAGCGCACGCGCTGCAAGGGGAACCCCCGCAGAGCATTACCCCTTGCCGATGCCCAGCGCCTTGGCGGCCTTGGTGAGCTCGGGGACGACTTCGAAGAGGTCGCCCACGATCCCGTAGTTGGCCAGCTTGAAGATGGGGGCCTCGGGATCCTTGTTGATGGCGACGATGAACTTCGAGCCGCTCATGCCGGCGATGTGCTGGATGGCGCCGCTGATGCCACAGGCGATGTAGAGCGTGGGGCTCACCACCTTGCCGGTCTGGCCCACCTGCATGCTGTGGGGCAGGCCCCAGCCCGCGTCCACGGCCGCGCGGGAGGCGCCCACCAC
>JAFJUR010000061.1 GCA_017859995.1 Holophagaceae bacterium | reverse complement strand
CCGCCGATCACCACGACCGCCAGACCTCCACCGAGGATCCACAGCTGCTTGCGCTTCATGTCAAAGGCCTCCCCGACGGGCTAGATGATGCATATGCTTCGCCCGGAGGCCCGCAAGGTTTAGTGGCGATGCAGGGGTTTAGTGGCGGTGGAGGTCGTAAATGAAAAATATTTTCATTGACGGGGAGCCCTGCTAATTGAAAAATAATTTCATCTGGAGTTTCCCCGTGCCCCAAGCCTTCCGCCGCCTGTCCCTGCCCTTCCTGCTGGCCGCCCTGCCTGCGGCGGCCGCCGCCTCGGGCAGCGGGGTGATCCAGGGGCGCATCGCCGACGAGCAGGGACGGCCGGTGGCCGGCGCCGCGGTGATCCTGTCGAACCCCGTCTCGGGCTACCGCCAGAAGGTGCGCAGCGATGCCAAGGGAGCCTTCACCCTGCAGAACGTGCCCTTCAACACCTACCACCTGGACGCCCAGGCCGCGGGGCTGCTGCCTGGCCACCTGGACGTGGACGTCCACAGCCAGCTGCCCTTCGCCGTCAGCCTCACCCTGAAGCCCGAGGGGGCGGTGGTCGTGGTGGAGGAGAACCTGCGGCTGGTGGAGGACCATCCCTCCACTCACCTGGACGTCGACAAGAGCGCCATCGAGCGCGTTCCCGCCGCGGTGCAGAGCCGGGCCATGGAGAGCCTCCTCCTGGCCACGCCGGGGTTCATCGCCGACGAGAACGGGCGCTTCCACTTCCGGGGCAGCCACGGGCAGATGACCTACGTGGTGGACGGCATCCCCGTCTCCGACCAGATGCACGCCACCTTCAGCAACAGCCTCGATCCCTCGCAGGTGGAGAGCCTGGAGGTCATCACCGGGGGGATCTCTGCGGAATTCGGGGGCAAGCCGGTGGTGGTGGTCAACCTCACCACCAAGTCCGGGCTCGGCACGCCGGACGGCTTCGAGGGCGAGGCCTCCTTCGGCCTGTCCCGGTTCCGCACGATGGAGCTCGGATTCAACGCCCGAGGCGGGAACGAGGGCTTCGGCTGGTTCGCCAGCGGCGCCGCCAGCGAGAGCGACCGCTTCCTGGATCCGGTCAACTTCGAGAACCTGCACAACCACGGGAAGACCGGCCGGCTCTTCTCCCGCTTCGACTGGATCCTCGGCAGCCAGGACACCCTCCGCTTCTCCGCCTCGGGCGGCCGAACCGACCGGCAGGTGGCGAACCTCGCCTCCCAGGACCTCCGGGGTCAGGATCAGCGCGCCGCCACCACGGACGCCAACGCCAGCCTGGCCTGGGCCCACCTCTTCAGCCCCACCCAGAACCTGGACGCTTCCCTCTTCTTCCGGACCTCGCGGGCGGAGCTGAAGCCCAGCGAGGAGCTGAGCGACGGCTTCACCGCCGGCGCCCACCGGGACTTCCCCTACTGGGCCGGACAGGACCGGACCCTCGGCAACCTGGGCGTGCAGGTCGCCTTCACCCAGCGCTGGGGCAAGGAGAACCTCACGAAGGCGGGGATCCAGCGCATCAGCTTCCCGCTTCACGAGCGGTTCCGCTTCGCCATCACCGACGACGCCCAGGTGGCCGATCCCGCCGATCCGCTGTACGCCTACACGCCGGCGGGCGGCGGCAAGGTGTTCCGCCTCGACGCGCGGCTGACGCCCGTCCTCACCTCCGCCTACGTCCAGAACGACCTCCACCTCGGCTCGTTCTTCCTGGCCCTGGGCCTGCGCCACGACACCTACACCGTGGCCGACATCTCCGACAGCCTGTTCCAGCCCCGAGTCGGCCTCAGCTACCACGTCCGGGCGACAGGCACGGTGCTGCGCGCCAGCTACGACCGCCTCATGATCCTGCGGGAGCACGAGAACCTGGCCCTGTCCCTCTCCCAGCAGGCCTGGGACCTGGGGCCGAACGCCGGCACGCCCCGGCAGCCCCTGCGGCCCGAGCGGCAGCATTCCTACAGCTACGGCGTGGAGCAGCAGCTGGGCGCCGCCGGCCGGGTGATGGTCGAGTACTGGGAGAAGCAGAGCCGCAACGCCGGCGACAACGCTCAGTTCCTCAATACCGGCGTGCTCTTCCCGGTGGGCGCGGACCGCGGCGTCTTCCGCGGCATGAACCTGCGCCTGGACCTGGTGCCCATCCGCGGCTGGTCAGCCTACCTGAGCCTGGGCCGCACCCGGGCCATCTTCCAGGCCCCCCTCGTGGGCGGCCTGCAGCTGGAGGCCCCCGAGGCCGCGCCCGGCGAGCGGTTCCTCATCGACCACGACCAGAAGCTCAGCGCCCAGGCCGGCATCACCTTCGAGCAGGGCGGCTTCACCGCCCAGGCCATCGGGCGGTACGATTCGGGCCTGGTGGCCAAGGATCCCGCCGAGGCGGGCGGCGATCCGGACTACGCCTTCGGCGCGAGCATGGTGCGCCTGGATTCCGAGGGCACCTGGCGCATCCGGCCGCGCACCACGCTGGACCTCAGCGCCAGCCAGGCTTGGGCCCTGGCGGGGCGCCGGAAGCTGTCCCTGGGCCTCAGCCTCCTCAACGCCACGAACGCGCGGGGCCTCTACAACTTCCTCAGCACCTTCGGCGGCACCCACGTGATTCCGCCCCGCACCCTCGCGGTGCGCGTGAAGGCCGCCTTCTGATCCGAACGCGGGACCCCGGTTCATCCCTTCGGTCAGTCCACGCGCCAGGGCGAGAGGATGCCCTCCAGATCCCTGAGTGCTTGCGTGGTCGCCGGACCATCGCCCACCTCCAGAGCGGCCTGGGCCCGCCCCAGGCTGGCCTGGGCCGCGGCCAGATCTGCGCCCAGGGTGGCGAGGGCACGGCCTGTGGCCTGGGAGAGGACGCCCAGCTGGTCATCGGGGCGGATGCGGGCGTGGGCGGCGACTCGGCGCTCCGCAAGATCCTCCATGACGAGGCGGAAGCGGTGGAGTGGACCCGCGATGCGGTGGCTGAGGATCACCACGAAGGCCGTCACCAGCGCGGTGGACACCGCCAGGCTGAACCCGGCGAGCACCAGCACCAGGGGCAGGAGCATCTGGTCGAGGGAGCGGTAGGCGGCGTGGGCGGAGGCGAGCCCGGCTTTCAGCTCGCTGTCCATGAAGAGGTAGAGCCCAAAGGCGAAGACCCCCGTGAGCACCACCTGCAGCAGGAGGAAGGCGCCGGCCAGCCGCAGCTGGAACCGGGTGTCGATGAGCACGATGCGGCGGGGGCGATCCTGGGACATGGCGGACCTCAATGGCAGGCGCGGCAGAGCTGCCCGCGGTCGTTGCGGGAGACGAGGAGGTAGGTCTTCTGCCGTTCGCTCCGGCGGAACAGCCGCCCGAACAGACTCTCCGCCTTCCAGCGGACCTGGTCGTACCGCGGCCGCGCCAGGGTGTGGCAGGTGAAGCAGGCCGTACGCTCGCCCGAGGCCAGGGGCAGGTCCGCCTTCGGCACCTTCCCCAGGGCGATGCCCACGGCGTGGTGCCGCGCCATGTCGGCGGGCAGGTGGCAGGTCTGGCAGTAGGCGCTGCAAGCATGGTCGCGGTGATCGGACCACCGCGCCGGGGCCTCGTCGTGGTGGCAGGGCAGGCAGGCGGCGACCTGCTGTGCCGCCGTGCGGCCCGGCATGTCATCCGGCGCCTGGGCGGCGGCCAAGGTCCAGAGCAGGGCGGCCGACCATGCGCGCATCAGAACACCACCACGAGCTGCGCCCGCCAGACGTTCGGGCTGTAGCCCTCGGCCTCGCGCGTTCCGGCGGTGGCCTCGAGGACGTGCTGCCATTCGGCTTTCAGCTGGAAGATGCCCGCGACCGTGACGGCGAGGCCCGTCACCAGGCGCACGTCCTGTTCGAAGCCCGTGGCGGCTTCCACCGGCACCTGGCCCATCCGCTCGTACCGCAGGAACACGGTCGCGGGGGCAGGCAGGTCGGGGAAGGCCAGCTCCTGGGTCAGGTGCCAGCCCCGGAGGGTGGTCTGCCCGCCCGCGGCGTCCGGCTCCCGGCGACGGTGGAGGTACTCGGCGCGGAGGTACCAGGCGCCCACCCGGCCCTCGGCGTCGGCAGCCCAGGCCATCTCCTGCTTCCGGCGGTCCGCGCCGGTGTCGTAGAGGTACGAGACCCCCAGCTCCAGTGCCTTCGGGTCCCGCGCTTCCCGCAGGGAGAAGGGGTTGCCGAAGGGCGTGAAACCGAGGCGGGCTCCAGCCAGGCGGCCGTCGCCGAAGCCGCGGAGGACGAAGGCCTGGACGTTCGCCGTGCCGTTGTTCCCGAGCAGGCGAACGCCCACGTCGTTGTACCCGCCATCCATGATCCCGTCGGTGGTGAGGGGCCGGGAGATGGACACGCTGTCCTTGCTGGCGAAGAACTGCCAGTCGTTGCCGAAGGGCACATCGAAGCGGCCCGCCTGGATGTGGAAGCCCTTCTCCACCCACAGGCGCCCCCGGGGGGCGATGGTGCCACCGAAGGGATGGAAATCCAGGAAGCCGACCGTGAGCTTCGTGGCGTCCTTCGTCGCGACCACCGCGGCGCCGACCTCCAGCATGTCGTGGAATTCTCCCGACAGGTCCAGCTCGGCGGCGCCCCAGTCCACCCGCCGCCGGCCCTGGTCGTCCGGAGCCGCGAGCAGATCGACAAAGGCCGAGGGCTTCAGCCCGAAGAGCCGCCCGGCCAGCCGTTCCCGCGAGGCGTCGAGGGAGGCGCGCCAGGTGGGCTCGGCGGGCGCCTCCGGGGCCTGACCGGAGAGGGGACCAGCCGCCAGGGCGACGGCGAAGGCCAGGGCGTGCCGAAGGCGCCGGGATGGCATAGGTGACCCCCATGTCCTCCTCGGCGCCTCTGGCGTGGTGCTTTATTTTTCATAGGCGGAATGCCGCCTGAAGGAAATCCCGGTTCAGTGCGGGGCGGCCCCCAGTCCCCGGCGCCGGCCCATCCATTCATAGAAGCCCGGAAGGACCAGCAGGGTGAACAGGGTGGAGGTCACCAGGCCGCCCACCATCACGATGGCCAGCGGCCGCTCCAGCTCGCTGCCGCCAAAGCCCAGCAGCATGGGCAGCAGGCCGAGGATCGCGGCCCCGGCGGTCATGAGCTTGGGGCGCACGCGGCCCAGGCTCGCCTCCAGCACCGACTGCCGCAGGGACAGGCCGGAGGCGTACAGATCCTTGGTCTGGGTGATGAGGACCAGGCTGTTCTGCACCGCCACGCCGAAGAGGCCGATCATGCCGACGATGGAACTCACGTTCCAGGTCTCGCCCGCCAGCCAGAGGCTGAAGAGCCCGCCCGCGAAGGCGTTGGGCAGGGTCGCCAGCACGACGGCCACCTCCCACCAGCGGTTGAGGGCCACGTAGAGCAGGCCCACCACGATGGCCAGGGCGGCCCCGATGGCGATCAGCAGGCGCCGCTGGGTTTCCCGCGCCTCCTCGATGCGCCCGCCGAGCTTCACCACCGTGCCTTTCGGCAGCGGGAACGAGGCCAGCAGGGCGTCCACGCGCTTGGCGGCGCCGCCCAGGTCGCCCTCGGTGCGCAGGTTCAGCGCGAGCCGCCGCTGGCTGGATTCCCGGCGGATCATGCTGGGGGTGGTGGTCTCCTCGAAGGTCACCACCTGGCCCAGCTCCAGCACACGCCCGTCGTCCAGCACCAGGGGCAGGCGCTGGAGCCGCTCCGGCGTGACGTCGCCGCGAACCTGGAACTTCACGACCCGGCCGATGCGCTGGGGACCATCGAAGCGGGGCGCGACCTCAAGGCCCTGGAGGGCGGCCTGCAGCGTCTGGAGCAGCAGGGGCCGGGGCACGCCCAGGTGCCGGAGATCGCGGTCGTCGATCTTCACCTGCCATTTGGGCAGGGGACCGCCGGTGTCCGGGGCCACGGATTTGATGCCAGGCAGGGCCGCCAGCTGCTTGCGCAGGTCGGGGACGACGGCCTCCAGCGCGGCCATGTCGGGGTTGAAGAGCTTCACCTGCAGGTCGGCGGGCGTGCCGCCGAGGCCCTCGGAGATCTTCATGTTCATGGGCGTCGTCAGCTCCACGGGGTAGGGCATCTCCTCGGCTAGGGCGCCGAGGGCGGCCTCGACCTTCTTGGGATCCGCGCCGGGCACCAGCAGGATGAGGATGTCGCTGGAGTAATGCGGCATCGGATCCTCGGTGACATCGCCGCGGCCCGTGCGCCGGTAGTAGTCCTTCACGCCCGGCACTTGGCGGATGCGCCGGCCCAGCATCTGGTTGCCCTGGTCCACGGCCTCCAGGCTGGTCTCCGCCGGGAAGTTCGGCGTGAGGATGAAGGCGCCCTCGTCGAGGCTCGGCAGGAAGTTGCTGCCGAGTCCCAGGGCCAGCACGATGCTGGCGGCCGTGAGGGTTCCCGCCACGGCCAGCAGCTTGGCGCCGTGGCTCAGAGCCCAGGTCAGCGCCGGCCGGTAGTATTCCTTCAGTCGCGTGACGAACCGGGGCTCCTCCAGCACCGTGCCCGGCGGCAGGAACCGCTCCACCAGGGTGGGCACCAGGGTGAAGCTGAGGATGAGGCTGAGGGTCATGGCCGAGCCGACGGCCACCGCCAGCGGCGCGTAGAGCTTGCCTGCCACACCGCCGATGGCCAGCAGCGGGATGAACACCGCGAGGATCACCAGCACGGCGATGAGGATGGGAATCCCCACCTCCGAGGCCGCCACCACCAGCGTGGCCCGCCGGCCCGGCGCGTCGGCCGCGTGGGCCTGGTGCAGCCGGTGGGTGAGGTTTTCCACCATGATGACGCCGGCATCCACCAGCAGGCCCACGGAGATGGCCAGGCCGCCGAGGGTGAGGGCGTTCAGGCCCAGGCCCATCCAGGCGAGGGGGAGCGCCGCGCCGAGGGTGGCGAGGGGCAGCAGGATGATGACCACCAGCGCGCCCCGCAGGTTGCCCAGGAGCACCACGAGCACCAGGCCCACGAAGGCGCCGCCCAGCAGCAGCGCCAGGGTGACCCCGCTGAGGGCGTGGCGCACGAACTCGCCCTGGTCGTAGAACATCTCGAGCTTCATGCCTTCGGGCAGGCCCTTGCGCAGCTCCGGCAGGGCCTCGCGCACGGATTGCGCCGTGCTCAGGGCCTCGGCCGTGGGCTGCTTCACCACGCGCAGCGAGACGGCCTCGGCGCCGCGGTAGGTGGCGAGGCCGCGGCGGAAGGCCGCGCCGACCTGGATGTCGGCCACCTCGCCCAGGTACACGGTGCCGCGCTGGGTCTGGATCGGCAGCTTGCGCAGCGCGTCGGAGTCGGGCGCGGCGCTGCCCAGGGTGACGAACCAGCCCTTGTCCTGCAGCTCGAGGATGCCGGCGCCGCCATCCTGGTCGCTGCCCTCCAAGGCCTCCATGGCTTTGCCCAGCGGCACCCCCAGCAGGCGCATTCGGTCGGGCCGCAGCAGCACCTGGATCTGCCGGGCTTCGCCTCCCAGGGCTTCCACCCGGGCCACGCCCGCCACGGCCTGGAGCCGCGGGACGATCACTTTCACCGCGTGGTCGCGGATGGCCACGGGGCCGACGCCGGGGCCCGTGAGCACCAGTTCCTGGATCTCCTGCAGGCGGCCCGCCGCGCTGGTCACCAGCGGGGGCAGGGTGCCCGGCGGGAAGCCGCCCATGAGCGAGGAGATGCGTTCGCCCACCAGCTGCCGGGACCGCCAGGGATCCGTGTCGCCGTCGAAGGCGATGACCACCTGCACCAGGCCCGCCTGCACGGTGCTGACCACGCGCCGCACGCCGGGCAGGCCGCCCACGGCCTGCTCCACGGGCTGGGCCACGGTGAGCTCCAGTTCCGAGGCCGCGCGCCCAGGGCTCTGGATGAGCAGCTGGAGCGAGGGCAGGGACAGATCGGGGATGAGGTCGCGCTTGAGGCTGAAGAAGGTGAGCGTGCCGGTGAAGGCCAGCAGCAGGGTGGCGCCGTAGACCAGGCCCTGCTTGGGCAGGAGCCAGGCGAACCAGCGGGTGAGCAGGGCGTGGGCCGGCTTACTCATCGCCGCCTCCCGACCGGAGGCGCATCAACTTCGACTTGAGGAGGAAGGCGCCTTCGGTGAACACCTTGGCGCCCGCAGGCAGGCCGTCCATCACCAGGGTCTCGCGTCCCACATCAGGCCCGCGTTTCACGGGCCTGAACCGGGCCAGCTCGCCTTCTTTCAGGAACACGCCCCAGAGGCCTTCGACCTGCTGGAGGGCGGAAGACGGCAGCAGCACGCCTTGGCCCAGCGGCACCTGGATCTCCAGGGGCGTGCCGGGCAGGGGCAGGGGGGCGCCGGAGAGGCGCAGGCGGTAGGTCAGGCGGTGGGTCATGTCGCCCATGCTGGAGGGCAGGCCCACCACTTCGCCCTGCCAGGTGTGGGCGTCGTCGCGGATGACGGCGCGGCTGCCCAGCTTCCAGGCACCGGGGGCCGGGGGCGGCAGTTCCACCACCGCCAGGGAGGCCGAGGCAGCCTGGAAGGCGCCCAGCTCTTCGTGGGCCGACACGCCCTGACCCAGCTGGGCCTTCCAGGCGGACACGGTGCCGGCGCTGGGAGCGCGCAGCACGAAGGTGCCGTCGGCCTGCTCCGGAGTGACGCCCCGGGCCTGCAGGGCGATGCGGGCGGATTCCGCCTCGGCGCTGGCGCCGGCGTGCTCCGCCTCGGCGCTCTCCAGGTCACGCCGGGCGCCGGCCTGGGCGGCGGCGAGGCGCTGCTCCCGGGCCAGCTCCGCCTGGGCGCGGCGCAGCCGGGCCTGGGCGATGAGCCACCTGGATTTCAACTCCGCCAGCTCGGGGCTGCGCAGCGTCAACAGCGGCGCGCCTTTGGCGAGGGGGCGGCCGGGGGCCGCTGGCGCCGAGGCCACGATGCCGCTCACGGGGGCCGTGAGGATGGCCCGGGCGGATTCATCGCCCGCGGCTTCGGCGGGGAACCACGCCTGCAGCACCGCCGGGGCGGGAACCTCCGCGACCTGCAGCCCTTCCTGGATGGCTTTCAGCGGCACCGTGTCGGCTTCTGGAACGCGGGATGGGGGCTGCGCCGCTTCGGCGGGCGGCTTGGGTTTGCAGGCCTGGAGGCCGAGGAGCGCGCTCAAGGTCAACGCGACCGGGAGCAGGTGGACGTTCGGACGAAGGGCGGTCATCGGGCATCTCCAAGGGTCAGCAGGTCAAGTTCGGCGGCGAGGGCATGGGCATCCCGCAGGCGCTGCAGGGAGGCGCTGTCGGCCTCCAGCAGCTGGCGCCGGAGGAGCAGGGCATCCGAGGGGCGCTCCTTGCCCTCCCGGAGCCGCAGGTCCACGGCCTGGAGCGCGGTGTCGAAACGCCGGGGCGGGAGGACTTCTCCGAAGGTCCGCAGGCGGGTGAGGGCGGTCTGGAACCGGGATTCCAGCTGGTAGGCAGCGGCTTCGCCCTCCCGGGCCAAGGCGCCGCGGCCCGCGGAGGCCTCCCGTTTTTGCGCGCCGAGTTCGCCGGGGCGGGGCAGGCGGAAGGCCAGGCCCAGGCGGGTGATGCGCTCGTCGCCCTCGGCGGCGTGGCTGCCCCGCAGGCTCCAGCGCGAGGCCTTCAGGGCCTGTTGCAGGTCGTAGGCCGTGCGGTCCGCGGCGACGCGGTCCGCCAGGGCCCGCCGCATCAAGCTCCGCCCGAAGGCCTCGCCGAGGCCTTCGGGGCTGGGCAGGGCCGGGGCGCCGGGATCGGCCAGGGGCAGGGGCTCCGCGGGCAGGGTGGCGAGGGCCCGCAGGGCGCCCCAGGCCTCGGCGGCCCGGCGCTGGGCCTCGCCCAGGTCGGCACGGAGGCGCAGCAGGTCGCCGCGCACCAGGTCCGCCTGGTAGGCGGGATCCGAACCGGAATCCACCCGGGCCTGGGCCACCTTCACCCAGGTCTCCGTGAGATCCAGCTGGGAGCTGCGCAGCCGCAGCTGGACCCCGGCGAGCCAGGCGTCCAGGTAGGCCAGGCGCAGCCGGTGCCGGGCCTCGGCCCCGGCCAGGGCCAGCAGGGAACCCTCGGCGCGGTCGAGGCTGTCCCGGGCGCCGGCGCGAAGGGTTGGCGCCAGCAGCAGCGGGGCGTCCACCTGGGCGAGCTTGTCGGTGCTGGTGGTCCCGGCGCCGCTGCGGCGGCCGGCCTCGGCTGTCAGCGTGGGCGCCTCCCGCAGCAGGCCGCCGGTGGCGGCGAGCTGGCGCTGGCGGGCGGCCAGGTCGGCCTCCAGCCGCAGCTGGGTGGGATCGGCGGTGGCCCTGGACAGCAGGGCCTCGTAGGTGAGAGGGGGGACGGGTTCCTGGGCCTGGGCGGCGAGCGCGCAGACCAGGGCCCCCTGAAGCAGGGCACGTAGCATCGGTTCCTCAATCGGACATCGCAGGGATCCCCCGGGCCAAGACCCGGGAGGAGGGGATCGCCCTCAGGCGATCGGTGCAGAGGTCAGGCGAGGAGCCGGGGCGGGGCCTTGATGGGTTGCGGATGGGCGCACCGGGCCGGGCTGGTGCGGGCCAGGGTGTAGACGCGGGCGGGGGGCGTTTCGACCAGGCGCGGCTGGTCGGGCAGGGGGGGAACCGGGCAGCCGTGGTTGCAGAAGAAATGGCAGCCGGCCACGCCATCGCCGCTCTGGGCTTGGGCGAGCAGGAAGGGATCGAGTTCCATCACCACCGCGGCGCCGCTGGGGTGGACCGCCACCTCGGCCGCGGCGGTGTGCCAGGCGGCATGGATCAGGTAGACCAGGGCCAGCGCCAGCATCAGGCCGGCGGAGGCGCGCTTGAAAGTCCTATCCAGGGCGGGGTTCATGGAACGTCCAATCCCCCATTTTATCGGAATTCAGCTAGCTACGACCATGGAACTTGCTGGACAGACGGCTGTTGGCAGGAAGTTATCCTGCCCTCCAGGTCGTCAAAAGCCCGGGACCGATACTTAGTGATACGATGGCCTTTTCCCAAGCCCCTATGGAGAACTCCATGAACCCGCGCTCCCTGGCCCTCCCCCTCCTGGCCCTCGCCCTGGCCGGCTCCTCCCTCCGGGCTGAAGAAGGCATGTGGACCTTCGACAACCTGCCGACCAAGAAGATTCAGGCGGGCTACGGCTGGGCCCCGGACCAGGCTTGGCTCGACCACGTGCGCCTCTCCTCCCTGCGCTTCCCCGGCGGGTCCGGCTCCTTCGTGAGCAAGGACGGCCTGGTGCTGACCAACCACCACGTGGGCCGCGGCTGGATCCAGCGCGTGAGCAGCAAGGAGGCCGACTACGTGCAGAACGGCTTCGCCGCCGCCACCCGCGAGCAGGAGATCAAGGTGCCGGGCCTCGAGCTGATGACGCTCATGGCCATGGAGAACATCACCGACCGTCTCGCCAAGGCCGTGAAGGCCGGCACGCCCGAGAAGCTGGCCCTGAAGCAGCGCGAGACCGAGATCGAGAAGATCAAGAAGGAGATGCAGGAGAAGAGCGGCCTCACCTGCGAGCACGTGACCCTCTACCAGGGCGGCGAGCACTGGATCTACAGCTACAAGAAGCACACCGACGTGCGGCTGGTCTTCGCTCCCGAGCAGCAGATCGCCTTCTTCGGCGGCGACCCCGACAACTTCACCTTCCCCCGCCACAACCTGGACTTCTCCCTCTTCCGCGTCTATGAGAACGGCAAGCCCTACCAGCCCAAGGATTTCCTGCACTGGACCCAGACGGGCCTCAAGGCTGGCGATCTCACCTTTGTGACCGGGCACCCTGGCCGCACCAACCGCCAGGACACGGTCGCCCAGATGGAATTCTCGGCGGACTTCGCCATTCCCATGCGCCTGAAGGCCTACGAGCGCCGCAAGGCCGCCATGGTGGAGTACGCCAAGACCTCGCCTGAAGCCGCCCGCCAGGTCAACACCCAGATCTTCGGCATCGAGAACGGCATCAAGGCCACCACGGGCTACTGGGCCGGCCTGAAGGACAAGGACGCCATGGCCCGCATCCGGGCCGCCGAGAAGGACCTGCGCGCCAAGGTGGCCAAGGACGCGAAGCTCACGGCCGAGGCGGGCCAGAGCTGGGCGAAGATCGAGGCGGCCACCAAGGTGGCCAAGGACCTGGCGAAGGACGCGCTGAACGTGGGCACGGCCAACTCCACGCTGCTGGGCTACGCCCTGGGCCTGGTGCGCATCGCTGATGAAGAGGCCTTGCCCAGCGAGAAGCGCCTGCCCGAGTACAGCGACGCCAACCTGAAGACCGCCAAGGCCCGCATGGGCGTGCCGGCTCCCTTCTACAAGGAGCAGGAAGTCTTCATGTTCACCAAGGGCCTGGAGGAGGCCGCCAAGGAACTGGGCCCCCAGCACAAGTTCGTGAAGGCCATGCTGGGCGGCAAGTCCCCCGCCGAGGTGGCCAAGGCCGCCGTGGATGGCTCCAAGCTGAACGACCCCGAGCTCCGCAAGAAGCAGGAAGACCAGGTGGCGAGCGTCATCACCGAGCACGGCACCCGCATCGCCAAGGCCCGCTTCGCCGTCTACGGCAAGAACACCTACCCCGACGCCACCTTCACCCTGCGCCTCTCCTATGGTGCCGTGGCGGAATACAAGGCCAACGGCACGCTGATCCAGCCCTTCACCACCTTCGGCGGCCTCTTCGACCGCTACGACGGCTGGGGCGGCAACGCCGCCAAGGCCCACAACGGCGCCTGGACCCTGCCCCAGCGCTGGGTGGACAAGCGCGGCGCCTTGGACGCCTCGCTGCCCTTCAACTTCGCCCACAAGGTCGACATCATCGGCGGCAACTCCGGCTCGCCCGTCATCGACAAGAAGGGCGAGCTGGTGGGCCTCATCTTCGACGGCAACATCGAGAGCCTGCCCGGCAACTACTTCTACGATGAGGCCGTGAACCGCGGCGTCTCCGTCGACGCCCGCGCCATCACCCACGCCCTCGACAAGGTCTACGGCGCCACCGCACTGGTGGCCGAGCTCACGGGCAAGTAGAGAAAGATTTTTTATCCACAGATTTCACAGATTCCACAGATTCAAAATTCAATAAGAATCTGTGTGAATCTGTGGAATCTGTGGACGATTTCTTTTCCTGGAGTGTTCCCATGCGCCTCTCCGCCCTGGTTCTGCTGCTCGCCCTGCCGGCGCTTCGCGCCGACGAGGGCATGTGGACCTTCGACAACATCCCCGTGAAGCAGATCAAGGCCAAGTACGGCGTGGCGCTTGACGCCGCCTGGCTGAAGAACCTCCAGCTGGCCACGGTGCGCTTCCCCGGCGGCACCGGCGCCTTCGTGAGCCGCGACGGCCTGGTGGTGACCAACCACCACGTGGGCCGGGGCGCCATCGCCCAGGTGTCCACCGCCAAGGCGGATCTGGTGAAGGATGGTTTCACCGCCGCCCGGCGCGCCGATGAGATTCCGGTGCCGGGGCTCGAGCTGATGATGCTCGTCTCCATGCGCGACGTCACCGCCCGGGTGAACGCCGCCGTGACCCCCGGCATGGCCGACAAGGACGCCCTCACCGCCCGGCGCAACGCCCTGGGCGACCTCCGCCGCACCGAGGAGGCCAAGACCGGCCTCACCTGCGAGCCCGTCACCCTCTATCAGGGCGGCGAGTACTGGATCTACCGCTACAAGAAGTTCTCCGACGTGCGCCTCGTGGCGGCGCCCGAGCTCCAGGTGGCGGCCTTCGGCGGCGATCCCGACAACTACACCTACCCCCGCCACAACCTGGATTTCGCCCTCTTCCGCGTCTACGAGAACGGCCAGCCCTATAAGCCCGAGGCCATCCTGCCCTTCAGCGCGAAGGGAATCGGCATGGGCGAGCTGACCTTCATCTCCGGCCACCCGGGCACCACCTTCCGTCAGCAGACGCACGCCCAGATGGTCTTTGCCCGCGACACGGGCATTCCCTTCCAGCTCGGGACCATGACCCGCCAGAAGAAGGCCCTGCAGGCCCTGGCGGCCACGTCGCCCGAAGCCCACCGCATCGCGGCCGAGGCCATCTACGGCATCGAGAACGGCTACAAGCGGCTCAGCGGCCAGCTCCTGGGGCTGGCGAAGCCCGAGAACCTCCGCAAGGTCGAGGAGGCCGAGGCCGCCCTCAAGGCCGCCGTGGCCAAGGACCCCGACCTGCAGGCCCGTACCGGCGGCAGCTGGGACCGCGTGACCCAGGCCGTGGGACGGCAGAAGGCCCTGCTGAAGGAAGCCACCTTGATCGCGCCGGGCCGCGTGGCACTGCTGGGCCATGCCCTGAACCTGGTCCGCCTGGCCGAGGAGGAGGCGAAGCCCTCCACCCAGCGCCTCACGGAATTCGCCGAAGGAAACCTCAAGGCCACCCGGGCGCGGCTCGTCGCCCCCCGGCCCGTGCAGAAGCCCATCGACGCCACCCTGCTCACGGTGGCGCTCCAGGAAGCGCTGGAAACCTTCGGCGCCGATCATCCCTTCGTGAGGGCCATGCTCGGCGGGCAGATGCCCGAAGCCGTGGCAAAGGCAGCCGTGGAGGGCACCAGGCTGGACGATCCGGCGGTGCGCAAGCAGCTGGCCGAGGGCGGCAAGGCCGCCCTGGAGGCCAGCGCCGATCCGATGATCCTGCTCGCGAAGCGGCTCGACCCTTTCAATCGCGCCATCCGCAAGCAGATGGAGGACGAGGTCACCAGCGTGTTCACCGAGCACGGCGGGCGCATCGCCGAGGCGCGCTTCAAGGCCTTCGGCAAGGCCGTCTACCCCGACGCCACCTTCACCCTGCGCCTGGGCTACGGCCCCGTCACCACCTACGCCAACGGCACCGGCACCAAGGCCCAGCCCTTCACGACCTTCATGGGCATGTACGACCGGCACCTGGGCTGGGGCGGCAACGCCGCCGCCGCGGAGGACGGCGCCTGGACCCTGCCGGAGCGCTGGCTGAAGCGCCAGGGCAAGCTCGACCTCGCGACGCCCTTCAACTTCATCTACGCCTGCGACACCGTGGGCGGCAACAGCGGCAGCCCCGTGGTGAACGCGAAGGGCGAGTTCGTGGGCATCAACTTCGACAGCGTGTTCGAAGGGCAGGGCGGCTACTACGTCTACGACGCCGACACCAAGCGCGCCGTGGCCACCGACGTTCGCGCCATCCTCGAGACCCTGCGCAAGATCATGGACGCCAAGCACCTGGTGAACGAGCTGCTGGGGAAATGAAACAGATTGGGTCTACAGATTCCGCAGATGAAAATCCAAATGGAATCGGTGTGAATCTGTGAAATCTGTGGACCCAAAAAGCCTTTCGAGAATCCCATGGACCTCTACTTCTCTTGTTCTCTGACGGGCGGGCGCCTGGATCAGCCGGCCTATGCGGCGATGGTGGCGCACCTGCAGGCGCTCGGGCACCGGGTGCTGACGGAGCACCTTGCATCCGAGACGGTCACCGCCTCGGACGGCGGGCTGTCCCCCGAGGCTGTCTTTGACCGAGACACGGCCTGGCTGCGGGCCTGCTCTGCGGTCATCGCCGAGGTGAGCACGCCCTCCCACGGCGTGGGCTTCGAGATCGCCTACGCCCTGGAACGGGGCAAGCCCGTGCTGTGCCTGGCCCGGGACGGGGTGCGGGTCAGCAAGATGGTCACCGGCATCCGCCAGTCCGGGTTCGCCTTCCGCAGCTACGCCGACGTCCACGAGGCCCTCCGCCACATGGAAGCCTTCCTGGCGTCTCCGGATGGGCCGCGCTGATTCCCTGGCCTACAGCCCGCGGATCAGCTCCCGCAGGCCGCTCCAGACGATCTGCACGCCGATGGCCAGCAGCACGAAGGCCGACAACTGGGTGATGGTGGCCTCCCCCGTGGCGCCGAGGCGGCGGATCACCGTGGTGCCGAAGCGGTAGAAGAGGTAGACCGTGAGCGCCGCCAGGGCGATGCCGCAGGTGAGGGCCAGGAATCCGAGCAGGGTCTGGGGATGCCAGATGGGCCCGCGGGGCACCAGGCTGAGGGTCACGGCGATGGCGCCGGGGCCGGCGGTGAGCGGCATGGTGAGCGGATAGAAGGCCTTGTCGCGCATGTGGGTCTTCAGGTCCGCGGTGTCCGATTCGCGGAACCGCGGATCGCGGTTCAGCATGCGCCAGGCGCTGTGGAAGAGCAGCAGGCCTCCGGCGATGGCGATCACTGGAATGGAGATGCCGAGCAGCTTCAGCACCCAGCCGCCGACCACCAGCAGGGAGGTGAGGAAGGCCCAAGTGTAGAAGCCGATGAGGGCCGCCAGATGGTTTCGCTGGGCGTCCTTCAGGCCGCCGGTCAGCTGCAGGAACACAGGCGCCATGGCGGGCGGGTTGAGGATGGGGAAGAGCGCCAGGAAGGCGAACAGCATGGTGTTGAGAAAGTGGGCCAAGGCGGGCTCCCTTCGCGCAGATGCCTGGGGCGATCCTACCTGCTCCGCCGCCGATGCTGACCCCATCATCTGGTATTGAGGCGATAATGGCGGGTTGCTTCCATCAGGAGGACGCCATGAGCGCCGCCGGAACCACCCGCCGCGACCTGTTCAAGCTCGGCGCCGCCGCCACCGCCGGGCTCATCGCCACGCGGCTCGGCGCGGTGGAATCCGTCGAGCCCGTCACCTTGAAGGCCGCGCCCAAGGCGCCCTTCAACCCGGCGACCGCCACCGCCATGCCCACCCGCAACCTGGGCCGCACGGGTCACCACGTGGGCCTCTTCAGCCTCGGCGGCCAGGCGGCCATCGAGAAGGCGAACAACGAGCAGGCGGCCGTGTCCCTCATCGAGCGGGCCCTGGACCTTGGCGTGAACTACCTGGACACCTCCGCCCGCTACGGCGGCGAGGCCCGCTGGAGCGAGCAGTATTTCGGGCAGGTCATGAAGCGGCGCCGCAGGGAGGCCTTCCTCGCCACCAAGACCCATGACCGCACGGCGGACGGCTCGCTGCGCCTGCTGGAGACCTCCCTCAAGCTGCTGCAGACCGACCACGTGGACCTCTGGCAGCTGCACGCCATGAGCACCATGGACGATGTGGAGCGGGTCTGCGCCAAGGGCGGGGCGCTGGAAGCATTTCAAAAAGCCCGGGACCAGAAGCTGGTGCGCTACCTGGGCCTCAGCGGCCACACGGATCCCGACGTGCTGGCCGAGGCCATCCGCCGCTTCCCCTTTGACACGGTGCTCATGGCCTTCAACGCCGCCGACACCTGGCACCTGCCCTTCAAGAAGACCCTTCTGCCCCTCGCCATGGAAAAGGAGATGGGCATCATCGGCATGAAGATCCCCGCCCGGGGCCGCATCCTCGAAGGCGTCGAGCCCCCGCCGCCGAACCAGCAGCGCGGCACCGCCAAGCACGACCGCCCCGGCACCCTCACCATGAAGGAGGCCATGCGCTACACCCTCAGCCATCCGGTGAGCACGGTGATCATCGGCGTGGACAACGTCGCCCAGCTGGAAGAGAACGTCCGCATCGCGAGGGAGTTCCTGCCGCTGAACGCCGCCCAGCTGGAAGCCCTCGAGCAGAAGGTGAAGCCGGTCTATGGGCAAGCGTCGTGGTACAAGCGGGACGCGCCGGCGAATCCGCCGAAATGATGATGAACCACAGATGAACGCGGATGGACACGGATGAACCTTCGAATGGAAACCACCTACCCTGTGTTGTGCGCCTGGTGTGGAACGACCACAGGCCAGGGCCTGGTGCCCCACTCGCACGGGATCTGTCCGCCCTGTCGGGCCGCGCTGGTGGGTATTCCACAGCTTTCGGAAGCGCAACTCGGAGAGATGCCCTTCGGCGTGATCGAGCTTGATCCGAACGGGTTGGTCCTGATCTACAACAAGGCCGAGGAAGCCCTTTCGGGGCTCGCCTCTTCCCAGGTGATCGGGAAGAACTTCTTTCGGGACGTCGCCCCCTGCACGTCCGTGAAAAATTTCGAAGGCCGGTTCCGTGCGTTCATCTCCTCCCAGTCCGAACCCGAAACCTTCGACTTCACCTTTCGATTCCCGGGGCGGACCACGAAGGTCAGCATCGCCTTTGTCCGGTCCGAGCGCGCCTCAGCCTTCGTGCTGGTGAAAGCCTCCACGGAAACGGTCCGCCTAGGCTGAACACCTGGCTCGGCCCGAACCTCGCCCACTCGGCCATCTGTTAATTTTAATTCCCGAGAGGTCTCGGTTACGCTTTCACCTCGGTACATGGCCTGGCTAGCTTCTTCATTAGTGGCGACGATGAGTCAACCTCGAAAGCACCATTACCTTCCGCAATTCTATTTGCGTGGTTTTTCAGCGGACAAGATTCATGTTTTTCGAGTTGAGAAAAATTCTAGAAAGTGGATTTGTGGAAACATCAAGAATTTGGCTGCTATCCGTGATTTTCACATTGATGACGGCGAAGGAAGTCATGACCCACAACATATCGAAAAGGCCTTAGCTCAACTCGAGTCTGCACATGCGCAAGATTTAGCCGACCTTTTGCGGGACGGCATTACTAACCTAGCTGCGCTTGGGGAAGTTGTGGGACTACTGTCAATGCTCCGGATGCGCGTTCCCGCGGTTAAGGATTATGTCCAGTCATCCCTTACTTCTCAGATTAAAGCAAAGTTTCGGGCGATGGCGAAGGCTGGCGCTCTTCCTCCACCGCCTGAAGGGTTTGAACAATTACTTGACCCCAAGAATCTTCAATTCGAAGCATTGAACTGGAAATGTCTGGACATCATGTTTGGGATGGCATGCAGCAAGACGAACATTTCTATGCTGGCAGGTATGAGAGCCACATTACTCTTTTCACCTCAGGGGCATCCATTCATCACTGGAGATCAGCCGGTTTCGCTCTTCCTGCCCACAAATAGCCCTGGAGCGCTTTGCGGCGTAGGTCCGGATCACCCGAGTGCGGTTGTTTCATTGCCTCTTTCTAGTGGGAAACTCCTGATCCTCGACAATCGGGACGGCCCTCATGAAGAGAGAATGGCAACTCCTGCCGAAGTTCAAGAATTTAATCGACGTACAATTGTTATGGCTAAGCACTATCTCTTTTGCCAGGAAAAGCCGGATTCGTTGAGGATTCCGATTCGGCGAGCCAAAGGGATATTTGCTGGTTTCATACATTCGGATGATTACGATAAATTTGGATTCATCCAATCTCATATGAACATCGCAATCGGCCAACAGCGTAAATCTTGACCCGGCCTGAACCTTGTCTACATCTGCGTGCCTTCCCCCCCTTTTCTGGTCCATGAGCTACTCCGGCTCAGTTCCGGGCTTCAATGCTGGATACCCTTGTTAGTTTATTTTGTTCCTGGGCGTCCTGTCCGCTTGCGTTAGAGATGGGTAGACCTCCGGCCGGCGGTCCTTCAGTGCCGGGAACCGTTCCCGCCAGGCGCGGAGCTGGGCGAGATCGAGATCCCCGACCACCAGGTCCTCGGTGGCGTCTCCCTTCGCGATGACGTCGCCGAAACAGTCATGCAGGGCGGAGGCGCCGGGGTAGTCGAGGCCATGGGCGTCGTGGAGGGGGGCGTCGCGGCCCACGCGGTTCACGCCGCAGACGGCCATCTGGTTCTCGATGGCCCGGGCGGCGAGGAGGGTGGACCAGGCGGAGATCCGCCGCAGGGGCCAGTTGGCGGGCACGAAGACCACCTCGGCACCCCGCGCGGCCAGGGCGCGGAAGGGCTCGGGGAAGCGCAGGTCGTAGCAGATCTGCAGGCCGCAGGGGATGCCGTCCACCTGGAACAGGGGGCACTCGGTGCCGCCGCTGTAGTGGCGGTTCTCCTCGCCGTACGAGAAGGGATGGAGCTTGCGGTAGGCGGCGAGCAGGCTGCCGTCCGGGGCGGTGACGAAGGCGGCGTTGCGGGGATGGGGCGCGTGGGCCTCCACGACGGAGCCCACGAGGTAGAGGCCGAATTCCCGCGACAGGCTGGCCACGGCCTCCACGGTGGGGCCGGGGATCGCTTCGGCGAAGGGCTCCGGCGCCATGGTGAAGCCCAGGGTGAACAGCTCCGGGAACACCGCCACCCGGGCGCCGGCGCGGGCGGCGTCGGCCACGAAGGTCCGCGCCTTGGCGAGGTTGGCGGCCGGATCCTGCCAGACCGTGTCCTGCTGGACGAGGGCGACGCGAAGGGTGGAGGGGCGCATGGAACGATCCTAGATCCAACCCCGGGAAAAGGGTTGGGAACCGCAGATGTCGCAGATGGACGCAGATGAAGGCTTGGATGCCTGTGGTGCTTTTATCTGCGCCATCTGCGGTTTCAATGTCTTGGATTCACGCCTGCCGGAACCTTGCCGGATCCAGCGGCCCTGCGGTGGTCTTGCGGAGGTAGCAGTCGGCGGCGAGCTGGCCCGCGGCGAGGCCTGTGGTCATGCCGTGGCCGCCGAGGCCGGCGGACCAGAAGAGGCGCGGGTTCCAGGGGTCCCAGCCGATGACGAAGCGGCGATCCGGCGCGAAGGTGCGGAGCCCGGTCCAGTACCGGGTGACAGGGCGCTCTGCCAGGTGCGGGGCCAGCTCGCGCAGGCTGGCGTAGAGGCCCTCCAGCACGGCGGGGTCGGTGTCCGGCTGGCGGCCCCGGGGCGGCAGGGGCACGGCCACCTCCTCGCAGGGGCACATGAGCAGGCCGCCGCTCTCGGGGCGCAGGTAGAAGGGACGGTCCACCCACCAGGCCCAGGGCTCGGCCTGGGGATGGGCGGCGGCACTCCAGACCAGCGACCGGCGCAGGGGCGTGAAGGCGATCTGGGATCCGGCCAGGCGGCCCAGCTCCCCCGCCCAGGCGCCGGCGGCGATGGCCAGGGCCTTGGTATGGAGGGGCCCCCGGTCCGTCTCCAGGTCGAAGCCCTCCGCGGTGGGAGTGAGGCTCCGCACCGCGCAGCCGAAGCGGAGGTCCGCGCCCCCGGCCCGGGCGCCTTCAGCGCAGGCGCGCAGCAGCCCGGCGATGTCGATGACGCCGTCGCCGGGAATGGCGAGGTGCTCCGCGGCGTTCAGGCCGGCCAGGGGGATGCCCTCGCCGCGGAGTACTGCCACGCCATGTCGGGCGGCCTCGGCCTCGAAGGCGTCCAGGGGACCGCAGCCCGCGCTCACCAGCAGACCCCCGCTGGCGGTCATCAGGCCCGTCTCCTGGAGCCGGCGGCGCCCCTCCACGGCCAGCGCGGTGTGCTCGTCGCGCCCGGTCAGGGCCCGGGCCACGGCGGCGTTGTGGCCGCTGGCGTAGGTGCCGGCCTGGTCCTCCCGCTCCAGGAGGACGAGCCCATCCTGGCCGGCCCGGATCAGGTGGTGGGCGAGGCTGAGTCCGGCGATGCCGCCGCCGATGATCACCACCTCTGCCCGGTCTGCCATGCCCATGGAACCATCCTAGCGCCGAAGCCCGCCGTCACAGCGTTTCCGCGATCCCGGACGGGCCCGCCCTGTGACCTCGGTCAAGGATTTCGTGTTGCCACATGGGTGGAAGGCCTATGATGGAACCATTCGGAGGTCTCTCCGTGCGGACGATCCTGCGCGCCATCCTGGCCGTCGCGCTGCTCTTGGGCGGCGGGGCCGGGGACTGGACGCTGGCGCAGGTCGCGCAGGGCCACGAGGCCTGCTGCTGCGGCCCAGCCATGGGCGCGGAAGACGCCTGCCCCTGCCCGAAGCCCGAAGGCAGCCAGACGCCCTCCCGGTCCCAGTGCGCCCCCCGGGCGTCCGAAGCGGCCGTGGTGGCCGAGCGCCGCGCCCAGGGCGCACGCAAGGTCGAGCCCCGTCCCGAGCCGGCGGCCTGGGCGGAAGCCACTCCCGTCGCCGTGGACGCGACCGGCTACAGGGCCCCGTCGGGTGGCCGCGATCCCGACCTGGGCCGCCACCTCGCCCGGCTGGAGACGCACCGGATCTGAGGCCGGACTGAGCGGAGCCCTGCCTGCTCGCTGAGCGGGCCCAAGCCTTCTGTCCCTGTCCGGAGATTCCCATGCGCACGCTGCTGCGCCTGGTGCCCGCCCTGGTGCTGTCCGCGCCGGGCCAGGCCCAGGTCCCCCTTCCCGAACCCCCATCCATCCCCTTGGCCACCCCCCAGGCCGCCGATCCCGTGCTGGCCGCCCTGCTGCGCGACGCCCTGGCGGAGCATCCCGACCTCCAGAAGGCCGACGCGGCCGTGCGGATGGATCAGGAACGCATCCCCCAGGCGGGCGTGCTGCCCGACCCCACCCTCTCCCTGGGCCTGCAGAACGACGGCTTCAAGCGACTGGAAGTGGGCCGCATGGAGACGAGCTTCTACAGCGTGGCCTTCACCCAGCCGCTGCCCTGGCCCGGCAAGCGGGGCCTGCGCCGGGAGGTGGCCGCCCTGGGCGTGGACCAGTCCTCCGCGGCGCGGACGCGCGTCCAGATGGGCCTGGAGGCGGACGTTCGCCGGGGCTACACGGCCCTGCTGCTGGTGCGGGGGCAACAGCGGCTGCTGGCGCAACAGGCGGTGTTCCTCGAACAGGCCGAGTCGCTGGCCCGCACCCGATATGAGGTGGGGCAGGGCAGTCAGGGCGACCTGCTGCGGGCCCAGCTCGAGCGCACGCGCCTGCAGCTGGCGGCCTGGTCCCTGGAGGCGGAGGAGCGGACCGCCCTCGCGGCCCTGAACCGCCTCCGCCAGCACGATCCGGCCGATCCCATCCCCACCACCGCCGAGCTGGCGGACCTGCCGGAGCCGGAGGCGCTCACGGCCGACCAGGTGGAGGGCCGCAGCCCCGAGCTGGCGGGCGCCCGCGCCGGCGTGCGCCAGACGGAGAAGCTGCTCGACCTCGCCCGGCTGGACCGCCGGCCCGACTTCGCCGTGACCGCGGGCCTGATGCCCCGGGGCGGGCTGGACCCCATGTGGCAGGTGGGCGTGAGCATCTCGCTGCCCATCTACGGCCGCCACAAGCAGCAGCGCGCCGTGGCCGAGCACGAGCACCACCGCCAGGGCCAGGGCGCCGAGGTCGCCTCGGTGCAGACCCTCCTGCGGCAGCGCACGGAGGAACGGACCCTCCAGATCCAGGCGCTGCGCCGCACCCGCGACCTCTACCAGGGCGGCCTGCTGGTGCAGAGCGAGGCCAACTTCAAGGCGGTGCTGGCGCAGTACGAGGCCGGCCGGGCGCCCTTCCTGGGCGCCCTCGAGGCGCTCAACGGCTGGGTGGGCGACCAGGGTGCCTACCTGCAGACCCTGGCCCAGCTCCAGGCCCAGCACATCGCCCTGCGGGAGGCGGGCCTCGCGCCGGCCCCGTCGATCACCGGCGGGGCCCTGGCCGCCGCCAGCCTCTCGGGCGGGGCCGCCGCGCCCAGCGCCTCCAAATCCACCGCGAAGACTCCGGGCAAGGCCCAGGAGAGCGGTCCCGCCTCCATGAAGATGTAGGAGATTCCCATGAGCCTAGACCAGCCTTCCTTCGAGTCCCCCTCGCCCCGCCGTCCCTCCCGCCTCCGCGCCTTCGGCCTCGTGACGCTCGGCCTCATCGCCGGAGTCGGCGGCACCTGGCTCCTGCGGCCCGGCGGCGCCGCCCACGATGGCCACGACCACGCGGCCGCGGCCGCCGCGCCCAAGAAGCAGATGTTCCAGTGCCCCATGCACCCCCAGATCATTCAGGATCACGCCGGCACCTGCCCCATCTGCGGCATGGACCTGGTGCCCATGGAGGGCGAGGGGATGCCGGCGCCGGGCCTGGATGGCCACGCCGCCGTCACCATCGACCACGAACGCCAGCAGCTCATCGGGCTGCGCACGGAGACCGTCGCCGAAGGGCCGGTGGGCGGCGAGCTGCGGGCCCTGGGTCGCGTGGCCGTGGACGAGACCCGGGTGCGCAAGGTGAACGTGAAGGTGGAGGGCTTCATCGAGAAGCTCTTCGTGGATTTCGTCGGCAAGCCTGTGGCCAAGGGCCAGCCTCTCTTCAGCCTCTACAGCCCGGAATTCGTGAGCGCCCAGCGGGAGTTCCTCCTCGCGCTGAAGACGCAGAAGGCCCTGGCGGGCGGCGCGCTGCAGGGCAGCGGCGGCGACCTGCTGGAATCCGCCCGGCGCCGCCTCAGCCTCTGGGATGTGCCGAAGGAGGCCATGGACCAGCTCGAGAGGACCGGGGAAGTGCAGCGCGCCCTGGTGCTGCGCAGCCCCATCTCCGGCGTGGTGACCGTGAAGAACGTGGTGGAGGGCTCGCGCGTCACGCCCGCCGACATCCCCTTCGAGATCACCGACCTCAGCCGCGTGTGGGTGCTGGCCGACATCTACGAGGCCGAGCTGGGCCGGGCCAAGGTGGGCATGCCTGCCGAACTCACCGTGCAGGCCGCGCCCGGCCGGACCTTCAAGGGCCGCATCGCCTTCGTGGATCCGGTCATGGATCCGAAAACCCGCACCGCCAAGGCCCGGTTGGAGTTTCCGAATCCGAGCGGCGACCTGAAGCCCGAGATGTTCGGCGACGTGGTGCTGAAGGGCCAGTCCCGCAAGGGCCTGGTGATCCCGCTGGACGCCGTGCTGGACGCGGGCACCACCAAGGTGGCCTTCGTGGCCCTGGGCGATGGCCGCTTCGAGCCCCGGGAGGTCACCACCGGAACCACCTTGGGCGAGAAGGTGGAGATCCGCTCCGGCCTGCAGGCCGGCGAGGCGGTGGTCACCCGCGCCAACTTTCTGGTGGATTCGGAATCGCGCCTGAAGGCCGCCCTGGCCCACCTCACGCAGCAGGGGGCCCAGAAGGGGGCCGCCCCCGCCTCCCCCGCCACTCCAGCGCCGGCAGCCGCCGGCCACCAGCACTGAGGGGCCGGCATGAGCGGACACGCAGCCTACGATCCCGAACACCCGACCTTCCTGCAGCGCATCATCCGCTTCTCCGCGGAGAACCGCTGGCTGGTTATGGCCGCCTCGGCGGTGCTGATCGCCATGTCCTTCTGGACCATGCGGCACATCCCCATGGATGCCCTGCCGGACCTGAGCGACACGCAGGTGATCATCTACAGCAAGTGGGACCGGAGCCCCGACATCGTCGAGGACCAGGTCACCTACCCCATCGTCACCAGCCTCCTGGGCGCCCCCAAGGTGAAGGCCGTGCGCGGCCTCTCCGACTTCGGCTTCTCCTACGTCTACGTGATCTTCGAGGACGGCACGGACATCTACTGGGCCCGCAGCCGCACCCTGGAGTACCTCAGCAAGATCACCTCGAGCCTGCCCCCGGGTGTCCAGACCTCGCTGGGCCCCGACGCCAGCTCCGTGGGCTGGGTCTACCAGTACGCCCTGGTGGACCGCAGCGGGAAGCACAGCCTGGATGAGCTGAGGTCCCTGCAGGACTGGTTCCTGCGCTACGCCATCCAGAGCACGCCGGGCGTGGCCGAAGTGGCCACGGTGGGCGGCCAGGCCAAGCAGTTCCAGGTGCAGCTCAATCCCAACAAGATGGCGGCCTACCGCATTCCCATCGAGTCGGTCATCGGCGCCGTGAAATCGGCCAATTCCGAAGTGGGCGGCCGCCTGGTGGAGTACAGCGGCCGGGAGTACATGGTCCGGGGCCGGGGCTACGTGAAGACCACCCAGGATCTGGAGCAGGCCGTGCTCAAGGCCGAGAACGGAACCCCGGTGCGCCTGGGCGACGTGGCGACCGTGAGCCTCGGGCCCGAGATGCGCCGGGGCCTGGCGGATCTCGACGGCCAGGGCGACGTGGTGGGCGGCATCGTGGTCATGCGCCAGGGTGAGAACGCCCTGAACGTCATCGAGCGGGTGAAGACCCGCCTCGGGGAGCTGAAACAGGGCCTGCCCGAGGGCGTGGAGGTGGTCACGGTCTATGATCGCTCCGAGCTCATCGAGAACTCCATCAAGACCGTGAAGCACAAGCTCATCGAGGAGATGATCATCGTCTCGATCATCATCCTCATCTTCCTGTGGCACGTGCCCTCGGCCCTGGTGCCCATCATCACCATCCCCGTCAGCGTGGGGCTCGCCTTCATCCCGCTGTACGGCATCGGCCAGAACGCCAACCTGATGAGCCTCGCCGGCATTGCCATCTCCATCGGCGTACTGGTGGACGGCGCCATCGTGGAGGTGGAGAACGCCTACAAGAAGATCGAAAAGTGGAACCGATGCCGTTCGGGTGGGACCGCCCGGCCTGACGGCCTCTGCGTCCCCCCCGAGCCCCCCGCCATCGCGACTGGCGGAGCCAGCCACGATGGCCAGCGCCTGGAAGAGAGCAGGTTGGCCTCGATGAGCTTCTACCAGGTACGGCTGGAGGCATTGATGGAGGTGGGGCCCAGCGTGTTCTTCTCGCTGCTGGTGGTGGCGGTGATTCTTCTCGCTGCTGGTGGTGGCGGTGAGCTTCATGCCCATCTTCACCCTCCTCGACCAGGAGGGGCGCATGTTCAAGCCCCTGGCCTACTCGAAGAACCTGGCCATGGCCATCGCCGCCGTGCTCGCCCTCACCCTCGACCCGGCCATGCGCATGCTCTTCGCCCGGGTGGAGCCCTTCAGCTTCAAGCCGAGGTGGCTGGCCTGGACCGCCACCCAGTTCGCGGTGGGGAAGTACTACGCCGAGGAGAAGCACCCCATCAGCGTCTTCCTGCACCGCATCTACGAGCGGCCCTGCCGCTTCGTGGTGCGGCACGCCAAGGCCACGATCGGCGTGGCGGTGCTGCTGGTGCTGGCCACCATCCCCGCCTTCGTCTCCCTGGGCAGCGAGTTCATGCCGCCCCTGAACGAGGGCACGCTGCTCTACATGCCCTCCACCCTGCCGGGCCTCAGCCAGACCGAGGCCCAGCGCATCCTCCAGGTGCAGGACCGGCTCATCCGCACCGTGCCCGAAGTGGCCCGGGTGTTCGGCAAGGCGGGCCGCGCCGACACGGCCACGGACCCGGCGCCCTTTTCCATGATGGAGACGGTCATCATCCTGAAGCCCGAGGAGCAGTGGCGCGAAAAGCCGCGGTGGTTCAGTGCCTGGGCCCCCGATTTCCTCAAGGCCATCCTGCGCCCGGTGTGGCGGGACCGCATCACCCAGGAAGACATCGTCGCCGACCTTGACCGGGTGGTGCGCCTGCCGGCCATCCCCAACGCCTGGACCATGCCCATCAAGGCCCGCCTGGACATGCTGAGCACCGGCATCCGGACCCCCGTGGGCATCAAGATCAACGGCGCCGACCTGGAGGTCATCCAGAAGGTCGCCGTGGACGCCGAGCGCATCCTCCAGGGCGTGGCGGGCACCCGCAGCGCCTTCGCCGAGCGCACGGCCCAGGGCTACTTCCTGGATTTCGTGCTGAAGCGTGAGCAGCTGGCCCGGTACGGCCTCAGCGTGGAGCAGGCCAACATGCTGGTGATGACCGCCATCGGCGGCGACAACCAGAGCACGGTCTTCGATGGCCGGGCCCGCTACCCGGTGAACGTGCGCTACGCCAGGGACTACCGCGAAAACCCCGACGCGCTCAAGCGGGTCCTGATCCCCACGCCCTCCGGGGCCCTGGTACCCATGGAGGAGATCGCCGACCTGACGTGGGCCAACGGCCCGGCCATGATCCGCGACGAGAACGGCCAGATGAACGGCTACGTGCTGGTGGACTTCGACACCTCGAAGATCGACGTGGGGACCTATGTCCAGCACGCGAAGGCCGCGGTGGAGAAGGACCTCAAACTGCCCGCGGGCTACAGCCTCACCTGGTCGGGGCAGTACGAGAACATGATCCGCGTGAAGGAGCGGCTGAAGATCATCCTGCCCATCACGCTGGTGCTCATCTTCGGCCTGCTCTACGCCAACACCAAGAGCGCCTTCAAGGCCTCCGTGGTGATGTTGGCGGTGCCCTTCAGCGCCATCGGCGCCTTCTGGCTGCTCTGGGCCCTGGGCTACAACATGAGCATCGCCGTGTGGGTGGGCCTCATCGCCCTCATGGGCCTCGACGCGGAAACCGGCGTCTTCATGCTGCT
>JAFJUR010000174.1 GCA_017859995.1 Holophagaceae bacterium | reverse complement strand
GACGGCTTCGCGGTGCTGAAGGCCCTGCGGGACCGCAAGGACGAAGTGCCCGTGCTCATGCTCACCGCCCGGGGCGAGGAGACGGACCGGGTGCAGGGCTTGAGCCTCGGCGCCGACGACTACCTGGTGAAACCCTTCTCGGTGCTTGAGCTCATGGCCCGGGTGAAGGCCATCCTGCGCCGCACGCGCCCCATGGACCGCCCGGCCCTGCTGCGCTCCGGCCCCTTCCGGTTCGACCTCCCCCGGCTGGAGGCGCGCCGCGAGAGCCGCCTGCTGGAGCTCACGCCCCGCGAGTTCCGTCTGCTGGAGATCCTCATCACCCACCCGGGACGCACCCACAGCCGCAAGGAGCTGTTGCAGCTGGCCTGGGAGCCCGACGCCCGGCCCAGCGCCCGCACGGTGGACGTCCACATCGCCAACCTGCGCCGCAAGCTGGGCGAGGAGTGGACCGCCCCCTGGATCGCCACGGTGGGCGGCGAGGGCTACCGCTGGGTCACGCCCGTGGAGACGGAAGGTCATTGATACTCTCCGGGGGTTCCGCGCTTCGCGCACACCCCCGGACCCCCGCGCTCGACCCGGCTGAGCCGGGAGTTGCCTCAGCTCAACTCACCCCGATTAGCCCCGAACCGTGTTCCAGGCCAGAATGGGACATGACGCCCTGGAATCCCCACAGCTGGCAGCGCTTTCCGGCCCAACAGCAGCCGGCCTACGATGATCCCTCGGAGCTGGAGGGCGTCCTGGCGCGCCTCCGCCGCCTGCCGCCGCTGGTGGTTCCCGAGGAGGTCACGCGGCTCCGGCAGCTGCTGGCGGAAGCCGCGGCCGGCCGGCGCTTCCTGCTGCAGGGCGGCGACTGCGCCGAACAGTTCAAGGACTGCACGCCCGAGGCCATCGAGGGCAAGCTCCGCGTGCTGCTCCAGATGTCCGTGGCCCTCACCCACGGGGGCCGCAAGCCCGTGGTGCGCGTGGGCCGCATCGCCGGCCAGTTCGCCAAGCCGCGCAGCAAGCCCACCGAGCAGGTCCGCGGTCGCGACCTGCCCAGCTACCGGGGCGATCTCGTCAACGGGCTGGAGGCCACCGAGGCCAGCCGCCGCCCCGATCCGGGGCGCATGGCCGACGCCTACTTCCACGCCTCCGCGACCCTGAACCACCTGCGGGCCCTCACGGCCGGCGGCTTCGCGGACCTGCACCACCCCGAGCGCTGGGAGCTGCCCGGCGGCACCGGCGACGTGCCCGCCTATCGCCGCACCCTTGACCAGGTGCGCGAATCGCTGGATTTCCTGGAAGCCCTGGGCGGCGTGCAGCGGGACGTGCTCGAGCGCATTGATTTCTTCACCAGCCACGAGGCCCTGCTCCTGCCCTACGAAGAGGCCCTCACCCGCTGGATCGCCGAGGATTCCAGCTACTACAACCTGGGCGCCCACACCCTTTGGGTGGGCGAGCGCACCCGGCAGCTGGACGGCGCCCACATCGAGTACCTCCGCGGCATCCGCAACCCCCTCGGCGTGAAGGTGGGCCCCAGCGCCACGCCCGATCACCTCGCGGCCCTGCTGGACCGCCTGGATCCCGGGCGCGAACCCGGCCGCATCACCCTCATCTCCCGGTTCGGCGCCGCGAAGATCCAGGACGCCCTGCCCCCGCTGCTGAAGGCGGTCCAGGCCACGGACCATCCCGTGCTCTGGAGCTGCGACCCCATGCACGGCAACGGCACGGAAAGCGCGTCCGGCCTGAAAACCCGGGCCTTCAGCGCCATCCTCTCGGAGCTGCGCCAGGCCTTCGAGATCCATCGGGCCCACGGCTCCCACCTGGGCGGCGTCCACATCGAGCTCACGGGCGAGGCCGTCACCGAATGCACCGGCGGCACCGAGGGGTTGTCCGAGGCGGATCTGGCGAAAGCCTACGAGACCGGCTGCGATCCCCGCCTCAACGGCACCCAGAGCCTGGAGATGGCTTTCCTCATCGCCGAGATGATGCGGGGCTGATCCGCCTTCAACCGCCGCGCCCCTACCCGGGTCGAAGGTTCAATCGGAGGCAAGGTGCGAGCGCTGTGGATCGGAACCGGACTGTTGACCCTCCTCGCCTGCGGCGGAGGGGGCGGCGCCTCCGCTCCGGCGCCCACCCCCGATCCCTGGGCGGCCACCACCACCGCCATCCAGGCGGCCCAGGCCCAGTTCCCGGGCGGGCTCTGCGTAGAGATCGCCACGCCGGCCGGTGTCGTGTACTCCCGCAGCTTCGGCGGCTTCACCAACCAGGACGCGGTGCTGGTGGCGTCGGCCTCGAAGTGGGTCACGAGCACGGTCATCCTCCGCCTGGTGGATGCGGGCGCCTTCCCCCACGGCCTGGACACCCAGACCAAGGAGCTGCTGCTGGACGCGAACGGCGCCCCCTGGTCCGGCAACATGGGCGACATCACCCTCCGCCAGCTGCTCAGCTTCACCTCCGGCATCAGCGGCGACAACGACGCCTCCGACAACGTGCTCATCACCCTCGACGCGGCCGTGAAGCGGATCTACGCCGATGCGGCGGCCACGGCCTCGGCCCCGGGCAGCACCTTCTACTACGGCAGCACCCACATGCGCATCGCGGCCCGCATGGCGGAGCGGGCCACCCAGAAGACCTGGGCCCAGCTCTTCGCCGAGCAGCTCCACGACCCCTTCGGCTGGTCCGTCACCAGCATCTTCAGCGGCGGCGGCCCCAACCCCAACCCCGCCGGCGGGCTGAAGTGCACCGGGCAGGAGTACATGCGGTTCCTGATGATGCAGCTGCGGGGCGGCCAGGACGGATCCGGGACCTTCCTCTCCCCCGCGATGGTCGCCGCACAGCGCGCGGACGGCTACGGCCCCGCCACCACCCTGGTCTACAGCCCGTACGTGGCCATGACCGGGAAGCCCTACCACTACGCCCTGGGCCACTGGCTCGAGACCGCCGGCGGCGGAGGTCCCACGGCGGCGGACCCGGTGATCCGGTACTCCAGCACGGGCACCTTCGGCTGGGCCCCGTGGATCACGGGCGACGGCGCCTACGGCGGAATCGTCATGACCCTGCAGGCCCAGGGCAACACCCTGCCCTCCGAAAACCTCAAGGCGCAGCTCGATCCCCTCGTCCGCGCCGCGCTGGCCCAGCACCCCCCGGTGGTCCGCGCCGTGCCCTGACCTTCCGTGCCCTCACTGCACGCCTCATTGCACAGTGGGGTGGACGCCTCCGGGGCCGATGCGCAGGACCAGTTGGTCGAAGCCCGCGCCCAGCCGGACTTCCACGTCGCCTCCCAGGTCCGGCAGAGACTTGAGCCGGGCCGGGGGCAGCAGCATCGCCTCGCCGGGGTGCAGGGCCGGCAGAGCCAGGCCTTCCCAGGTCTTGAGGGGCACGCTCCGGCGCGAAGCACCCGCGCGGAATTCCAGGCTGCCGGTGGGCCAGGTGTCGGTCATCCAGGCCCCGAGCACCGTGCCCTGGGCGTCTTCCAGGGCCAGGCAGAAGCCCGCGATGCCGCCGCCGGCGAGGCCGATGGCCGCCAGGCCGGGCAGGGGGGCTCCCGCGAGCGAGGCGCCAGGCCCGCGCACCGCGAGCCGGTCCAGGACCTGGCCGTCTGCGCGGCGCAGGGTGGCCGGACGGGTGATGCAGGCGAGCAGGTCCACCGATTCCGGCGCCGGGGCCAGCGTTTCAGGCAGGGTGCCCCGCCGGTCCCATTTCTCGGCATAGGCCAAGGTCTGCCGCAGGCGGGCCACGCCGCGGGGGCCGCCCTCCAGCGCCCGGCGCAGGCTGGCGGGCACCAGCACCTCGGCCAGCCGCTCGGGGTCGCCCTCGCCCAGCTTGCGCAGGCGGATGGCCTCGATGCGATTCAGGTCGGCCAGGCGGCCCGAGGCCAGCCGCGCCACCAGGGCGCGGCGTTCCGTCGGCCCCTCGGCCCAGGTGGCGGTGCCGAGCAGCATCAGGCCTGGGCTTCCAGCCAGTCCCGCGTGCCGTCCGCCAGGGGCTTGGGCCGGTTCGTGGCGAAATCGAGCATCACCTGCACGGTCTTGCCCTCGGCCAGCAGCTCGCCGCCCAGCCCCTTGGTGATGCGGTAGGTCAGCTCGAACGAGCTGTTCCCGACCCGGGTGCAATGCAGCTCCACGCGCACGTCGTCGCCCAGGAGGATGGGCATCCGGTAGTCCACCTCGGCCCGGGCGATGAGAAAGCCCTCCTCCTGGAACTTCCGGCCCCCGAGGAAGGTGCGCCACCACTGGAACCGTGCCTGCTCCATGAAGCTCACCACCACCGCGTTGTTCACGTGGCCCATGGCGTCCAGGTCGCTGAACCGCACCTCGATGGGATGGGAAAAGGGCATGGGACCTCCGGATCCTCCAACCTTACCGCCAACCCGTGGCATCATGCGCCACGATGGCCGCCCCGCTCCTCCTCGCCTACGATCCCGCCTGCACCGTCTGCTGCCGCATGGCCCTGTGGCTGGCCCGGCGGGACCGGCTGGGACTGCTGCTCATCGTTTCCGTGCGCGATCCCGTGCTGCTGCAGCTGGCGCCGGAACTCGGCGGGAAGCCCATCGAACGGGAGATCCACGGGCTGGACCTCGGCACCCGCGCCATCTGGGCGGGCGCCGACCTCCTCCGGCCCATCGCCCGGCGTCTGCCCGGGTGGCGGTGGCTTTCTCCCCTCCTGGGCCTTCCCGGACTGCCGGGTCTGCTGAACCGGATCTACCTCCGCTGGGCCGCCTGGCGGTACCGGCGCACCGGCCGCCAGCCCTTCGCCTGATGCCAGCCTTTTGCTCGACGGCAGGCCTTCGCTGGGCGCCGGGCCTCGCGTAGCCTGGACGGATGACCGCCGAACCCCGCACCGCCTGGCACCCCGACCGCTCCTGGGCCGACCCGCTCATCGCCCTCCTGGCGCTGCTCGCCCTGCTGGCGGCGGCCACCACCCTGGTCGCCCGCCGGCAAGGGGCGCGACGCCCCGCCGAACGCGCCAGCCTCCAGGGCCGGCTCACGGAAGTGGCCCTGGCGGGCCCAAAGCTCCTGGCGGGCCGCCCCTTGACGGAGCGGGAGTGGACGCGGGCCACGGCCCAGCTGAACGAGCCCTGGGACCGCGCCCTGCTGGCCGTGCTGAAGGCGGAGTTGGGTGAGGCCACCAAGGAACCCCGGGACTGGGCCACCCTGGCGGCCCCGGAAGGCGCCGCGGGAGCGAGGTTCCGCCGGGCCTGCCTCGCGGCCTATGACGGCGCCCCCCTGCCGGACGCCGCCGAGCGGCGCGAGGTCCACCGCCGGCTGGGCGGCGGCTACGCCGCCGACCTGCTGGAAGCCAGGCTCCGGGACCGCGAGGGCGGCGGCGAGGCGCTCCGCGCCCAGGCCCGGGCGGCGCTGATGACCCGGCTGGCAGGGCTCGGTGGCCTGGGCCTGCTGGTGCTGAGCCTCGCCGGGGGCGGGCTGGCCGTGGG
>JAFJUR010000060.1 GCA_017859995.1 Holophagaceae bacterium | reverse complement strand
CCGCAGCGTCCTGCGGGCTTGCGGATTCCGGTCTCGCTCCGGCGCCACATCACGTGGCGCCTCCGCGATCCCACTCGCGGGTCCGAGCCCCGGCAGCCCCGCGCTTTCAGAACGAAAAAGGGTCCCGTGTGGGACCCTTTTTCGTTCTGGCGGGGCTGACGGGGCTCGAACCCGCGACCTCCGGCGTGACAGGCCGGCACTCTAACCGACTGAGCTACAACCCCTTGCTTTTCCTGCGTTTCACCAGGTTTGAGACTGGTGGGCGATGACGGGCTCGAACCGCCGACATGCTGCGTGTAAGGCAGCTGCTCTACCGACTGAGCTAATCGCCCGAATCGCCGAACCCTGATGTTCACACAGGGTGCGGGAGGGGTCAAGGCCAAAGCTCCGCGTTGAGGGAACAAGACTGTTCTGGTAAGGTTTTAAGACTTCCGTGCCAGGGGTTCCCGCGGACCAACGCTGGTGTCGGTGTGACCCTGGTCGACCATCGGCCGTGGCCTTGGGACGTTTCTGGAGGGTGGCCTGTGGCGCTGCTGGAACTGGCGAATCTGACGCTCCGATCACCGGAAGGGGACGGCCCCGTCGCGCGCATCCTGGCCCAGATGCCGGATCCCATGCGGCCGGACCTGCCCGCCATCCTGTTCGTGATCGTGCTGCTCATCGTGCTCTACCTCTACCTGCGGGTGGTGTTCTTCAAGCCCATCACCAAGGTCATGGACGACCGCGACCGCGACCTGCACGCCGGCGGCGACGCCAAGGCCCAGGCCGCCGCGCAGCTGGACGCCCGCCAGAAGGACTACCAGGAGCGGCTCAAGGCCCTCCGCGCCCAGGCCTTCGAGCGGCGCAAGACGCTGGCCGACGCGGCCGGCAAGGAGAAGCAGCGCCTCCTCGACGAGGCCCGGACCAAGGCCCAGGCCGAGCGGACCACGGCCGTCGAGGCCCTGAAGGCCCAGCAGGCCACGGCCAAGCAGAGTCTCCTGGCCCAGGTGGACGCGCTGGCCGAATCCATGGCCCAGACCCTTCTGAAGCAGGCCTGAGCATGACGAACCTGACCCGACTCACCCTGGCCGCCCTGCTGACCCTCAGCCCCTTGGCGCTGACGGCCCAGTCCCATGAGGCCCCCGCCGCCCAGAAGCACGAAGCCCAGCCTGCCGGGCATGAGGCCCAGCCCGCAGGGCATGAAGCCCAGCCCGCAGGGCATGAAGCCCAGCCCGCAGGGCATGAAGCCCCGGCCGCCCACGGCGACGCCAAGGCGGCGGAAGGCCACGGCGAAGCCCACCACGGCCCGGCCATGACCCTCTTCGGCAAGGCCTACGGCAACGGCGGGGCCTTCCTCGTCCAGCTGCTCAACTTCGCCATCTACGGCGCGGCCCTGTTCTTCCTGCTGAAGGGCGCGCTGTCCGCCATGTTCAAGTCCCGCAAGGAGGAGCTGGAAACGCTGCTCGCCCAGGCTGAGAAGGACAAGGCCGAGGGCGAGGCCCAGATGAAGGAGCTCGAGGCCAAGATGGCCGGACTCGAAGGCGAGCTGGCGGGCATCCTCTCCAAGGCCGAGGCCGACGCCGAGCTGGAGAAGCAGCGCGTGCTGGAGGCCGCCAAGGCCGAGGCCGCGGTGATCCTCGCCCAGGCTCAGGCCGAGATCGGCTTCCAGAAGCGGCAGGCCGAGCAGGAGCTGCGCGCCCTGGTCGCTGAACTGGCGGTTGAAGGCGCGGCCAAGCGCCTGGAGGCCAAACTGCAGGGTCCCGAGGCCGCCAAGGCCGTGGATCGTGCCATTCAGCAGATCGGAGGCGCCCAGTGAGCAGCCGCCTGACCGCCCGGCGCTACGCCAAGGCCCTCCTCCAGATCGGCGACAAGCAGGGCAACGTGGCCCAACTCCAGCAGGAGCTGAACAAGGTGACCGACGCCGTGGCCGCGAACGCCGACCTCTCGCGCCTGGTGGCCTCGCCCCTGGTGCTGCCCACCCGCAAGGCCCAGGTCTTCGAGGCCATCCTCGCCACTGCCCAGGTGAGCGAAACGCTGCGGCACTTCTTCCGCGTCGTGGCCGAGGCGGGCCGCCTGAACCTGCTGGCCGACATCCGCCGCACCTTCGCGGATCAGGTCGATGAGCGCGCCGGCATCGTGGAGGCCAAGGTGACCAGCGCCCAGCCCCTCTCGGACGCCCAGGCCAAGGCCCTCATCGCCTCCCTCGGTGCCCGCACCGGCAAGACCATCCGCCTCACCTGGCACCAGGACGGCGCCCTCCTTGGCGGCGTGAAAGTCCAGGTGGGCTCGACGGTCCTGGACGCCTCGATCCAGGGCCAGCTCCGCCAGCTCAAGACCCAGCTGCTTTCGGCCTAGTTTCATTTCGCTATCAACTGCAGGTTTGGAGGACTTCATGGACATTCGCGCGGAAGAGATTTCCCGCATCATCCGCAGCCAGATCGAGGGCTTCGACGCCCAGGTGGACGTGGCCGAAGTCGGCACCGTCATCAGCGTCGGTGACGGCATCGCCCGCGCCTACGGCCTCGAGAAGGCCATGGCCGGCGAGCTGCTGGAGCTGCCCCACGGCGTGATGGGTCTCGCCTTCAACCTGGAGGAGGACAACGTCGGCATCATCCTGCTGGGCGACGCCGCCGCCATCAAGGAAGGCGACACCGTCAAGCGCACCGGCAAGATCATGTCCGTGCCCGTGGGCCCCAACTTCGTGGGCCGCGTGGTGGACGCGCTGGGCAACCCCATCGACGGCAAGGGCCCCATCCAGGCCGCCAAGTTCAACCCCATCGAGCAGATCGCCCCCGGCATCGTGGACCGCAAGAGCGTGCACGAGCCCATGCAGACGGGCCTCAAGGCCATCGACAGCCTGATCCCCATCGGCCGCGGCCAGCGCGAGCTGATCATCGGCGACCGCCAGACCGGCAAGACCGCCGTGGCCGTCGACACCATCATCAACCAGCGCGACACCGGCGTGATCTGCATCTATGTGGCCATCGGCCAGAAGCGCTCCACCATTGCCCAGGTGGTGAAGACGCTCGAGGAATACGACGCCATGAAGCACACCATCGTGGTGGCGGCGTCGGCTTCCGAAGCCGCCCCGCTGCTCTTCCTCGCCCCCATGACCGGCGCGGCGCTGGGCGAATACTTCATGTGGCACGGCAAGGACGGCAAGCCCGCCGGCAAGGACAACCCGGGCGGCCACGTGCTCTGCATCTATGACGATCTCTCCAAGCAGGCGGCGGCCTACCGCGAAATCTCCCTCCTGGTGCGCCGTCCTCCCGGACGCGAGGCCTACCCTGGCGACGTGTTCTACCTGCACTCCCGCCTGCTGGAGCGCGCCTGCAAGCTGAGCGACGAGCGCGGCGCGGGTTCGCTGACGGCCCTGCCGGTCATCGAGACCCAGGCCGGTGACGTGTCCGCCTATATTCCCACCAACGTCATCTCCATCACCGACGGCCAGATCTTCCTCGAGAGCGACCTCTTCAACGCCGGCGTCCGCCCGGCGGTGAACGTGGGCATCTCCGTGAGCCGCGTGGGCGGTTCCGCCCAGGTGAAGGCCATGAAGTCCGTGGCCGGCACCATCAAGCTCGACCTCGCCCAGTATCGCGAGCTGGCGGCCTTCGCCCAGTTCGGCTCCGACCTGGACAAGGCGACCCTGGCCCAGCTGAACCGCGGCCAGCGCCTGGTGGAAATCCTGAAGCAGGGCCAGTACCAGCCCATGCCCGTGGAGAAGCAGGTGGTCATCATCTGGGCCGCCACCACCGGCTATGTGGACGACCTGCCGGTCGCCCAGGTGCGCCGCTTCGAAGCCGAGCTGATGGCCTACCTGGATGTCAACGCCCCGGACGTGCTCCGCGGCATCCGCGACACCAAGACCCTCAGCGACGATGCCAAGGCCCAGCTCAAGACCCAGGTGGCGGCCTTCAAGGAGACCTTCCAGGCCTCCCTGAACCAGACCGCGGGAGCCTAGTCCGATGGCCGGTCTCCAGGACATTCGCCGCCGCATCCGGTCGGTGAAGAACACGCAACAGGTCACCAAGGCCATGAAGATGATTTCCGCGGTCAAGCTGCGGAAGTCTCAGGAGCGCCTGGTGGCTCTGCGTCCCTACGCCGGGAAGATGATGGAAGTCGTCCGTCGCGTCGTGGGCCGCATCAAGGGCGACGCCACGATCCAGCCGGGTCCGGCCGCCCGGGCCTTCCTGTTCCCCCGCGAGGAGAAGCGCATCCGCGTGATCCTCGTGGCCTCCGACAAGGGACTGTGCGGCGGCTTCAACGCCAACGTGCTCAAGGCGGCCAACGCGTTCGTGGCCGAAACCACCTCCGAGATCGTCCACCTGGATGTGGTCGGCAAGCGCGCCGCAGAGTGGGCCCGGAAGCGCGGCCTTCCCGCCGGCGCCGAGTACATCGGGATCCCCCTCACCGGCCTGCAGCGGGTGGTGACCGAGATCTCCGAAAGCGCCGCCGCCCAGTACAACGCCGGCGAGATCGACGCGCTCTACGTCATCTACAACTACTTCAACAGCCCCATGTCCCAGACGCCCACGGTCTTCCGGGTCGTCCCCATGGAACTGGATAGGCGCGTGGAAGGCCGGGACGCCCTCGAAGTGTCCCACCTGCTCGAACCCGACCCCAACGCGGTGCTGGAGACCCTGCTGCCCCGCTTCGTCGAGACGGAGCTGCTCCGCAACCTCCTGGAGAGCAGCGCCTCCGAGCATGGCGCCCGCATGGCGGCCATGGACAAGGCCAGCAGCAACGCCGGCGACATGATCGCCAAGCTGACCCTGACCATGAACAAGATCCGCCAGGCCAGCATCACCAACCAGATCATCGAAATCGTTTCGGGCGCCAACGCCTAGACCCTTCACCACGGAGGCACGGAGAACACGGAGAAAACACGGAGCGCTGGGTTCTACTCCGTGATGCCTCAGTGAAACTTCAGCGTCCTCCGTGCCTCCGTGGTTATTCCTTCCGCCCTTTCGTCGAGGTTTCCCATGTCAACCAACCTTCAAGGACGCGTGATCGCCATCGTCGGTCCCGCCGTGGACGTCGAGTTCGGCAGCCACCTGCCCGAGATCATGAACGCGCTGCTCACGGACATCACCAATGCCCAGGGCGTCACCGCCTCGGTCACGCTGGAGGTGCAGCAGCACCTCGGCGAGAACCGCGTGCGCTGCGTGGCCATGCAGCCCACCGAGGGCATGATCCGCGGCCAGGTCGTGACCGACACGGGCAAGCCCATCAACGTGCCCGTGGGTCCCGAGACCCTGGGCCGCATCATCAACGTGGTGGGCGATCCCGTGGACGAGCGCGGTCCCATCGGCCACAAGATGACCCTGCCCATCCACCGCGAGGCCCCCAAGTACGAGGATCTGAACACCTCCTCCGAGATGTTCGAAACCGGCATCAAGGTCATCGACCTGCTGGAACCCTACGCGAAGGGCGGCAAGACGGGCCTCTTCGGCGGCGCCGGCGTGGGCAAGACCGTGCTGATCATGGAGCTCATCAACAACATCGCCAAGGGCCACGGCGGCTACTCGGTGTTCGCGGGCGTCGGCGAGCGCACCCGCGAGGGCAACGACCTCTGGCACGAGATGATGGACAGCGGCGTCATCGACAAGAACGACCTGTCCAAGAGCAAGGTGGCGCTCATCTACGGCCAGATGACCGAACCGCCCGGAGCTCGTGCCCGCGTGGCGCTCACCGGCCTCACCGTCGCCGAGTACTTCCGCGATGTGGAAGGCAAGGACGTGCTGCTCTTCGTGGACAACATCTTCCGCTTCACCCAGGCCGGCGCCGAAGTGTCCGCGCTGCTGGGCCGCATGCCCTCCGCCGTGGGCTACCAGCCCACGCTGGCCACGGAAATGGGCGAGCTGCAGGAGCGCATCACCTCCACCAAGAAGGGCTCGATCACTTCGGTGCAGGCCGTCTACGTGCCCGCGGACGACTACACCGACCCCGCGCCGGCCACGACCTTCGCCCACCTGGACGCCACCACGAACCTCTCCCGTGAGATCGCGGCGCTGGGCATCTACCCGGCGGTGGATCCCCTGGCCTCCACCTCCCGCCTGCTGGATCCCCGCATCCTGGGCGAGCACCACTACAACACCGCCATGCGCGTGAAGGCGATCCTGCAGAAGTACAAGGAGCTGCAGGACATCATCGCCATCCTCGGCATGGACGAGCTGAGCGACGACGACAAGCTGATCGTCGCCCGCGCCCGCAAGATCCAGCGCTTCCTCAGCCAGCCCTTCTTCGTGGCCGAGCAGTTCACGGGCATGGCTGGCAAGTACGTGAAGCTCGAGGACAGCATCAAGGGCTTCAGCGAGATCTGCGACGGCAAGTGGGACCACCTGCCCGAGCAGGCCTTCTACCTCGTGGGCACCATCGAGGAAGCCGTCGAGAAGGCTGAGAAGCTGGCCGCGGTTTAACCGGCACGTTCGTTTGAAAAGCCAGTCTTCGGATTGCCGGGACATCCCCCGCGGGTGTCCCGGCCATCCACTCAGAGTGGCGACCGATCATCCCAAGAGGCGACCATGTCCCAATTGATCAAGCTGGAAGTGGTGACCCCGGAGCGGCCGGTCTTTTCGGCCGAGGTGGCCGAGGTGCAGTTCCCGACCGCCACCCGCGGCTACTACGGCATCCTGCCGGGCCACACGCCCCTGATGACCGAAGTGGGGGACGGCCTGCTGTACTACGTGCAGGACGGACAGAAGCATTTCATCACGGTCTTCGGCGGCTTCGCGGAAGTGGGTCCCGACCGTGTCACCATCCTGGCCCGCGAGAGCGAGACCGTGGACATGATCGACCTTGAGCGGGCCGAGGCCTCGCGCCAGCGCGCCCTCAAGCTCCTGAAGGAAGCCCTCACCGAACACGACCTGGCCGCAGCCCAGGCCAAGCTCAACGCCAGCCTCATCCGCCTGCAGGCCGCCGGACACCCGGCCGGTCACGGCTTCTGAGCCGGCCTTGACCGCGCTCCCCATCCTGGATCCGAAGCCCCTGCGGGACCTCCTTGAGATGGGCGCCTCGGCTGAGCTCGCGCAGGAACTGATCGCGCTGTTCCAGGAGGATGTGCCGGCGCGTCTGGACCTGCTGAAGGCGGCCCTGGCCGGAGGGGACGCGGGGCAAGCCCTGGCGGAAGCCCATCAGCTGAAGGGTTCCCTCGGCAACCTGGGCCTGTTGAGGTTCGCGGACCTGGCGGCACGCCTCGAGGCGCTGGTCCGCGAGGGACGTCTGGACCTGGCGCCCGCCCTGGCGGATGCGATGCCCGGGGCCTACGCTGAGGCGCTGCGCGCGCTCCAGGATGCCTTCCCGGCCTGAGGCCTCACCAGACCAGGTGCTCGTCCTGGGCGAGGAGGCTGATGCGCCCATCCGCCAGGGCCTTGAGCTGCGGCAGCATGGTGGCCTTGTCTCCCGGCGTCAGGTGGTAGATCCGCACCGGCACCTGCTGGCGCAGTTTGCGCAGCTCGAGGCCCAGCTTCGCGGGCGTGAGGTGCTTGGAGGCTTCGGCCAGCCAGGCCTGCTCATTGGGGAAGCTGGCTTCGGCGATGACGAGCCGCAGGTTCGGGGTGGCGTTGGCCACCTCCCAGATGCGGTCGGTCTCGGCGGTGTCGCTGGTGAAGATGAAGGCGTCCTTCCCGTCATCGACCTTGTAGCCTACGCAGGGCACCAGGTGGTTCACGCGGATGGGCGTGATCTCCAGCCCGCAGACGCGGTAGCTGCGCTCGGGTTCGATCTCGGTGTAGCGGATGGTGGGGTCGTTGGGGCTGGGGATCACGCTGAAGTCGGGCCAGAGCTCGTCGTTGAAGAGGTGTCGCCGCAGCACGTCGAGGGTTTCAGGCAGGGCGTGGATCTCCACGGCCTCGTGCGTGTGGCCGAAGATGTTCTTCGTGAAGAAGGGCAGCGTGCAGATGTGGTCGAGGTGCGAGTGGCTGATGAAGACATGCTGGATCTTCACCTGTTCCCCCACCGAGAGCGCGGCGGTGATGGAGCCGGCGTCGATGGCCACGCAGCCGTTCACGAGCAGCCCGGTCAGGCGCTCGCCGTCGGCTTCACCGCCACTGCAGCCCAGGATCCGGAGTTCCATCGCCCCTCGGAGAATGAGCCTTCATCATACGGAAAAGGGGCGCCGGGAGGCGCCCCTTTCACGATTCAAGGATCTTGGGCTCAGAACCGGATGCCGCCATAGATGCCGATCTGGACCTGAGGCGCCAGGGCCTCCGTGAGGTCCTTGTAGGTGGTGGTGCTGTCCTTCTTGGTGAGGGGCGCGGCCACCTCCACGGTGAAGAAGGGGCTGACGATGGGCGTGGGGATGCTGAAGCCCACATTCACGCGGGCCCAGGGGCGGCCGAGGGTGCTGTCGGTGCTGGCGCCCGAGGTGGGCCGGAAGGTCATCTTCTCGGAGCGGTACTCCACGCCGGCGCCCACGTTGACCAGGAGCTTCCAGTTCACCATGGCGCCCGCGGCCCAGTACTGGTTCTCCAGCTCGCCGTACTTGGTGCCGCCATAGGTGAGGTCGCCCTTGGTCTTGTTGTGCCAGGTGGCGTTCACCTGGAGGGCGGCGACCTTGAGGTCGAGCACGTCGAACCCGCCGCGGATGCCGAAGCCCGTGGGGCTCACGGCGTCATATTTCTGGCCAGAACCGAAGGACGCGGCCTGGGCTTTGCCGAACTGCTTGTCGAGCAGGACGCCGACCTCGCCGGCGAACGCGGGCAGGACAGCCAGAGCGGGGATGATCAGCAGCTTGGCGCGCATTGAAGACTCCCTTCCAGACGAATACTGCATGATGGTCCCTGGGCGGGAGGTGGTCAACCTCCTTTGGGACTAGGGCCTGGATTTTTAGGGGGATACGCGCCTGCCTCGGGGCCCGGCCGGAGGCCGCGGCAGCGGATTGTTTGCTACCCTCAGCATCATGCGGGCCCACCTGCGCTTCCTCCTCCTGGACGACTTCGACCCCGACACGGGGGAGCTCGCCCTGCGCGTGGCCTTTCAGCCGGGGGAGATCCCGGGCCTGGAGCTGATCCGGCTCCACCTGCACCTGGGGCGGGCGGGTAACCCGCTGGATCCCCTCAGCCGGGAGCTCCGCACCCATGTGCAGATGCCCGTGCCGCCCCTCTGGGAGCACGGCCTCAAAACCATCGTTCACGCCATCGAGGACGAGCTCGCCGGGCCCGACGGCCGCAACGGCCTGCGGTATCTCTGGGTGCGGACCCAGCTCCTGCACCCGGCCGACCCCGCGCGGTCCACCCCGAACCATCCCGTGGCCCGCCAGGTGGAGGTGCTGCGGGACTGGGCGCACCGGCTGGACCAGGACGGTCAGTCCCTGCGCGCCGCCGAGATCCTCGACCGCCTGCTGCTGCTGGCGCCGAGGGACGTCACCAGCCTGGCCTACCTGGCGGCCTTCTTCCGGTCCCAGGGCATGGCGGAGGAGATGGCCGCGGTGGCCGAGCGGTGGATCAAGGCCGAGCCCGACCGGGTGGAGGCCCGCCTGCGGCATGGCGAGGCCCTCCTCCGCCTGGGCCGGGCCCAGGAGGCCCGAGCCGCCTTCGAGGCGGTGCTGAAGGCCCACCCGGTCCACCTGCTGGCGCACCTGGGCATGGCCCAGGCCCTGGGCCTCCTCGGCGGCAATCCCTTCCCCCACCTCGACGCGGCCCAGGAGCTGGATCCCGCCGCCACCGCCTCCGTGCTGCGGGAAACCTTCGACTACCGCCTGCTGTCGCCTCCGCCGGGGGACCGGGAGCACGCGCTGGAGGCGCTGCCTTCGCTGCTGGGCGTCTCCGGCGCGGAGGTGCAGGACTACCTCCAGTTCCTGGGCCTGCCGCGGGCCGGGGCGGAGGGCGCGGTCCGAGAATCCGAGCTGGCCCGCTGGGTGGGCGTGATGAACCGATACGCGCTGCTGCCCGGCGGCCTGCACTGGTCGGCCCCCACGCCGAGGCACTTGCCCGAGCTGGCCTGAGGTTCCTCGGGGGAGCCCGCCGGGCGGGCTTCCTGCGATGATGGGGGCTTCGACCCTGGAGCCGTCATGACCGTCCTGCTGAGCACCGACCTGCCCTTTCCGATCTTCCGCCGGGGCAAGGTGCGGGACGTGTACGACCTGGGCCGCCAGCTCCTCATCGTGGCCACGGATCGCATCAGCGCCTTCGACTGCGTGATGCCCGAAGGCATTCCCGACAAGGGCCGCATCCTCACCGCCGTGGCGGCGTACTGGTTCGCGGCCACATCGGACCTGGTGCCCAACCATTTCCGCGGCAACCCCGGCTGGCCCGAGGCCCTGGCCCCCCATCGCCAGGCGCTGGAGGGCCGGGCGGTCATTGTGGAGAAGACCCGGCCCCTCCCGGTGGAGTGCGTGGTGCGCGGCTACCTGGCGGGCAGCGGCTGGAAGGAATACCAGGCCGGCGGCGCCGTCTGCGGGGTGCCCCTGCCGGCGGGCCTGCGGCTCGCGGACCGGCTGCCCGAGCCGATCTTCACCCCGGCCACCAAGGCCGAGGAGGGCCACGACGAGAACATCTCCTTCGAGCGCATGGCTGCCATCGTGGGCGGGGATCTGGCCTCGCGCCTCCGGGATCTGAGCCTGGCGCTCTACCAGCGCGGCGCCGAGCTGGCGGCCCGGCGGGGCATCCTCCTCGCCGACACCAAGTTCGAGTTCGGCCTCAGCGACTCAGGGGAGCTCATCCTCATCGACGAGGCCCTGACGCCCGACAGCAGCCGCTACTGGCTGGCGGACAGCTGGGCACCGGGCCAGAACCCCCCGAGCCTCGACAAGCAGTACCTCCGCGACTACCTGGAAACCCTGCCGGACTGGAACAAGCAGCCCCCGGCGCCGCACCTTCCGGACGCCGTGGTGGCGGGCATCCGGAGCCGGTACCTCGATCTGGCGTCGCGGTTCGGCGTGAACCTATGAGGGACCGGCCGCACGGCCGGGGCCTCAGGGCTGGATCCTCAGGGCTGATTCCGAGGTGGCTGTTGATCTGAGGGACGGGGTTCGGGAGCGCCGGTGACGCCGCCGCGGTACCCAGCAGGGTCCAGCCAGCGGCGGAGCCCGGTGTTCAGGGCCTCGAGGGAGACTGCCTGCAGTTGGTCCGGGGCAACGCCGCGCCCCAGGGCCTGGTCGAGGGCCGTGGTCATCTGCCGTTCCGGATCCAGCGATTCGAGGCTGAGCCGGGCGGGCCAGGCGGCCTTGGCCCGGTCGAGGTCCGCCTGGGTGAACCCGCGCTGGCGCAGCGCCTCGAGATGCGCCGTCAGCCGGGACCAGAGGGCCGGGGCCGATTCACCGGGGCCGGCGTCCAGCGCCGCCACCAGGCAGGAATCCTCCATGCCGACCTGCACCGGAAGCGCGGCCGGATCACCGGGGACCAGCAGGCCGAGCAGGGCGGCGACCTCCGGGGCGAGGCCGGCGGGAGGCTGAATCAGGGCCTGGGCCAAGGTCTGCGCGGGGCGGCCCGGCTCGCGGGAGGCCACCGCCAGGGGCATGGTTTCGGCCGCGGGAGCGGGAAGGGGATGGGGGTCGGGGGCCACGAACCGCGGGGCCGTCCAGGAACCCAGGCTCAGCATGACCAGGCGCTTGGCCTGTTCCAGCCCGAGGTCGCCGTGGAGCACCAGCACCGCCCGCTCGGGACGGAAGACCTTCGCCTTGAAGGCCAGCAGGTCCTCCAGGCTGATGGCCGCCAAGCCCTGGAGGGTGGGGCGCAGGCCCGGATCCGGGGTGAGGGCCTGCCGCAGGGTTGCCCGGGGAGACGCCTGCAGGCGCAGTTCCTCCTGCCAGCAGGCCAGGCGTTGGAATTCCAGCAGCTGGGGGTCGAGCACCGTGCGCAGCACGCGGTCGGCCAGCAGGCCCAGGGCCCGGTCCTGGTCCCGGCTGCGGGCCACAAGCCGCCACTCCAGCGCCCCGGGGCGGAGGGTCCGGTCCACCTGGATGCCGGCCCCGTCGAGCAGCCGCACATAGTCGGTGGCCTTCAGGTCGCCCGCGTCGGAACGATCGAGGAGGCGGAGGGCCAGGGCGGCGAGGCCCCCATGCCCCGCCGGGGTGTCACCCGGCTGCAGATCCTGGTGCAGCAGCACCCGGACGAGGGGGCGCTCGTGGTCCTCGAGGTGGACCACCCGCAGGCCGTTGGGCAGGGTGAAGGTCTGGGCAGGCTGCTGGGCCTGCAGGGTCAGGACCCCAAGGCCGGCGAGGCAGAGGGTCTTCACGGCTTCACCGGGGCGAGCTGGGCCTTCAGCAGCTTCAAGGTGCGGGCCCGTTCCTCCGCGCTCAGCATGCGGAGCTGCCGCAGGCCCTCGGCCGCCAGGTGCTCGCGCTGGGCCGGGTCTTCAATGCGGGTGGCCGCCAGGGCTTGGAGCACCTTGGCGATCTCGGCGTCCAGGGGATCGAGGCCCTCGTCCAGGGTGGGCTCCAGCCAGGCGGTGGTCCGGTGGCTGGGACGCAGCCAGGCCCGCGCCGCGGCCTGCACGGTCTCGGGGCCGAGGGTCCGCAGGCGCTGGATCTCGCGATCGGCGACCCGCCAGTCCCCGCCCTCGGCCCAGGCCCGCCCGAGGGTGGTCGCCAGCAGCGCGGGGCTGTCGAGGACCTTCAGGTGGCCGGTCTCCAGCTGGGCCACGGCCCGCTGCCATTCTTCGGGTGCGATGGGTTCCTGCTGCAGCCGGAGGATCTCGCTGTGCAGGGCCCGTTCCAGCTCGGCCAGTCCATGGCCTTCGGCGGGGACCACCTCGGCCACCAGGAGGCCCGGCAGCCGCCCCCCGGGCACGTCCAGCCGGAGCCTGGCCTCGCGGGCCAGCTCCTTCTGCTGGACCAGGCGCTGGGGCAGCCGGGCCGAGGGGCCCCCCGCCAACAGCTGGGCCGCCACCTGGAGGGCGAGGTGGTCCGGATGGCTGCGGGGCGGAATGCGCCAGCCCACCTGGAGGCTGGTCAGGGAACCGTGGGTGGCCTGCACGCGCCGGTCGCCCAGGTCAGAGGGGATCTCGGGCAGCACGGCGTCTTCGCCCGCGGGGTGGACGGGCAGCGTGCCGAGGTGCCGCTCGACGAGAGGCAGCAGATTGTCCAGCGGGGTCCCGCTGACGAGAATCAGGGTGAGGCGGTCGGGGCTGAGGGCCCGGCGGGCGTAAGCGCGGAGCTCGGACCAGCGCAGCGCCTCCAGGGCAGGCAGGTTGTTCGCCAGGTCCCGGCCGTAGGGATGCCCCGGCAGCGCGGCGCCCCGGATCAGGGCGAGACCCTGGCCCCCGGACTGGTTCAAATCCGCCAGCAGGGCGGCCCGCGCCTGGGAGAACCGGCTCAGCTGGAGCGTCTTCAGCCGCTGGGCCTCGGTGCGGCACCAGAAGTCGAAGGCCTCCTGGGGCAGGGCGCTGTGGGCGTAGAGGGCATCGGCGGTGGCCTCGGCGGACTGGCTCCCGCCCTTGGCCGCGTACAGGTCGGCCAGCGGCGAGGTGGCAAAGGCGGCCTTCAGCCGGGACTGGGTGGTCGCCAGGCTCGCCTCCAGGGCGGGGAGCTGCGAGACGCCGGCCGGATCGCGCCGCTGGCGCAGGCGCTCGAGGCGGATCGATTCGAGCAGCCCTTCCTCCTGCCGGAGGATCGCGTCCAGCGCGGCGGTCCGCTGGGGGTCCAGGTCCTCGGGCCAGGAGGCCCCGAACAGCGCGCTCGCCAGCAGATCGGTGGCCCCGGCCAGGGCCGTGGGCTCCTCCGCCCGTCCACCCCGGAACACCAGGGTGGCGTGGAAGGCCGTGAGGCCGCGCCGCTCGGCGAGGAGGGCGATGACCAGCGGGCGCATGGCCCCCAGGGTACTACTTCACCCGGATGCTGCCGTTGGTGGTTTCGAGGCGGATCGGCTGGGTGCGGCCAGGCACCTTCACGTGGGCGCTGTGCTTGGTGATCTCGATGACCTGCGCGCCGGCGATCTTGACGTCCATGGAGCCGTTGCTGTTCTCGGCGATGAGGTCGCCGGTGGCCTTGCCCAGATCCACCTCGATGCTGCCATTGGTGGATTCCAGGTGGATCCCTTCGCCCCAGCCGTCGAGGTTGCGGGCGCGGATCGAGCCATTGGTGGTTTCCAGCTGGATGCCGCCGTCCACGTCCTCGAGCACGATGCGGCCGTTGGTGGTGCTGCCC
>JAFJUR010000004.1 GCA_017859995.1 Holophagaceae bacterium | reverse complement strand
CATGGCCATTTCCCAGAACTACGGAACCGGTCGCCGCAAGAGCGCGGCCGCCCGCGCCTTCCTCCGCCCCGGCACCGGCAAGATCACCGTCAACGGCCGGACGCTGGAGAGCTACTTCCCCAACGCCGTGCTCCGCATGATGGTCCATCAGCCCCTGGTGCTGGCCGACCTCGACGGCAAGTTCGACATGATCATCAGCGTGTGCGGCGGCGGCCCCGCCGGTCAGGCCTCGGCCATCCGCATGGGCATCTCCCGCGCGCTGCTGGGCTACAACGAGCAGCTCAAGTCCCTCCTGCGCGGCGCCGGTCTCCTGACCCGCGATCCCCGCATGAAGGAACGCAAGAAGCCCGGTCGCAAGGCCGCCCGTCGTCGCTTCCAGTTCAGCAAGCGCTAGTCGTTCTCTGGAAGGGGGAGCCACTCGGTTCCCCCTTCTGCTTTTCCGGTTCACGGGATTCCGTGGACGATTCGGGCCGAGGGATCCAACCCGACGCCTTTCATCCCACCCGCGGCGTCCTTCAACCATCGCCGCTTGACCAGGGAGGCCAGCATGGCTGCCATCCAGATGAAGGAACTTCTCGAGGCCGGTGCCCACTTCGGACACCAGACCAAGCGTTGGAACCCGAAGATGAAGAAGTTCATTTTCGGCGCCCGCAACAGCATCTACATCATCGACCTCCAGAAGACCCTGCGCCTCTGGAACACCGCCGCGAACTTCCTGACCAAGGCCGCCGGCGAGGGCAAGAGCTTCCTCTTCGTGGCCACCAAGCCCCAGGCCCAGGAGCTCATCGCCGAGCAGGCGAGCCGCTGCGGCGCCTTCTACGTCAACAACCGCTGGCTGGGCGGCATGCTGACCAATTTCAGCACCATCAAGAAGAGCCTTGAGAAGTTCCGCGAGATCGAGGCCACCCTGGCCGATCCCGCCCGCACTGCGCTGCTCTCCAAGAAGGAACTGCTCACCCTGAACCGCACGCGGCTCAAGCTCGAGGCTTCCTTCCACGGCATCCGCGACATGCGCTCGCTGCCCGATGTCATCTTCGTCATTGATCCGCACCGCGAAGACATCGCCGTCACCGAGGCCAAGAAGATCGGCATCAAGGTCGTGGGCATCGTGGACACCAACTGCGATCCCGACATGGTGGACTACGTGATCCCCGCCAATGACGACGCGATCCGCTCCATCCTGCTCTTCTCCGAGCGCGTGGCCGACTCCATCCTCGAGGGCCGCCAGTCCTTCCGCGACAAGGGCGACAGCGACGAGATGAAGAAGATGATGGCCGAAAAGATGGAAGTCGAGGGCTAGACCCTCCCCCGCTACCCTCATCAGCCATCAGAGGGCCCGCCCGCTGATGGCTGATGGTCTGAATCCCCAACGATCAGGAGATGACATGGCATTCACCGCCCAAGACGTGAAGGCGCTGCGCGAGAAGACCGGCCTCGGCATGATGGATTGCAAGAAGGCCCTGGAAGAGAGCAACGGCGACATGGAGCAGGCCAACGAGTGGCTCCGCAAGAAGGGCCTGGCCGCCTCCGCGAAGAAGGCCGACCGCATCGCCGCTGAAGGCATCGTCGAAGCCTACATCCACCCCGGCGGCCGCGTGGGCGTGCTGGTCGAAGTGAACTCCGAGACCGACTTCGTGGCCCGCAACGAGGCCTTCCAGCGCAAGGAGGTCTGCCTCCTCGAACAGCCCTTCATCATGAACCCCGACCTCACCATCCAGCAGTACCTGTCCCAGAAGACCGCGGAGATCGGCGAGAAGCTGAGCATCCGCCGCTTCACGAAGTACATCATGGGCGAGGGCCTGGAGAAGCGCAGCGAGAACTTCGCCGCCGAAGTCGCCGCCGCCAAGTAAGGTTCGACCTTTCCGACCGAGGGCGGCATTCGTGCCGCCCTTTTTTTGAACACACGCTAGGCTGATCGCATCCGTTCCGAGGTCCCCATGAAGTTCAAGCGCATCCTCCTCAAGCTCTCCGGCGAAGCCCTCATGGGTGAGCAGAAGGGTGGCATCGACCCGGCCGTGGTCTCCATGATCGCGGATCAGGTGAAGACCATCCGGGAGATGGGCGTCGAAGTGGGCCTCGTCATCGGCGGCGGCAACATCTTCCGCGGCGTCGCCGGCGCCACCAAGGGCATGGACCGCACCACGGCGGACCACATGGGCATGCTGGCGACCATGATCAACGCCCTGGCCCTCCAGGACGCCCTGGAGCACAAGGGCGTCCACACCCGTACCCTGTCCGGCCTCGAGATGCCCAAGGTCACCGAGACCTACATCCGCCGTCGCGCCACCCGCCACCTGGAGAAGGGCCGCGTGGTCATCTTCGGCGCCGGCACCGGCAACCCCTACTTCAGCACCGACACGGCCGCCGCGCTGCGCGCCAATGAGGTCAACGCCGAAGTGGTGATGAAGGCCACCAACGTGGACGGCATCTACACCGCCGATCCCAAGAAGGATCCCACCGCCACCCGCTTCGACCGCATCAGCTTCCAGGAGGTGCTTGAGAAGGGATTGAAGGTCATGGATGCGCCCGCCATCGCCCTGTGCATGGACAACAAGCTGCCCATCCTCGTCTTCGACATGAACAAGCCCGGGAACCTCGTGGCCGCCGTCAAGGGCGAGGCCGTGGGAACCTTGGTCAGCTAAGGGTTTCGACCGCCTTGGTCATGGGGCGATGAGGCGCTCCTCCAGGATCCCCCGCACCGTCCTCAGCAGTTCCTCCGCGGTGAAGGGTTTGCGCAGGAACCGCACGCCGGGGTCCCGGGTGCCCTCCTGGGCGTTGTAGCCGCTCCACTGGATGACGGGGGACTGGAAGCCCAGGCCGCGCAGCCCCGCCAGGGCCTCATCGCCACCCATCTTCGGCATGGTGAGGTCCAGGACCACAAGGCGGAGTTCCGCCAGGCAGGTCCGGGCCAGGTCGAGCGCCTCCTGGCCGTCGACCGCGAGCAGCACCTCGAATCCGGCCTTCTCCAGCACCTGGCGAGCGAACTCGCGGATGCCCGGCTCGTCGTCGGCCACCAGGACCAGCCCGGATCCCGACCAGTTCGAATCGAAGGCCGCGGGCGCCGAGGCCTCGGGCACCGTCGCGCCGACCTGGGCCGGCAGGTAGACCCGGAAGAGGGTGCCCGTGCCCGGACGGCTCTGGATCTCCACGCCGCCGCCGTGGCCGCGGACGATGCCCTGCATGGCTGCGAGACCCAGGCCCCGCCCCGTGAACTTGGTGGTGAAGAAGGGGTCGAAGATGCGCGCTTGGGTTTCGGCGTCCATGCCCGCGCCCGTATCCTCCACCTCGACGTAGACGAAGGGGCCTGGCTTCAGGGTCTCCGCCACGCGAAGGCCGGTGACATCCGTTTCGCCCAGCTCGCGGAGCCCCGACCGCAGGTTGACCGTCCCTTCCGGATCCTTGATGGCCTCCGCCGCGTTGGTGACGAGGTTCATCACCACCTGTTGGAGCTGAGCCGAATCGGCCAGGACCGGCGGCAGGCCCTCGGCCAGGTCGAAGCGCAGCGCCACCGACTTCGGAATGGACACGCGCAGCAGCTGCGCAATCTCCTGGATGAGGCGGTTGAGGTCAAGGTGCTGGGCATGCACCATCCCGCGGCCCGAATAGGCCAGCATCTGGCGCACCAGATCCGAGGCGCGGCGGCAGGTGTCCTCGATGTTGTGGAGGCAGCCCTGAGCCACCTCCGGATCGTCCAGGGCATCCCGCAGCATGCCCGCGTTGCCCTGGATGACGGTCAGCAGGTTGTTGAAGTCATGGGCTACGCCGCCCGCGAGCAGGCCCAGGCTCTCGAGCTTCTGGGCTTCGAGGAGCTTGCGTTCGACCTTGAGCTTCGCCTCGTTGGCCTTCACCCGCTCGGTGACATCGAAGGCCGTGCCCAGGCCCACCACGCGATCACCCAGGACCACGGACCCGGCCGCGAAATCGATCCAGCGGGTTTCGCCGTCCTTCGTGCGGATGCGGAATTCGTAGCGGACGGGCACGGCGTCCCCCCGGAGCCGCGCCTGCGCCCGGGACTTCACCAGGTCCTGATCGAGCGGGTGCACCAGCTTCCAGAGGGGCGAGCCGACGATCTCCTCCAGCGGGTACCCCGTGATCCGCACCCCGGCGCCATTCATGTACTCGATGCAGTCGGAGTAGATGAAGATCGCACAGGAGGCGGTCTCCGCCACGGAGCGGAACCGGGCCTCGCTTTCCCGCAGGCGGTGGGTCAGGGCCTCCAGCCGAGCCCGGCCGTGCGCCAGGAAGAGGGTCAGGCCGAAGGCCAGGAAGCTCAGCAGCGCACCGCCCGTCGCGACCACCTTCGGCCGGTTCTCGCGGGCGGCGTCGGCCGGCGTCACGAAGCCCACCACCAGCGACCACTGACGGCCGCCGAACACCATCGGCATGCGCCGGGCGCCAGGCCGCACGGCCATGGCCGAGCCATTGCGCGCCAGGCAGAGCTCCCGGTCGTAGATGAGCCCTTCTTCTCGGCTGGCCGGGGCGTCGTAGATCTCCACATCCAGGCCTGCGATGGGGCTGGCCCCGTACATGGGACGAAACATCTCGCCCCCGTCCGCCACGCAGACCACCAGTCCCTGGAAGCCGGCGAGCCGATCCCGCGGGTCGTGGGGCACCAGGAAATTCCGATAGACGGGTAGCACGAAGGCGATGGAAGCGATCTGCTCGCCGGGCAGGTTGAGGCGGCCGGTCACCGAGAGCTCGCCGGTCTCACGCGCCCGGTTCGCCGCCGCCTGGAACCCCGCGAGCCCCAGCAGGGCCGACCCCTTCTGTCCCAGCCGCAGGGCCTCGGCCTCGGGTTCCAGCAGCGGAGCCGCGCCCCGCTGGCCCTCCATCACGTCGCGGGAGACATAGCCCAGCAGCCGGGTGCCCGGCGACAGGCGCCGCAGCTCGAGCCCGGCCACGAAGGCCCGCCAATCCTCGCTCCCCAGGCGGGGCCGCCCCACCACCAGGCCCTGCGCGCCCAGCAGCAGCTTGGTCTGCTCCTCGATGCGGTGGTCCACCGCTTCCCGCGTCTGTGCCAGGGCCGCGTCCAGGCGGCCGGCCTGGAAGCCCCGTTCCTGCATCGTGAGGGCGTGCCAGGCCCAGCCCGTGCCGAGGAGACCCAACAGGAGCACCAGCCAGGGCGAGACGTGGCCCAGCAGCTGGAACAGCCATCCCCGGCGGGCCCGGGGGGACAGCAGGTGGAACGGGGACATGAGGGCCAGCTTACCCGGACCGGGTAATTCCGTCAGACTCAAGGTCATGGACGATTTCCTCACCGGCCTGCCCGAGGCCACGGTCCTGCGGGACCCCAGCGACCTGGAGCCGTTCCTCCGGGACGAGTCCCATGTGCGCGGCGTCCTCCCGCTGGCGGTGGTGAAGCCTCGCGGCCCTTCGGCCCTGCGCGAGCTGGTGCGCCGCGCCAAGGCCGAGGGTTTTGGCCTCGTGCCCCGCGGCGCAGGCACCGGCAAGGCCGGTGGCTGCGTGCCCACGGCACGCACGGTGGTCGTGGACCTCTCCCAGTGGCCCGGAGACATCGCCGTCTCGGCCCAGGACCTCAGCCTCAGCGCCCCGGCCAGCGCCCCCTTGCGCGACGTGAAGGCCGCGGCGGAGGCCCAGGGCCTGTTCTACCCGCCTGATCCCAATTCCTGGGAGAGCTGCGCCCTCGGCGGCACCCTCGCCACGAACGCGGGAGGGCCCAACGCCTGCAAGTACGGCATGACCCGCCACTGGGTGCTGGCCGTCGACGCGCTGCTGGAGGATGGCGAGATCCACCGCTTCGGCATCAGCAGCGTGAAGGCCAACGCGGGCCCGTCCCTCGGCCAGCTGCTCATCGGCAGCGAGGGCGTGTTCGGCCTCATCGTGGGCGCCACCCTCCGTCTCACGCCCCTGCCCAGGGAGCACGCCACGCTGCTTCTGCCGGTGCGACGCTGGGAGGATCTGCTGGACCTGCCGGGGCGCCTCTGTGCCGCCGGCTATCAGCCCAGCGCCTTCGAGTTCTTCGACCCCGCCGTGCTGGCCGAGCTCCGCGCACATGGCCCCGAGGAGGCCCGCCGTCTCCCCGGCGAGGCCCTGGCCATCCTGGAATTCGACGAGCGCGGCTGCACCGCCGAGTCCTTCCTCGAAGGCCTCCTGGACCTGCTCGGGCCCATGGCCGAAAGCCTGGAACTCGCCTCGGATGAGCGCCAGCGCAAGGCCATCTGGGCTGTCCGCCGCATGACCAGCGCATTCCTGAAGGAGCGCCATCCCGGCAAGGTGAGCGAGGACATCGTCGTGCCCCGCAGCCGCCTGCGGGCCTTCTTCGAGGGTCTCGGCCGCCTCGGGGCGCCCTGCGTCACGTACGGGCACCTCGGCGACGGGAACCTGCACGTGAACCTGCTGGCGGCGGACAAGACCGACCCAGCCCTGTTGGAACGGCAGCTGAACGGCCTCTTCCGCCTCGCTCTGGACCTGGGCGGAACGCTCAGCGGCGAGCATGGCATCGGCCTCGCCAAGCGCGAGGCCTTCCTCACCTTGAGCGACCCGGCCCACATCCGGGCCTTGCGCGCCGTGAAGCGCGCCCTCGACCCCTGCGGGATCTTCAACCCGGGCAAGGTCATCTAGGGCTTCAGGAACCTCCCTTCACGTGAACGGGCCCGGACAGCCCGATCAGCCGTTCGAAGTTCTGGAGCTTCTCGATGTGGGAATCCAGCAGCCGGGTGCCCGACGAGGCCACCAGCATGCCCATCCGGGTGGTCACGTCGGCGGTCAGGACCATCCCGGACTGGAGGTCCTTGAGGGCCACCACCCGCGGGGCATCCTGCGGCACCGCGAGGGGCGGCTCCGACGCCACGGCGGGCCGCGGCTGCTGGAGGATGGCCTCCAGCTCCTGTACGACCTGCGGGTCATAGACGCCCCGCTTGAGCTTGAGCTGTTCCAGGGCCACCAGGCGAGATCCCCGCCGGTCCTCGATGTCCTGGAAATCCGACAGCACCCGGAGGATGCGGGCGCCAAGGGGGATGTCCTCGCCCTTCACGTCATCCGGCGGGTGCCCGCCGCCGCCGTAGCCCTTGTTCTGGTACCGCACGATCCGCGCCACCGTCTCCAGCCTGGGGATGCCCTCCAGCAGGCCCGCCACGAACCCGGGCATCCGGTGGAAAGCCGCCTCCTCCTTGGGAGTGAGGGGATCCCCCCGGCGTTCCTTGGCCACCAGGTCCGCGGGAAGGGTGACCAGACCCAGGGGGGCCATCATCGTGGCCACGCCGATCTCCCAGGCCTGGTCCACGTGGAGCCGCCGGGCGATCTCCGTGGCCCGCTCGCGGATCAGCTCGGCCCGTCCGAACGCGTAGGGGTCCGCCACGGCCAGGATCTCCGTCAGGACCTTCAGGCTTCCGGTGAGCGTCTGGTCCAGGAGTTCCCGCTCGGCGGACTCGAGCTGGTGCTGCCGGAGCGCCGCGTCGAGCATGCCGCCCAGGTCCTCGGGCGAACAGGGTTTGGTGAGGAAGCGGAAAACCCGCCCCTGGTTGATGGCTTCCATGGCCGTGTGCTGGTCGAGGTTGCCCGTGAGCATCAGGCGGATCGTCTGCGGCCAGGCTTCGCGGGCCTTCTTCAGCAGCTCCACCCCGTTCATGCCAGGCATCTGCATGTCGGCCACCAGCACAGCGTAGGGACCGTGCTGTTCCATGGCCTGGAGGGCCTGGGCACCGCCGAGCGCGATGTCTAGATCGAAGCGGCGCCGCAGGGTCCGATGCAAGCCGGCCAGCACGTTCTCGTCATCGTCCACGAGCAGGATCTTCAAGTCCACGGGAGTGCCTCCTCGATCCGGTCCGGGCGGACCAGGCATGGGTTCCAGGCAGCGATGGTCCAGGTCCGCGCGTTCACGGGGTCCCCGCTGTGTCCGTCGTCAAGGGCAGGTGGATGGTGAAGAGGGTCCCCTGCCCCGGTTCCGTTTCGAATCCGATGGTGCCGCCGTGCTTGTCCACCACCACGGAATGGGCGATCGCCAGGCCCTGACCCGACCCCCGGCCCACGCCCTTGGTCGTGAAGAAGGGATCGAAGACGCGGCCACGAATGGCTTCCGGGATGCCGCCGCCGGTGTCCTCCACCTGGATGGCGACCCGGTCTGTCTCGGCCCGGGTGCGGACCGTGATGCGGCCCTTCTGCCCCGAACTCCCGACCCGGTCGCCGATGGCATGGGCCGCGTTGACGATGAGGTTCAGGACCACCTGGTTGATCTCTCCCGAGTGGCAGGGCACGGCGGGGAGGGTCGGGTCGAGCTCCAGCACCAGGTCCGCGATGTACTTCCATTCGTTCCGCGAGACGGTGACCGTGCTCTCGATGGCCCGGTTCAGGTCGGCCAGGGTCTTGCTCTCGCTCCCTGGGTGGGAGAACTCTTTCATGGCCCCCACGATCTTGCCGACCCTGGCCACGCCCTCCAGCGATTGCCGGGCGGCCTTGGGCAGTTCCTTCCGCAGGTAGTCCAGGTCCGCCGCGGCCAGGCGATGGTGGAAGGCCTCGAACTCCGCCTCCAGGTCCGCCCGACCCGACCCCAGAGGAGGAACCGCCTCGAGCGCGCCCAGAAGCTCCCCGGCCGCCTCCTGGATGAAGCGCAGGTTGTCCCCGATGTACTGGATGGGCGTATTGATCTCGTGCGCGATGCCCGCCGCGAGCTGGCCGATGGACTCGAGCTTCTGGGCATGGCGAAGTTCCACCTCCATCCGCTGCCGGGCCTGCTCGGCGGCCTCCCGTTCACTGATGTCCCGGGAGATCACGAGCAGCCCTGCGGAGGAGCCCTTCTTCTCGCCATCGCGGATCGCCACCATGTGCGATTCGAACCGGCCCGAGCTTCCATCCTTGCGGATCAGCCGAACTTCCATCGTGATGGAATCGCAGTGTCCATCCATGATCGCCTGGATGGTCCGGCGGACCCGATCCCGATCCTCTTCGTGAATGATCTCAAGAGGGCTGTGATGGATCAGCTCCTCGGAGGAATAGCCCAGGAGCGACGTATAGGAAGGGCTGCAGTACGCGCGCCGGCCGGCCTTGTCTGCCAAACCGATGAGGTCCGCCGCGTGCTCCGTGATCAGCCGGAAGAGGTTTTCGCTCTCGCGCAGCCGCTTCTCGAACAGCCGGCGGTCCGTGATTTCCCGATGGGCGAGGACGATGCGCTTCAGCCCTTCATCCTCAAAGCGGTTCACCGTGACCGCGTACCAGTGCGTGGGATCCGGCCCCCCCTCGGGATATTCGAAAACGAACGTCTCTCGGCCGCCCTCCATGACCTCGAGGGTGCCCATGGAGACTTCCGCGTGAATGCCCCCCTCCGCCACGACCCCCGAGCACACCGCACCGTAGTCCTCGCCCGGCCTGAGGTCATGCACGAGGGGATTCAGGCCGTTGCGGAAATCCATCCAAGCGGCATTGACGGCCAGGATGCGGCCTGATTCGTCCAGGATCGCGATGGCGGCCGACAGGGTATCCAGGGTCGCGGAGAACAAGCGCTCCGAGGCCCGAAGGCGGCCCTCCACCTCCGACCATCGCCGGCTCTGCTCCAGGCGTTCGATGGCCAGGGAGATGTCTTCCGCCACCCGCTCGAGCAGGTCCACCACCTCGGAATCGAAGGCTCCCACCTCCACCGCGTAGATGGCCAGCGCGCCGCGGACCTGACCCCGCACGATCAGGGGGAAGGTCGCGGAGGCGCGGACACCCCGCGCCACCGCCAGGGCCAGCAGGGAGCTCGTCCGTTCATCCGACTGGAGGTCATTGCTGAGCGCGAAGTGGGCCTCCCGGCAGGCCTGCCCCACCAGGCCCCGCCCCCCGGGAACATCCGGATCCGCGGAGGGACGAGCCTCCGTCACAAGCCTCAGTGCCTCCTCCGTGCCCACGCCCTGCAGGCTGCCGTGCAGGGCCACCGGAATGACGAGGCGCGTGACGGGATCCAAGATGCCGATCCAGGCCAGGCAGAACCGCCCGACCTCCACCACCACCCGGCTGCTCGCCTCGAAGAGCAGGTCGGTGGCGGGACTGAATTTCGCGATCCGGTTGATCCGGCAGAGGGCCTCGTACAGCTGGCCCAGCCGCAGGGCCCTCGCCTCGACCATCCGGGCCACCGACAGGTCGTAGCAGGAGCCCAGGAAACCCACGCACCCGCCTTCCGCGTTGCGGATCGGGCTCACCTGGTTCTGGACCCAGTGGTAGCTGCCATCCAGGTGGCGGAGGCGGAACTCCTGCTGGAAGGCCTCCGCGCCCAGGAACCCGTTCCGGAAACCCTGGAGGACCCGGTCCCGGTCCTCGGGATGAATCCCCTGAATCCAGCCATCCCTCAGTTCCTGGTCGGCCGATCTCCCCGTGAAAGCCACCCATCCCTGGTTGAAGCGGTCCCAATGCCCTCCCCGGTCCGCCCGCCAGATGGGATGCGGAAAGAGGTCCAGCAATTCCACGATGGACGGTTCTCCCTTGAGGTGGACGTCAGCCAGGGGCGAATCAGACATGGCCGTGCGTCCAGGTCAGGGCCTCGCGAACCTTCATCCTTAATTTCGCCGGCGTGAAGGGTTTCTGCAGGAAGGGGACATTGGGGTCCAGCACGCCGTGGCGCTTGATGGCCTCCGCGGTGTACCCCGACATGTACAGCACCGAGATGTCCGCCCGGATGGATTTCGCCACGTCGGACACGCGGCGCCCATTGAGCCCGGGCATGACGACGTCCGAGAGCAGCAGGTCGATCCGGCCCTGGTGCCGGGTGCAATGGCCGATGGCCTCGTCGCCGTTCTGGGCCTCCAGGACGGTGTACCCGGCCTGCCGCAGGGATTCGGCCACCACCATCCGCAGGTGCTCCTCGTCCTCCACCAGCAGCACGGTCTCGGTGCCCCCCTCGTCCACCAGGAAGACAGGCTCCGGCTCAGGGGGAACCACAACCCGGTCGCTCAGCTCCGGGAAGTAGAGCTTGAAGGTCGTGCCCACCCCCACCTCGCTGTAGAGCCAGATGTGGCCCCCGCTCTGCTTCATGACGCCGAACACCGTCGCGAGCCCGAGCCCCGTGCCCTTCCCCCGCTCCTTCGTCGTGAAGAAGGGGTCGAAGGCTCTGCTCTGAGTCTCCTTGTCCATGCCGAAGCCGGTGTCGCTGGCGGCCAGCACGACATGGGGCCCGGGGGTCACATCCGGATGGTCCCGGGCGTAGGCTTCGTCGACCTCCAGGTTCATGGTTTCGAGGATGAGCTTGCCGCCCTCGGGCATGGCGTCCCGGGCGTTGACCACCAGGTTGAGGATGACCTGCTCGATCTGGCCCCGGTCCGCGAAGATCCTGCGCAGGTTGTTCGCGGGGAGGGCCAGGAGCTCGATGTCCTCCCCCAGGATGCGCTTCAGGATGGGCTGGATGCCCTCCAGGACGGCATTGAGATCCAGGGATTGCGGAGCCAAGACCTGCTGGCGGCTGAAAGCTAGCAGCTGCCCGGTCAGCCGCGCGGCGCGCTCAGCCGACCGCTGGATCGCGTCCAGGTTGCGGTCCTTCCCGATTCGAAGCTCCAGACTCTCGGCCCCGGCGATCACCACGGTGAGCAGGTTGTTGAAGTCGTGGGCGATGCCCCCCGCCAGCCGGCCCACCGCCTCCATTTTCTGCGCCTGGCGCAACTGTTCCTCGCTGCGCTTCAGGGCCTCGTTCGCCTCCAGCAGCGCCGCCGTCCGCTCCTGCACGCGCAGCTCCAGCTCGGCCTGGAGCTGCCTGAGCTGCCGGTTCGCCTCCTGGAGTTCCTGGGCCCGCCGGAACACCTCCGCTTCCATCTGGGCCGCCTGACCCTTCAGCTCTTCGGCCAGTTCGCCCTGAACCCGATGGGCCTCCCGCAGCCGCACGAACTCCGTCACATCCTCCACGCGGTGGATGATGAACCGCACCTGCCCCTCGGGCGACAGGATCGGGGAGTTGACCGGGCTCCAGAAGCGCTCCTCGAAGCCACCGCCCTGGGAGGCGGGGCGCTGGATGTCGTACTTCTGGACGGCCATGGCATCGGCCCGTCCCAGGGCAAGCACCCGCCGGAGCGAGGCGCTGAGGTTGGCCACCCCGGTGGCACTGGGGTCATCGGGGTTGTCCGGGAACACGTCAAAGATGCCCCGACCGAGGATGTCCTCCCGGCGGGTCAGGGTGGCCGAAAGGTAGGCCTCGCTGACGGCCACGATGGCCAGGTCCGGGTCGAGGACCAGGTAGAGCCCAGGCACGGATTCAAACAGGCGTTTGTAATCCGGCTCCGGTGGCCCTGGGGTAGAACGCGCGATCTGCATGGTTCCGCCTTCGCTTGCGGTCACACAATCGCACAATACTGTGTCTCAATTTCTAATATTTGCAAGATTCCTTCTCGGCGGCCGCCCGGCTAGGCCGAAGGGTCTACCGGTCCGCAGGACCGTCAGGCCTCGCCGCCTTGGCCCCCGTCCGTGGCCAGGCAGGCCTTCCAGCGCGCGAAACGCTCGGCATCGATCATCACGCGCGGATGCAGGCCCCAGCGGCCATCCGCGAAGATGCCCGCCATGCCGCCGCCGCCGTGCCGCGCATCCGCCAGGTGCAGGGCCATCGAGAGGGGGAAGCCCACGCCGGGCGCCGTGGCCGGCGGCGCGTGGTGCTCCCGCACCGGCCGGCAGAAGGCGGGGGGCAGGCCCCAGAGGTTCAGGAGGTGGGCGCCCACCTGGGTGTGATCCACGCCGTAAGTCTGGTGCTCGAGCACCGCCAGGGGCACGCGGCTGGTCTGGGCCTGTTCGAGGATGGCCTTGTACCGGCCGGAGGGATCGGTGGCGAGCACCACCAGGCCCACATCGTGGAGCAGCCCCACCGAGAAGGCCAGATCGGCCAGGCCCGACTCGCCCTCCAGCAGCGCCAGCTTGCGGACCCCCGCCGCCACCTGGGAGGAGTGGAACCACAGCTTCTCCAGGTCGAGGCCCTGCGGACGCGGGGAGTCGAAGCCCGAGATGAGGCCCCGGAACATCACCAGGGCCCGGAGCGAATCCACGCCCAGCATGGCCACGGCCCGGCCCAGCTCGGAAACCGGACGATCCGAGGCGGAGTGCACCGAATTGGCCAGCTTGAGCACCTGGCTGGCGATGCCCAGATCCTTGCGGACCAGCCTGGCCACCTCGCCCATGCCCGCGTCCTCGCGCTGCAGCAGGGCCACCAGGTCCGTGTAGAGGCTCGGCAGGCTCGGAATCCGGTTCAGGCCGCCCACGAAGGCACGCACGGCACGCACGTTCGTCTCGTCGTCTTCGATGTCCAGGCTCTCCATCGCGTCGAGGAGAAAGGCCGGGGTCACAGGCTTGAGAAAGAGACGGTGCAGGTCCCCGTCGGCCTGCTCCTCCAGCTCGGCCATGGCGTGGTCGGCGAGGGCGATCCGCACCGTCCCGGGCTGCAGCTCGCGGACCTGGTGCAACAGAGCGATCCCATCCATGTCGGGCAACGCCCGGTCGGCGATGACGACGTCCACCGCGTCCCGGCCCAGCAGCGTCAGCGCATCGGCGCCGGTGGCGGCCACGAGGACTTCCCAGGTCCGGTGGGCCTGCCAGAAGGCCCGCCGGACCTGCTGGAGCAGGTCGCCGTCACCATCCGCCAGGAGAATCCGCATGGTTCCATTCCCCACTCGATCGCCCCCGGGGCGGTTCCCCATCATCGGTCCACTGGGTCGGCTGGGCGAGGGCCGTCCAGAAGATTCCTCGATCCAGCCGATTCCAGGCAGAATCAAGCCTCCGCCCTCCGGAGCCGCCATGTCCCCCCATGCCCCCCTCATCCTCGGCCATCGCGGCCTGTCCGCCTCGCACCTGGAAAACTCCATGGAGGCCTTCCGGGCTGCCCTGGCCGCGGGCATGGACGGCTTCGAGCTGGACGTGCAGCCCACCCGCGACGGCGTCTGCCTGGTGCTGCACGACGAGGATCTGGCCCGCACGGCGAACGGCGCGGGCCTGTTGCGGCAGATGAAGGCCACCGAGCTGCCGCCCCTGAAGAACGGCGAGCCCCTGCCCCGCCTGGCCGACGTGCTGGAGCTGCCCGCGAAGCTCATCAACGTGGAGCTGAAGGGCGAGCCGGGCTGGCAGCAGGCCCTGGCCGCCGTGGAAGCCGCCGAGGCCCTGGACCGGGTGCTCTTCAGCAGCTTCGAGCACAGCGAGATCCTTCAGCTCTGGGCCGCCTGCGAAGGCGCCCGCTGCGGGTTCCTGTGGGAGACCGACGAGGCCCTGGACCTCAGTGCTGAGGAACTGGCGGACCTGCCCGATGCCCTCTGGTTCCACCCGCCCCTCAAGGCGGTGGCCGCCCGGCCGGAGCTCTGGGCCCCCCACGCCGGACGCCTGGCCATCTGGGGCATGAAGTCCCCCGCGGAAGCCAAGGGGCTGCCCTTCGCCCCGGCGGTGCTGATCGCCGACGGACGCTAGGGGACCGATCGCCGCAAGAACCGGGTCGCCCGGGAAGGGCCGGAGGCGCAGGTTGGGAGACGTCACGGACGTGACCTTTCCGAGGTGACCTTGAGCTTCCGAGTGATCCCCATCCCCCGCCACCTGGCTGACGAAACCCGCGACACGCGGCTGTCCCCGGGCTTTGGCCACCCCGTGCAGGTCCACGTGGCCGGCGCGACGGGCTACGGCCCCTGCCGCGCCTGCCTGCGCCGCACCCGCGAGGGCGAGCGCCGGCTGCTGCTCAGCTACGATCCCTACCCCGAGCCGGATCAGGTCTCCGTGGTGGGCCCCATCTACATCCACGAGGAGGCCTGCGCCCCGTTCGAGGGCGCGGGCTTCCCCGAGGAGCTGCGGGGCCTGCCCATGGTCCTGCGGGGCCATTTCCGGGACGGCTCCGGCCTCGTGAACCGGGTCCTGGCGGGCGAGGCCCCCGAGCCGGCCATCGAGGCCCTGTTCGCCGATCCGCGCATCGGGTTCATCGCCATCCAGAATCCGGACGCGGCCTGCTTCATCGCCCGCGTCGAGCGCGCCTAGCCGGGGAGGTGCCCATGCCCCAGTTCCACCCGATGCTGGACCACGCGGCCATGAAGGTGGCCGACCTGGACGCCGAGGTCGCGCGGTGGCGCCGCCTGGGGCACGCCGCCACCTTCCCGGAACCCGGCCTGGCCATCCTGACCCTCGCGGGCGGCGCCCGACTGGCCCTGCTGGGCGACGGGGCGAGGCACCCGAGCCATCTGGCGCTGCGCGTGGCCGAGCGCGAGGCCTTCGATGAGATCGCCCGACTGGAAGGCGGCGTTCCCGTGGATCATGATGACGGCTCCCGCAGCTTCTACACCCGCGGCGGCACCGGCCTGGCGCTGGAATGGGTCTGGCGCCCCGCGCCCGCAACCGCCGCCCCCCTGACAGGAACCGAGTGATGGCCCTCAGCGACTATGCCAAGGTGGAAAAGGCCCTGCGCTTCCTGCAGCAGCATGCGGCCCAGCAGCCTTCGCTCGCGGAGGTGGCGGCGGAGGTGGGCCTCAGCGAGTTCCACTTCCAGCGGCTCTTCCAGCGCTGGGCGGGGGTGAGCCCCAAGCGCTTCCTGCAGTACCTGACCCTGCAGGAGGCGAAGCGGCTGCTGCGGGAGTCCCGCAGCGTGCTGGAGGCCAGCCTCGAGGTGGGCCTATCGGGCACCGGCCGCCTGCACGACCTCTTCCTCAGCCTCGAACGCATGACGCCGGGCGAGTACAAGACCAAGGCCGCGGGCCTGCGGCTCGGCTGGGGCGTGGCCGACACCCCCTTCGGCCCGGCCCTCTTCGCGGGCCTGGAGCGGGGACTCTGCGGGGTGGATTTCCTGCTGGGCGACGGCGCGGATGGGGCCCTCGCCCGGCTGCGCGACCGCTGGCCCGGCGCCCGGCTCGAGGCCATCCCCGCCCTGGCCCGCCACCACGCGGAGGCCCTCGCGGCCCGCCTGGAAGGTCATCCCGCCCCCCTCGGCCTGGTGCTCAAGGGCACGCCCTTCCAACTGCAGACCTGGGAGGCCCTGTTGCGCATCCCCGAGGGCCACGCCCTGTCGTACGGCGACCTGGCGACCCTGGGCGGCACGCCCGGCGCCAGCCGCGCCGTGGGCACGGCCCTGGGCCAGAACCCCATCGCCGTGCTAATCCCCTGCCACCGGGTCATCCAGGCCACCGGCGCCTGCGGCGACTACCGCTGGGGCGGGGCCCGCAAGCAGGCCCTGCTGGCCTTCGAGCGGGCGCGGCTGGAGGCCCGCTCGGCCTAATCGGCCAGGAGCCGTCGGCGCAGGGCCGACGGCTCCGCGGCCAGGCGCTCGCTCAGCAGCGGCAGGTGCAGCAGCGCGCTCAGCGCCGCGGGCAGCGGGATGTCGCGGCCCAGCGCCGGGGCCAGGGCCTCGCGGAATTTCGCCGGGTGGGCGGTGGCGAGGAAAACGCCCTGCTCGCCCTTGCGGAGTTGGGCCCGAAGCACGTGGCAGGCCACGGCACCGTGGGGATCCGCCAGGTAGCCCGCGCGATCCAGCTCGATCACGGTGCGTTCCGTCTCGACGTCGGTGCAGCTGCCCCAGCGGAGGGCGGCGGCCATGGCGTCGTGGTCGCCCCGGAACCGCGCGGAAATGCGCTCCCAGTTGCTGGGCGCGCCCACGTCCATGGCATTCGACAGCGTGGCCACGGAGGCCCTGGGCCGGTACTCGCCGGTGTCGAGGTAGTCCGGCACCACGCGGTTGGCGTTGGTCGCCGCCACGAAGGCGTGGATGGGCGCGCCCATGGCTTGCGCCATGAGGCCCGCGCAGAGGTTGCCGAAGTTGCCGCTGGGCACGGACACCACCAGCGGCGCGCCGCGCTCCGCCTGGGCCGCGGCCTCGAAGTAGTAGAGGGTCTGGGCCAGCAGCCGCGCGATGTTGATGCTGTTGGCCGAGGTCAGGTCCAGCCGCGCGGTCAGGTCGGGGTCTTCGAAGGCTCCCTTCACCAGCCGCTGGCAGTCGTCGAAGGCGCCCTCCACGGCCAGCGCCAGCACGTTGCCGCCGCAGGTGGCGAACTGCCGCTCCTGCAGGGGCGAGACCCGGCCGGCCGGGTACAGCACCACCACGCGCACCCCCGGCAGGCCGTGGAAGGCGCTCGCCACGGCGGCACCGGTGTCGCCCGAGGTCGCCGTGAGCACCGTGCGGAGCCGGCCGTCCGCGGCGTGGGCCAGCACGCGCGCCAGGAACCGCGCTCCGAAATCCTTGAAGGCCAGGGTGGGCCCGTGGAAGAGCTCCAGCGCCGAGACGAGCGCCTGCCCCGGTACCTGCACTGGCACCAGCGGCGCGGGGAAGGTGAAGGCAGATCGGGTCAGCGCCGCCAGGTCCGGGCGGGTGAATTCCCCCGCCAGGAGGCGGTGGAGGATCTCCGTCGAGCGCGTCTGGAAATCCAGCGCCAGCAGCTCGGGGCCATCGGCGAAGCGCGGGAGGTCCACCGGCAGGAAGAGGCCGCCGTCGGGCGCGAGGCCCGCCTGCACAGCCTCGAGGAAGGTCGCGGCGAGGCCCGGGGTGCGGGTGCTGGTCAGCCTCATGGATGCGCCTCCCGCCCGGGGTGGGTGAAGCCTGCGGTGACCACCCGCGCGCCGTCGGGGTCCAGCGCGCAGAGCCACGCCTGGCTCGCGAGGCCAGCCTGCCGGAAGGCGGCGGCCATGGCCCCAGCCACGGAAGTGGCCCGGGTTTCGTCCTCCACCACGGCGAACACGGAGGGACCTGAACCCGACAGGCTGCAGCCCAGGGCCCCGCGCTCCAAGGCGGCGGCCTGCACGGCCCGGAAGGCCGGCACCAGCGGCGCGCGGTGATGCTCCACCAGCGGATCCCGCAGGCAGCGCCCGAGCAGGGTCCGGTCGCCGCTGTGCAGCGCCTGCACCAGGGCGGCGAGGTTGCCCGCGAAATCCAGCGCCTCGGCCCATTCGGGTCTCGGCGGCAGCGCGCCGCGGCTCTCGGCGGTGGAAAGGCGGTACTCCGGGTGCACCACCACCAGCAGGAGGTCGGCGGGCCAGGGCAGACGCCGCGAGGCAGGCTGCCCATCCCGGCCCGGGACCACGAGCTGCAGGCCGCCGAGCAGGGATGGGGCCACGTTGTCGAGGTGCACCGCGCCGCTGGTGTGCCCTTCGGCCTTCCCCGCCAGGCCCAGCAGGGCGGAGCCATCGAGGGGGTCGCCGCAGAGCGCCTGCAGGGCCACCAGGGTGGCCACGATGGAACTGGCGCTGGAGCCCAGGCCGCTGGCCACGGGCAGGCGCTTCTCGAGGGTGAGGGCGAAGGGGCCGACGTCCCGGCCCTCGGCGCGGACCGCCGCCACGAAGAGGTCATGGGCCCGCTGGGCCAGATTGGGCCGCGGGTCCCCCGCCAGCGCCTGGGCGAAGGGCCCGGTCACCGTGAAGGACGAGACGGCCGCCGGCGCCACGTGGACGAGGTCGCCCAGGAGGCTGCCGTCCAGCGGCGCGAGCGCCGCGCCCAGCAGGTCGAAGCCCGCGGCGAGGTTCCCGATGCTGGCGGGCGCATAGGCCGTGAGGCCTCCCTGGGACATCGTGGGTTCCGCCATCACAGCCTCCGCGCCGGGCGGGCGCCGGGGGGCACCAGCCGCAGAATGTCCGCCAACACCCCCGCCGCCGTCACCTCGGCCCCGGCCCCGTAGCCCCGGATCACCATGGGGTGCGGCTGGTACCGCTCCGTGAGCAGGGCCAGGGCGTTCTCGCCGCCCTTGATGGCGGTGAAGGGATGATCCGCGTCCACGGCCAGCAGGCCTACGCGACAACCACTGTCCGAAAGCGATCCCACATAGCGCAGGGTCTTCCCTTCGGCCTTCAGCGCGGCCAGGCGGAGGTTGAACGCCGCGTCCAACACCGGGAGGCGGGCCATGAAGCCGGGGATGTCCCCGCTGGCGTCGAAGTCCGCCGGGAGCAGGCCTTCCACCACCACGTCCGCCAGCTCCAGCTCGTGGCCCAGCTCCCGGGCCAGGATGAGCAGCTTGCGCGCCACGTCCATGCCGCTGAGGTCGTCCCGGGGGTCGGGCTCGGTGAAGCCGCTCTCCTTGGCGAGGCGCACGGCTTCGGACAGCGGGACCCCGTCGCCCAGCAGGCCGAGGATGTAGGACATGGAGCCCGACAGGATGCCCTCCGCCTTCAGCACCCGGTCGCCCGTGAGCACCAGGTTCTTCACCGTGTCGATGATGGGCAGGCCGGCCCCCACATTGGCCTCGTAGAGAAAGCGCAGGCCCCGCCGGGCCGAGCGCTCCCGCAGCTCGCGGTGGAAGGCCTGGGAGCTGCTGTTGGCCTTCTTGTTGGCCGCCACCACGTGGAAGCCCGCGTCGAAAAGATCGGGGTACCGCGCCGCGAGATCGCCGCTGGTGGTGCAGTCCACCAGCACCGGCAGAGAAGGTGGACCCGTGCGAACCGCCTCCATGAGCAGGTCCAGGTCCATGGGCCCGCCCTGGGCCAGTTCTTCACGCCAGCGGCCCAGGTCGAGGCCCCGGGCGTCGTGGCGCATCCGGCGGCTGGTGGCGAGGGTGGTCACCCGCAGGTCCAGGCCCTGGGCCAGCAGCCGGTCATGCTGGCGCGCGATCTGCCCCAGCAGGCTGCCGCCCACGTTCCCCGCGCCCAACAGGTGGACGTCCACCACCACCTGGGCCCGGAAGAAGCGCCGGTGGATGTGGGCCATGGCGCGAGCGCCGTCGGCCTCCTCCACCACCGCGGAGATGATGCGCTCGCTGGCCCCCTGGGCGATGGCCACCACGTTGCAGCCCACTTCGGCCAGGGCGTCGAAGAAGGTGCCGGCCACGCCGGGCCGGGTGCGCATGCCGTCGCCCACGATGCTGAGCACCGACAGTCCGACGCGCAGCACCACGGGATCGAGGAAGCCCGCGGCGAGTTCCGCAGGGAAGGCCTCCTCGATGGCCGCCACCGCCGCGATCCCATCCGCCCGCCGCACGGCGAAGCAGATGGAGAGCTCCGACGAGCTCTGGGTGATGAGCACCACGGAGATGCCCTTGCGGGCGAGCGCGCCGAACACGCGGCCCGCAATGCCAGGCACGCCGGGCATCCCCGGACCCATGAGGTTCACCACCGAGAGATCGCGGAGGAAGGAGAGGCCCCGGACGCCACTGGGCGGCGGTGGCACATCCCGGCGGATGAGCGTGCCGGGCCGCTGCGGCTCGAAGGTGCTGCAGACCCGCACGGGGATGCCCCGTTCCCGCACCGGCGGGATGGTCTTCGGATGGAGCACCTTCGCGCCGAAGAAGGACAGCTCCATCGCCTCCTCGAAGCTCGCCTCCGGCAGGGGGAAAGCCTCGGGCACCAAGGTGGGGTCGGCGCTGTAGAGGCCCACCACGTCCGTCCAGATCTCGAGCAGCTCCGCCCCCAGAGCCGCGGCGGCAAGTGCCGCGCTGTGGTCCGAGCCGCCTCGGCCCAGCGAAAGGATGTGCCCCTCGCCGTCGCCGCCGAAAAACCCCGGCAGCACCCAGAGGTTCCCAGGCGCGGCCTTCACCGCGGCGAACCGCGCCTCGATGTCGGCCATCCGGGGCCGGGCCTGAAGAGGATCGCCTTCCACCCGGAGGCATTCCACGGGGTCGAGGTAGGCGGGCTCCAGGCCCCGAGCCTTCAGCAGGCCCACCAGGATGGCGCAGGCGGCCCGCTCGCCCAGGCTCGACACCTGGGCCAGCACCGAGGGCGGCCCCTCCTCCAGCAGCGCCATGCCGTGCAGCAGCCGGCGCCCCAGAGCCTCCAGCGAGGCCAGCGTCTCCTGCACCTCCGCGGCGCCGTCGCCGAGCTCCGCCGCCAGGTCCGCCACCACTTGAGCGTGCCGCTCGCGGAACGCATCGAGCAGCCGGTCGGCCCCCGCGCGGTCGGGCACCCGGCCGCCGTGCAGCAGCAGGTTGGTGATCCCCGCCATCGCCGAGGCCACCACGCAGACGCGGTGGGTCTTCCGGGCCTCGGCCACCAGGGCGGCCACATCGCGGAAGCGGTCGGCATCCGCCAGGCTGGTGCCGCCGAACTTCATGACGCGGATGGCCGGGGGCTGAGTCGGGGGCTGGTCTGAGGATCGTCCTGGAACGGGCGCCGAGGGGGACATGGGGGCTCCGGTGGGCTGGAACGGAAAAGGCCCCGCGGGGGTGACCGCGGGGCCGAGTCTGAAAAGAAGATTCAGGTCAGGCGCCCCGCGGTGCGGCAGGCGTGGTGTGGTTCATGGTCGCCATGTACGGCAGCCCGCCGTCGAGGGGGTTCCCCGGCGCGCAGGCGATGGCTTCCACAGGCTGATGCATGTCCGCCATCTTCAGGGAACGGCGCGAAAAGTCAACCCGCTTTGCCGGCCTTGCGGCCCAGTGCCACGCTGCTGCCGAGCCAGAGGCCCGAGCAGCCCACGGAGGCCAGGCCCACCGACACGCCGATCGCCAGGAGCGCCGTGGGCGCCCAGACCCCGAGCAGGTCCCCGCCCCGGTAGATGAAGGTGTCGATGAAGGGCTTCGATTTGTAGCGCTCCTCCGCTCCCAGGGGAATGTAGAGGATCTCGCGGGCGGGCCGGTCCACGGCGTAGTGCAAGCCGCGGCGCAGCACCTGGAAGAGGGCCAGCACCCCGAAGGTGGGCCAGGCCCAGAGCGCGCCGAAGCCCGCGATGGTGAGCACGGGGATGATGGACAGCACCACCGGGATGCCCAGGCCGGTGATGATGCGGCCCGTGAGGAAGACCTGGGTGACCAGGGTCAGCACGTTCACCCAGAGGTCCATGCGGGCGAACGCCACGGTGCGGGCGGCGGTGCCGCTGAAGGTGCGCTCGACGATGGCGCCCTGCTGCAGGTAGAGCAGGGTGCTGGTGATGGTGTAGAGCAGCATGTAGACACAGATGAGCTGCAGCAGCCGCGAGGTGGCGATGAGGCGCAGGCCCTCCAGGGGGCCGGGACCGGGCTCCCGCTCACCGTGGGCCGTGTCCCCCAACTGGAAGATCCCCGCCAGGCGCTTCACGCAGAAGACCGCGCCCTCCATGGCGAGGATCGACAGCAGGAGCAGGGAGAGAGGATCCACCTTCACATGCCAGGCCCCGAGCGCGAAACCCTTGGTGAGCAGGCCCGTCACCGCGGCCCCCGCGATGGCGCCCAGGGTGCCGCCGGTGGCGATGAAACCGAAGAGGCGCTTGCCCTGGCCTTCGGACCACACGTCCGACATCAGCCCCCAGAACACCGACACGACGAAGAGGTTGAAGACGCTGAGCCAGATGTAGAAGGCATAGCCCAGCGCGGCGCCGCCGTGGCTCGGCAGGAGGCGGAAGGCCAGGAAGAAGGCCAGCATGTTGAGCGCGAAGAACCGGTAGGCCAGCGGGATGAACCGCCGCCGGGGCAGGCGCGACACGAGGGCGGCGAAGGCCGGGTTCGCCAGCACCATGGCCAGGAGCGTGCCCGTCATGAGCCAGGGCAGCTTGTCGGCGCCCCGGGCGATGCCGATGGCCTCGCGCACGGGCCGCAGCAGGTAGAAGCCGAAGAACAGGAGGAAGAAATACAGGGTGGACCACAGCAGGGCCGGCGCCTCGCCCTCCTCCATCAGCACGAGGCGGCGGAGCAGGCGGCGGAAGGGGTGATCGGGCGTCATGGGCCATCCGGAAAAGGGTTGCAAGGGAAACGGAAACGAGTATATATCGGTTTACGATGCATCAACCCCCATCCCCTGCCGGAGGTCACCATGACCGTGTCCCGACGTGAATTCATCCAGTGGTCCGCCGCCGCCACGGCCCTGGCCGCCACCGGCCTCGACCTGTCCGCGGCGCCTGCCAAACCGAGCGCCAAGCCTTCGCCCAAGAAGATCCTCATCCTCGGCGGCACGGGCTTCCTGGGCCCCGCCACCATCGAGATCGCCCAGGCCCGCGGTCACCAGGTGACCATGTTCAACCGCGGGAAGACGCGCCCCGATCTCTTCCCCGGCGTGGAGAAGCTTCACGGCGACCGCGATCCCAAGAAGGGCGAAGGCCTGAAGGCCCTGGAGACCGGCACCTGGGACGCGGTCATCGACAACAGCGGCTACTACCCGCGCATGGTGGGGGCTTCGGCGGCGCTGGTGGCGCCCCGGGCCAAGCAGTACCTCTACATCTCCAGCATCAGCGCCTACAAGGAGCCCAACCCCGAGAACGGCACCGAGGACGCGCCCCTGGCCACCATGGCTGATCCCTCCCAGGAGACCATGGGCAAGACCTATGAGAACTACGGCGCGCTGAAAGCCCTCTGCGAGCAGGCCGCGGAAAAGGCCATGCCCGGCCGCACCACGGTCATCCGCCCCGGCTACATCGTGGGCCCCGATGATCCCACCGGCCGCTTCACCTACTGGCCCGTGCGCTTCGACAAGGGCGGCGAGCTCGCCGTGCCCGGCGCGCCCAGCGACCCGGTGTCGATCATCGACGTGCGCGACCTGGCGGCCTGGCTGGTGCACCTGGTGGAGCAGGGCACCGTGGGCGCCTTCAACGCCTGCGGCCCCGCCAAGCGCCTGCCCTGGGGCGAGCTGGTCGCCGCCTTCGGAAAGGCCGGCAACCCGAACGCCAAGCCCGTGTGGATTCCCGCAGACTTCCTCGCCAAGCAGGAAGGCATCGAGTTCCCCATCTGGGCCCCCTTCGTGGGCGAGACCAAGGGCTTCCACACCTGGCGCAACGACCGCGCCGTGAAGGCCGGCCTCACCTTCCGTCCCGCGCTGGAGACCGTGAAGGACACCCTGGCCTGGTACAAGACCCAGGAGAAGGTCGAGAAGGGCCGCACCCGCCTCGCCGGCCCCAACGCCGAAGCCGAAGCCAAGCTCATCGCCGCCTGGCGGGAAGCGTCCAAGCCCAAGGGCTGAGGGCCGTTGGCAGGAAGAAGCGCCGGGGCCCGCCCCGGCGCTTCTTCCGTACTAGGTCTGGATGTATTGAACCAGCTGGTCGATTGTTAACTTCTGGTCGGAGATGGTCTCCTTGACCAGGTCGCCGATGGAGAGGATGCCGATGACCTGCTCGCCGGGCCCGAGCACGGGCAGGTGGCGGATGCGCTTGTCGGTCATGAGGGCCATGCACTCCTCCACCGACTGGCTGAGGGTCACGCAGCTGACCTTGTCGCTCATGATCTCCCGCACGGGGGTGTCCTTGGAGGTCTTGCCCTTGAGGATGATCTTCCGGGCGTAGTCGCGCTCGGAGAAGATGCCCACGAGACGGCCCCGCTCCAGCACCAGCAGGGCGCCGATGTCGTACTGCGCGAGCAGGGTCAGGGCCGTGAACACCGTATCCTCCGGCCCCACGGTCACGGCGGGACGCTTCCCTTCGATCAGCTGCTTCAGTGGCCGCATGGTGCCTCCTCTGCCTTCAGTTTCAGCGTTTGGATGTGGGGTTCGTGGACCTGACTATACGTCGAACCCGCCTTCTGTAAACCCGTGAATCCACTGGTCCGACCACCTGAACCGTGATCAATGCCTCAATCACTCCCTGGCATAGTCATTCACGATGTATTAGTCATCTTCCTACCGATCCCTGCACCGGTACGCCAACGAGGCCCCTGATGTCCCTGCCCAAGAAGATGAAGGATCACGCGGTCAAGCACGCCGAGGCCACCGAGCCCCACCCCGAGGCGGCCCGCAAGCAGGCGGCCCAGGGCAAGCTGCTGGCCCGCGAGCGCATCACCGCCATCCTCGACCAGGATTCCTTCCACGAGTACGACCTCTTCGTCGAGCACAAGTGCTCGGATTTCGGCATGGAGAAAAAGCAGCTGCCCGGGGACGGCGTCATCACCGGCACGGGCACCATCCTTGGCCATCCCGTGGCCATCTTCGCCCAGGACTTCACGGTGGCGGGCGGATCCCTGGGGCTCGCCCACGCCCGCAAGATCACCAAGATCATGGATCACGCCATCAAGATGGGCATCCCGCTCATCGGCATCAACGATTCCGGCGGCGCCCGCATCCAGGAGGGCGTGAATTCCCTGGCGGGCTACGGCGAGATCTTCTACCGGAACACCCTGGCCTCGGGCGTCATCCCGCAGATCTCCATCGTCCTCGGCCCCTGCGCCGGCGGCGCGGTGTACTCGCCGGCCCTCACGGATTTCGTCTTCGTCGTGGACAAGATCTCGAAGATGTTCATCACGGGCCCCGAGGTCATCAAGACCGTGCTCGGCGAGGAGATCTCCATGGAGGACCTCGGCGGGGCCCGGGTGCAGTCGGAGCTCTCGGGCAACTCCCACTTCTACGCCCAGAGCGAGGCGGAGTGCTTCGAGCAGGTGAAGCGCCTGGTGACCTACATCCCCTGGAACAACCGGAAGACCGCCGATCCATTCACGGCAAGGCCACCCCGGGTCGGAACGCCCCTCGAGCGGATCATCCCGGCCGAGTCGAACAAACCCTATGACGTACGGGATGTCCTGCGGGCCGTGTGCGACGGTTCCGACTTCATGGAGGTCCAGGAGCTCTGGGCCTCGAACATCGTGGTGGGCTTCGCCCGCATGGACGGCCGCACCGTGGGCATGGTGGCCAACCAGCCCATGGTGCTGGCGGGCGTGCTGGACGTGGACAGCTCGGACAAGGCCGCCCGGTTCATCCGCTTCTGCGACGCCTTCAACATCCCCCTGGTGACCTTCGTGGATCTTCCGGGCTACCTGCCGGGCGTGGACCAGGAGCACGCCGGCGTCATCCGCCACGGCGCCAAGCTGCTCTATGCCTACAGCGAAGCCTCGGTGCCCAAGATCACCGTGATCCTCCGCAAGGCCTACGGCGGCGGCTACATCGCCATGTGCTCGCGGCACCTGGGCGCCGACTTCGTCTTCGCCTGGCCCTGCGCCGAGATCGCCGTCATGGGCCCCGAGGGCGCGGCCAACATCATCTTCAAGGGCGAGATCGCCGCCGCCGCGGATCCCGAAGCCTTCCGCAAGGAGAAGGTGAAGGAATACACCGAGAAGTTCGCCAGCCCCTACGTGGCCGCCGCCAATGGCCACGTGGATGCGGTCATCGCCCCCCAACAGACCCGCGACTTCCTGCTGCACGCCCTGGAGATCTCCACGCACAAGGCTGAGCAGCGGCCGGCCCGGAAGCACGGCGTGCCGCCGTTCTGAGGGGCCCTGCCCGTCCGCCCTTCCAACCGACGCGAGGTCCCATGCCTGCCACGAAGACCCAGCCCCGCCAAACGATCGCCCTGAACGGCGTGCTGTACGAGACCGCCCTCACGCGGAAGTACGCCCAGCGGAAGCCCTACGTCCCCAAGGATCCGAAGCGGCTGACGGCCATCATCCCGGGCCTGATCCTTGAGGTGCTCGTGAAGCCGGGCGACCGGGTGACCTGCGGCCAGGGCCTGCTCGTGCTCGAGGCGATGAAGATGCAGAACCGCATCGCCGCCCACGATGGCGCCGTCGTGAAAGCCGTCCACGTGGCCCCTGGCGAGACGGTGACCAAGGGGCAACTGCTGGTGGCGTTCCAGTAGGACGCTGACACTCTGTCAAGGCATCCCCGGCGCGCCTTCTTAGAAATCGCCGATCCAGGCGGTCGGCGCTACTCTGGGCGCTGTCTACGACATGGAGGACCTCATGGCCGTCAATCTGAAGGGTCGCAGTTTTCTCACGCTGATGGACTTCTCCCCGGAGGAGGTGCGCTACCTGCTCGACCTCTCGCGGGACCTGAAGGCCAAGAAGCGCATGGGCGTGTTCAACGACCTGCTCAAGGGCAAGAACATCGTGCTGCTCTTCGAGAAGACCAGCACGCGCACCCGCTGCGCCTTCGAGGTCGGCGCGCTGGAAGAGGGCGCCCACGTGACCTTCCTGGATTCCGCCAGCTCCCAGGTGGGCAAGAAGGAATCCATCGAGGACAGCGCCAAGGTGCTGGGCCGCTTCTACGACGGCATCGAGTACCGCGGCTACAAGCAGGAGGTCGTCGAAGCCCTGGCCAGGCACAGCGGCGTGCCCGTGTGGAACGGCCTCACGGACACCGACCACCCCACCCAGATCCTGGCGGACTTCCTCACCATCGAGGAGCACATCGCCAAGCCCCTGCACAAGGTGAAGCTGGTCTTCTGCGGCGACATCCGCAACAACATGAGCTACGCCCTGATGTACGGCGCCGCCAAGACCGGCATGCACATGGTGGCCCTGGGGCCCAAGGCCCTGGCGCCCGATCCGAAGGTGCTCGAAGCCGCCCGGGAGGTCGCGAAGCAGACCGGCGCCACCATCGAGGTGACCGACAACGTGGATGAGGCCGTGAAGGGCGCCGACGTGCTCTACACCGACGTGTGGGCCAGCATGGGCGAGGAGGACCAGATCCCCGAGCGCGTGAAGCTGCTCACGCCCTTCAAGGTCACCATGGAGATGATCCAGAAGACCGGCAACCCCGACGTGAAGTTCCTGCACTGCCTGCCCGCCTTCCACGACTTCGAGACCAAGCTGGCCAAGGAGCAGAAGGCCCTCGGCCACGACATCCGCGAGGTCACCGACGAGGTGTTCCGCTCACGCCACAGCGTGGTCTTCGACGAGGCGGAAAACCGCATGCACACCATCAAGGCCGTGATGGTGGCCACCATCGGGTAGGTGACGCCGCCTGCGCAGAAATGGCCCCGCTCGGGGCCATTTCTGCGTGCGGGGGTGCTATGGTGGGACCACCCAATCCCACGGAGACCCCATGCGCCTGTCCCGGCTGTTCCTCGTTCCTGTATTCGCATGCCTCACCCTGGCCGCCCAGGAGCCCACGCTGGCGGGCACCTGGAACCAGACCAAGGCCGATGACATCGCCGCCGCCATCAACGCCACGGTGGCCGACATGAACTTCATCAAGCGCCCCATCGCCCGCGGCCGCCTCACCAAGCTGAACCCCGCCTACAAGAAGGTGGCCATCACCCTCACCGACAAGGAAGTGCTCGTGAAGCTCGACGAGCGCGAGCCCATCCACATGCCCGCCGACGGCAAGTCCGCCCCTTGGACCCGCGAGGACGGCGACAAGTTCCAGGTGGCTGCGCAGGTGACCAAGGGCCAGCTGGTCCAGACCTTCAAGAACGAGGACGGCGAGCGCACCAACGTGTTCCAGATGAGCCCGGACGGCAAGTCCCTGAAGCTCACGGCCACCGTGAAGAGCCCCCAGCTGCCCAAGCCGCTGACGTATTCCATCAGCTTCGGGCGGTAGGACCGGCTCCATGGGCCGGGCAAGTCATGGATGCGGTGTCGCAGCCCGGAGCGCCGCCCTTCCCGTGCTCGCCATCCTGGTGTCGTGCCAGCCAGGACCCCAGTCCACCCCGACCATCCCTGTCGCGGACGCCAAGGCCGTCCTGGGTTTCCTCGCCGCCTATGGCCGCCGGGACCTGGACGGCATGATGCGGTACCTGGAGGAGGATGCCGTCTTCCGTGGCACCGAGACGACGCTGTCCAAGGCCCAGATCCGGGAGTTCTTCCAGGCCTCCTTCCAGAAGCATCCGAACCTCCAGGTTGAAGTCGGTCCCCTGAAGGACGTGCAGGGAACCCTCCACGCCAGCGTCAAAGTCCAGACCAACGCCATCTGGACCGACACCTGGATCTTCGAACTGCGGAATCACCGGATCCGCGCCTACTGGCTCGCCTCTGGCATCCGCTAGGCGCCCGCCCTGACGATGATCAACACGCGGAATCGTGAGGCGCCCTACTTCGTCAGCGTGATGGCGTCCAGCTCCCGCCCCTCGGCGTCGAGCTGACGCATCCGCAACTTCTTCGCTTCCACATCCAGCACTGTGAAGGAGTGGCGGTCGGAGATGAAGGTCCGGGTCCAGGGCTGCCAGCTGGCACGGATGTCGGTCTGCCAGGGATCGTAGAGCTCGGCGCCGCCGGCGCCCGTCACCACGTGGATGACACCCTGGGCCCGGGTGCGGGTCTTGCCGTCGAAGGCCTCATCCACGGTGAACTCACCGGCCACGGGCTTGCCCCGGCGGCCGATCTGCGTGGTCTTGAACCGCAGGGGCGCCGAACGTTGGTAGTTGTGCACGTGACCCGCGAGCACCAGATCCACCCCGTACTTCTCCAGGATCGGGCTGATGGGCCGCATCCACTGGTCGTCCATGTGGCTCCGGGAGCTCTGGAACAGGGGGTGGTGGAGGGCCACGATGCGCCAGGCGGCACCCTTGGCGGTCTTCAGGTCGGCCTCGAGCCAGGCCTTCATCTCCGGGCTTTCCCAATCCACGTAGGCGTTGGAATCAAGCACCGTCCAGTGCGCCGGGCCGTAGTCGAAGCTGAAGCTGGCCATGCGCGGATAGGCCGCGCCGGAGGCCGCCACCACCGCGTCGTGCACGCCGGGCACCACTGGCGCGGCGTTGAGGTCGCCCCGCTTCAGCGCCGGGCCGTTCATGGGCAGCGACCAGTACGCGAAATAGGCCGCGGCGTCAGGCACCTTCCGGAAGGGCACATCGTGGTTGCCGGGAACGCCCAGGAACGGAACCGTGCGCATCAGAGGCAGGGCCTCGGCGTTGTAGACCGGGAAGAAGCGGGCCCGGTAATCGGAGGCCTGCCCCATGCCGTAGACCAGGTCGCCGACGATGAACACCGCGTCGGGCGCCGCCGCCAGCACCGCCTGGGCGATGGCCACCTGGCCGGCTGAGCCGTCGGCCGCATCCCCGAACACCACCATCCGGTGCGGTCCCGGTTTGCGGACTTGGGCCACCGCCTCGAAGACCACCGCCCCGTCGCGCTTCAGCCGGTACGGCATGCGGGCGCCAGGCCCAAGGTTGCGGAGGGTGGCTCGGTAGATGCGGTGCGGTGGCAGGGGCGGCGCGTCGAGGCGCTGGAAGGCCGGGGCCGCCTGGGCCACCCAGCCCTTGCCCGCGCGCATCTCCACGCTCCAGGCCCCCTCCTGGTCCGTCGTGTGCCACAGAACGTCCAGCCGCTCCTTGGCCAGCCCCTTCGGCGCGTCCCCCAGCTGAAGGTAGGGCTTCACCAGGAAGGCTTCCTGGGCGGGTAGGAAAGCCGTCAGGAGGGCAAGCAGCAGGGTGCGCATGGCGCCAGTATCCCAGGATGGGAAAAGGGCGCCACGGGGGCGCCCTTTTCGAGGAGGTCCGAACCGCGGGCTAGTGCGCCCCGACCTTGGAGAGCAGGCGCGACCCGCTGGTGTAGCAGGTCTTGTGGGTGATGTGATGCTCGAACTCGTGGCGGAACTTCTGGAGCGCGGAATCCATGGGTCCGCAGGCGGCATCGCCCAGGGGGCAGAGGGTCCGCATGCTGATGCGCGGCGTGAGGTTCGCCAGCAGGTCGAGGTCCTCCATGCGGCCTTCGCCGTGCTCGATGCGGTGGAGGATCATCTCCATCCAGTTGCAGCCTTCGCGGCAGGGCGTGCACTGGCCGCAGCTCTCGTGAGCGTAGAACTTGATGAGCCGCAGGGTGGCCTGGACGATGCAGGTGTCTTCGTCCATGACGATGAGACCGCCCGAACCCGCCATGGAACCCCGGGCCTTCACGGTGTCGAAGTCCAGGGGGCAGTCGAAATCCTTGTCATCAAACATGGGCGCGCTGGCGCCGCCGGGGATGATGGCCTTGATCTTCTTGCCGGTGCTGGAACCGCCGGCCAGTTCTTCCACCAGGAAGTTCATGGGGGTGCCGAGGGGCAGCTCGTAGATGCCGGGCCGCTTCACGTGTCCGCTGACGCCGAAGATGCGGGTGCCTGTGTTTTTCGGCGTGCCGATCTTGGCGTACTCGGCGCCGCCCATGCGGATGATGGGGGGCACGGCGGCGAGCGTCTCCACGTTGTTCACGGTGGTGGGCTGGCCAAAGGCGCCCTTGGCCGCCGGGAAGGGCGGCTTCACGCGGGGCTCGCCGCGGCGGCCTTCCAGCGAGTTCAGCAGGGCCGTTTCCTCGCCGCAGATGTAGGCGCCGGCGCCCCGGTAGACCAGGATGTCGTAGTCCCACCCGGTGCCCAGGATGTTCTTGCCGAGGTAGCCGGCGTCGCGGGCTTCCTGGAGCGCCGCTTCCAGCTTCTCGATGAGCCAAAGGAACTCGCCGCGGATGTAGACATAGCCCATGGCGCACTGCATGGCCCAGCCGCCGATGATCATGCCCTCGATGAGCTGGTGGGGGTTGTACTCCAGGATGACGCGATCCTTGAAGGTGCCGGGCTCGCCTTCGTCGCCGTTGCAGACCAGGTAGCGGGTGAGCTTGCGCTCCGGCGTGTCCTTGGGCATGAAGGACCACTTGAGGCCCGCCGGGAAGCCCGCGCCACCACGGCCGCGGATGCCCGAGGTCTTCACCTCTTCGGTCACCGCCACGGGCTCCATCTTCAGGGCCTGCTTCATGGCCACGTAGCCTTCGTGCTGCTGCTCGTAGACCTTGAGGTGCCAGTTGTTCAGATCGCCGGCGCCGCGGAGCATGAGGTTCGGGAACTTCTCCGAACCGAAGCCGGGGAAGGTGTAGGTGTGGGGATCGCGCTTGGTGCGGATGGCGGCCATCGTCTTCCCCCTCACTGAGCCCAAGGGCGGTACTCACCGCGCTTGCAGGCTTCCATCACTTCCACGAGCTTCTGTTCATCCACCAGCTCGTCGTAGACATCGTGGTTCACCTGGATGCAGGGCGCCACGCCGCAGCCGGCCAGGCACTCCACTTCCTCCACGCTCCACATGCCGTCGGGGCTGGGGCCCTGGCCGGGCTTCACGCCGGTCTTCTCGCAGACCTTCTCCAGCAGCTGGGTGGCGCCGCGCAGGGCACAGCTGATGTTGGTGCACACCGAGAAGTGGTACTTACCCACCGGAGCCTTCTGGTACATCGTGTAGAAGGTGGCCACGCCGAACACATGCCCCTCGGGGATGCCGATGGCCTTCGCCACGGCGCGCATGGCCGAGAGACTCACGAAGCCGAACTCCCGCTGGGCGATGTGCAGGGCGGGCAGCGTGGCCGCCAGCTTGTCGGGAAATTTCGCCATGATGGCGTGGATCTCCGCGATGGCTTCCGGGCTCAACTCCTTGCGCTCGGATTCCGGCAGCCGCTGGCCGGGGGCCAGGGGTTCGTTCGACGTCTCGGGGGGCTGGGGGTGATTCATGGGCGCACTCGCATGAAGGCTCAGTTTAGCCCAAAGACGACCAAGGGCACCGGGATTAACCCGGTGCCCTCCATCACGTCAGACCCGCTGGAACTCAGAGCGCGCAATGGCTCCCATCGCAATAGGGGGCCGTCTTGGTGTGCTTGCACTGGCAGAGGGCCTTCTTGCCGGCCTCGGTGATCTCGACCTTCATGGGCCGGAGATCGCAGGCCTTGTGGGCCCCGTCGCAGAAGGGCTGCTTGGCGCTCAGGCCGCAGGTGCACCAGAAGTAGGTCCCGGGTTCCAGGTCCAGGACCGCGGGGGCCTTGGCGGCGACTTTCGGGAATCCTTCGCTCATGGTCCGCCTCCTCACTTCTTGGCGGCGCCGGCCTTGCCGGCCTCGATGTTCAGGCTGATGGCCACGTCGTCCCCCAGGACGCCGGGGTAGGTCTTGATGCCGTATTCGTTGCGGTTGATGGTGAGGGCGCCGTCCACGAAGCCGGCCACGGTGCTGCCGGGCTGCATGCCGGGCTGGGTGCCCGCGTTGGTGATGGGGAAGGTGATGCGCTTGGTCACGCCGTGCAGGGTGAAGTCGCCGGTCACTTCCAGCTTGCCCTTGGCCACTTCCTTCACCGAGGTGCTCTTGAAGGTGATGGTCGGGAACTTCTCGACGTCGAAGAAATCGGGCGTCCTCAGGTGCGCGTCCCGCTTCTCGTTGTCGGTGTTGATGCTGGCGGCATCAATGCTCACCTCGACGCTGGACTTGCTGATGTCGGCCGTATCCACCTTGATGGTTCCGTTGAACTTCGTGAATCGGCCGCTGGTCTTGGCCAGCAGGTGGCGGATCTTGAAGCTGATCTCGCTGTGGACGGGGTCGATCTTGTAGGCGTCCTGGGCCATCAGGGGGATGGCCGCGAGGGCGAGGGTGGCCAGGGCGGCGCGGAAGGGGTGACGCATGTTGCCTCCAGAGAATAGGTGTTTCACCATGCAATCAAGTCTAGGCCGGATTTCGAGAGTTGCAACACCTTTTTTTGAAAAATCTGTCAAACTGCCTGAGTGGGAGTTGTCATGCACATTCAAGAGGAACTCCAGATCACCAAGCCCCTCGAGCCGGGCCACGAGGTGGCCCTGGCCCTGCTCCTCACCCGGGAATACGTGGCCAGGCTCTTCGAAGAGGGCCTCTACGAACCCGAAGGACTCTCTGATCAACAGTTCAACGTGCTGCGCATCCTCAAGGGGGGGCCGAAGGACGGCTACCTCGTGAAGGACATCCGTTGCCGGATGATCTACCGCTTCGCGGATGTGCCCCGCCTCGTGAACCGCCTGGAGGCCCGGGGGCTGGTCAAGCGCTGCGAGAACCCCGCGGACCGCCGGGGCAGCCGCGTCCAGATCACCGCCAAGGGCCTGGCCCTGGAGGCCAAGATGCACGGCCGGCACCAGGCCCTCTGCCAGCAGGTGGACCGCTGCCTGCAGGCCGAGGAGCGGGTCACCCTCCTGGCCCTGCTGGAGCGGTTGCGGAACGATCACCGGTCCCAGCTCGAGGCGCTGGGAAAGCCCTGAACCACCGCGAGGCGGCAGGCCGTTCGGGAGAGGCCGCGGGCCCTGCCTCGGCCTTATCGCGCTTGGGCCGTTGCGGGTCCTCGAAAATTAACGGTCGAGTTCGCCGGCAATGATATTCATGGCTCCCAGGACGGCGACGGCATCCGCGATCAGCGTGCCCTTCACCTGGTCGTGGAAGCTGCTGAAGATGGGGAGGCAGGGGGGACGGACCCGGATGCGGTACGGGTTCTTGCCGCCGTCGCTCACGATGTAGAAGCCCAGCTCGCCATTGGCGGCTTCGGTGGCGCTGTAGACCTCGCCCACCGGCATCTCCATGCCGTGCATGATGAGCTTGAAGTGGTGGATGAGGCTCTCCATCCGGGTGTAGACCTTCTCCTTGGGCGGCAGCGAGATCTTGGGATCCTCCACGCAGACCGGGCCGGGCTCGAGGCGGTCCAGCACCTGCCGGATGATGCGCAGGCTCTGGCGCATCTCCTCGACGCGCACCAGGTAGCGGTCGAACACGTCACCCGTGGTGCCCACGGGGATGTCGAAGTCGTAGGTCTCGTAGCCGAGGTAGGGCTGGGCCTTACGAAGATCCTGGGGCACGCCGGCGGCGCGGAGGCAGGGGCCCGTGTAGCCCCAGTTCACGGCGTCTTCGGGCCCGATGGCGCCGATGCCCTTGGTACGGTCGTGCCAGATGGGGTTGCGGGTGAGCAGGCGCTCGCACTCGTCGATGGCCGCCTCGCACTCCACGAGGAAGCGCTCGGTCAGCGGCACGAAGCCTTCGGGAATGTCGCGGAACAGCCCGCCGATGCGCGTGAAGCTGGTGTGCAGGCGCTGGCCGGCGGCCATCTCGAAGAGGTCGTAGACCGTCTCGCGCTGCTTGAAGAGGTAGAGGAAGGCGGTGAAGGCGCCGATGTCGACGGCGTTCACGCCCACGCACACGATGTGGTCGGCCACGCGCGCCAGCTCGGAGACCAGCACCCGGATCTGCTGCGCCCGCTTGGGGATCTCGATGCCCAGCAGCTTCTCCACCGCGCAGGCATAGCCCACGTTGTTCATGATGGAGCTGCAGTAGTTGAGACGGTCCGTGAGGGGGATGAACTGCTGGAAGCTGAGGTTCTCCCCCAGCTTCTCCACGCCGCGGTGGAGGTACCCGATCTCGGGAGTGGCCTTGAGGATCGTCTCGCCCTCGAGCTCGAGGATGATGCGCAGGGTGCCGTGGGTCGTGGGATGCGACGGCCCCAGGTTGACGATCATGTGATCGCCGTCGAGTTGCTGCCGGGTCATGGCGATGGATTCCATGGTCGTATCCTCAGGCCCGTTCGCCGTTGTTGTAGGGAGCCGTGCAGCCTTCCATGCAGAAGGGATCCCCGCCATCCAGAGGGAAGTCCTTGCGCAGGGCGTGGCCGGGGAAGTCGTCCCAGGTGAGCAGGCGCTTCATGTTCGGGTGGCCCTCGAAGCGGATGCCGAAGAGGTCGAAGACCTCGCGCTCGAACCAGTCGGCGGTCTTGAAGCGGCCGGTCAGGGTGGGCATGGCCTCGCCGTCGGCGACGGCCACCTTCACGCGCAGGCGCTCCTGGCTCGCGAGGTTGAGCCAGTGGTAGACCACGTCGAATCGGCCCACGTCCTGGGATTCCGGGCGTTCCGGCCAGTCCACGGCGGTGATGTCCACCAGCAGCTGGAAGCCCTCCCGGTGAAGCAGGTCCACCAGGTCGAGGAAGCTGGCCTTCGGCACCACGATGGTCTGGTCGCCGCGGAAGGCGTGCCGGTCGGTGATGGCGCCGGGGAGCTGTGCGTCGATGTGCTCGATGATCATGGTCCGCCCCGCCTAGAAGATCGTGCCGGCGCCGCGCTCGGCGGCGTCCATCAGCATGTCGCGGATGGTCTGCTGGCCCGTGAGGCCCTTCTCCGCCTGGATGGCCTCCTGCCGCGCCAGGCTCTCGTAGAACCGCGCGATGTGGTCCTTGCGCATGGAGAGGGATTCCTTCTCGATCTTCTCCTGGAGCTTCATCACGCCGTAGATCATGCTCTCGGGCCGCGGCGGGCAGCCGGGCACGTAGACGTCCACGGGGATCACCCGGTCCACGCCCTGCAGGGTGGCGTAGGTGCGGTACATCCCGCCGGAGGAGGCGCAGACGCCCACGGAAACCACCCACTTGGGCTCGGCCATCTGGGCGTAGATCGTGCGCAGCACCGGGGCCATCTTGTTGGTGATGGTGCCGAGGATCAGCATCATGTCGCTCTGGCGGGGGCTGAAGCGCATGGCCTCGGCGCCGAAGCGGCTCATGTCGTAGCGGGAGGCCATCATGCTCATGAACTCGATGGCGCAGCAGGCGGTGCCGAAGGGCAGCGGCCACAGGCTGTTCTTGCGGCCCCAGTTGACCACGGCGTCCAGTCGGGTGGTCATCACGGCATCGTTGATGTTCATTTCAGACATGGATCGCCTCGGTCGCCATCAGGCGGTTTGGGCTCGCGCCCCGTTCCAGTCTCGGCCCCTGGCCGGCCTGGCCCGGGGTCGCTCCACGCCCTTCGCGCGGCTCAGGGCTGGCCCAAACGCGCACCATCATCGCTCCCACTCGAAGGCGCCCTTGCCCCAGGCGTAGATGAAGCCCACGAGCAGGGTGGCCATGAAGCTCAGCATGGCCGCGAAGGTCCAGAGGGCGTGCTTGAAGTTCACCGCCCAGGGCAGCAGGAAGGCCGCTTCCACGTCGAACAGGATGAAGAGCATGGCGGTCAGGTAGAACTTCACCGAGTACTTGTGCCGGGCGCCCTCCTGCTGGGGGGCCACGCCGCACTCGTAGGGACGCAGCTTCGCCGCCTGCGGGTTGTTCGGCTTCAGAAGCGGCAGCACCTTGCCCGACAGGACAAGGATGGCGGCGGCCGTCACGGCGGCGACCAGAAGCAGGATCAGGACCGGCAGGAAGGGCGATGCGGGATTGGCCATGGCGCTCTCGGGCGGAGGGTTCCGCGAACAAACAGCTTAGCGCCCTTTGAGGGCCCGGGGGCTGTGTCAAGATCACAAGCACCGGGGCCCCCGCGCCCCGGGTATAGAATGGCCCCTCCCACCCTTCTGCCAGGAAACCCATGAGCGATCTGAAGCTGCGCGTCAAGGAGATGATCATCGAGCGCTTGAAGCTCGAGGGCATGACGCCCGACCAGATGGATGATGGGGCGCCCCTGTTCGGCGAGGGGCTGGGCCTGGATTCCATCGACGCGCTGGAGCTGGTGCTGGGCATCGAGCAGGTCTTCGGCGTGAAGATCGAGGACGAGGCCGCGGGCATGAAGGCCTTCAAGTCCATCCAGGCCCTCACCGACTTCATCGCTGAGCACAGCAAGGCCTGAGCCGGCCGATGATCGAGATCCCGGCCCACCTGCCGCACCGCTTCCCGTTCCTGCTGGTGGACCGGGTCCTCGAGCGGGAGCCGGGGGTCCGCGTACTGGCCGAGAAACTCGTGACCAACGGCGAGCCCTACCTGCAGGGCCACTTCGAAGGGCGGCCCCTGGTGCCCGGCGTGCTGATGCTGGAGATGCTCGCCCAGGCCGGCGGCTTCCTCGAAGCCGATTCCCTGCACGGCGCCGCCATCTTCCTCGCCGGAGTCCAGGACGCCCGCTTCAAGGCTCCCGCTTTCCCCGGTGACCGGCTGCGCCTGGAGGTATGCGCCGAGGGCGCCTTCGCCGGCCTCATGAAGCTGCGCGGCACCGTGAGCTGCGAGGGGCGCGAGCTCTGCACCGCCGCCCTGCTGGTGAAGCGGCTGTGACGGCCCCCCGCCCCCACCGCGTGGTCGTGACCGGCCTCGGCGTCGTGTCCTCCCTGGGCCCCGACCGGGAGTCCACCTGGTCGGCCATGCTCGAAGGCCGGGATGGCCTGGGCCCCCTGACCCGCCTGCACCTGCCCCAGGAGCCCGCGCAGATCGCCGGCCAGGTACCCCTCGAGCCGGCCCGGCACCAGACCCTCTGCGAACGCATGGCCCTGCTGGCCCTCGCCTCGGCCCTGGACGGCCTGCGGCCCCAGGGCGACCCGGCCCGCGTCGGCGTCTTCCAGGGGGCCGGCACCAGTGGCCTGCCCGTCGCCGAGGCCTACCTCGAGGCGCGCCTCGCGGGCCAGCGCGGCAAGGCCGCGGAGGCCGCCTACCAGAGCCCCTGCACCGTCACCGACGCCCTGGCCCGCCACCTGGGCGCCGAGGGGCCCCGCAGCACGATCATGAACGCCTGCTCCTCGAGCCTCCTGGCCTTGGGCCAGGCCTGGGAGCGGATCGCCGCCGGAGAGTTGGACCTGGCCGTGGCCGGGGGCGCCGAGAGCCTCTGCCGCACCACGTATGCCGGCTTCTCCAGCCTCAAGGCGGTGGACGCCGCGAAGTGCCGCCCCTTCAGCCGCGACCGCGCCGGCCTCAACCTGGGCGAAGGCGCGGTGCAGGTGCTGCTCGAGCCCCTCGACCGGGCCCGGGCCCGGGGCGCGACCATCTACGCCGAGCTGCTGGCTTACGGCGCCAGCATGGACGCCCACCATCCCACCGCGCCCCACCCCGAGGGCGAGGGCGCCGCCCGGGCCATGGCCATGGCCCTGCAGGTGGGGGGTCTCGAACCCGCCGCGGTGGATCTCGTCTCCGCCCACGGCACGGCCACCCCCGCCAACGACGGCGCCGAGTGCCTGGCCATCCGGCGCGCCCTGGGCCCCGCCGCCGACGCGGTGTCGGTCACCAGCACCAAGAGCCAGTTCGGCCACACCCTGGGCGCCGCCGGGGCCTTCGGCGCCGCCGCGGCCATCCTCGCCCTGCGCGACCAGGTCGTGAGCCCCACCCTGCGCCTCGAGGCGCCCGACCCGGTCTGCGACCTCGACTGCACGCCGCTGGAGGCCCGGCAGCGGCGCGTCGGCGCAGCCCTGGTCAACGCCTTCGCCTTCGGCGGCAACAACGTCAGCCTGCTCCTCTCCCGCTGGAGCGGCGCGTGAGCGCTCCCGACCTGGCCATCACGGGCCTCGGCCTCGTGCTCCCCTGCGGCGACGGCATCGACGCCGCCCGCGCCAGCCTCGGCGCGATGGCCCCCTGCTTCGCCGACCTGCCGGAATCCCTGGGCCGGGGCCGGGGCGCGGCCTGCACGGCCTTCAGCCCAGCCGGCATCATCCCGCCCATGCAGCTCCGCCGCCTGGACCGGCCCTCGCGGTTCGCCTGGGGCGCCGCCCACCAGGCCTTTCTCGACGCGGGCCTCGATCCCGCGTCCCTGCGCGTCTCCGGTGGCGAGCGCATCGCCGTGGCCGTGGGCACCATGACCGGTGGCAGCGAGGCCAGCGAGGCCTTCCTGCGCCCCTACCTCCTGCGCGGACCCGAGGGCGCCTCGCCCATGGTCTTCCCCAACTGCGTGGCCAACGCCGCCAGCGGCCACCTGGCCCTCGCCTTCGGCCTGAAGGGACCCAGTGTCACCTTCGTGGACCGGGAGAACGCCACCTTCGCCGCCCTCGACCAGGCCTTGCGCTGGCTCCGGGCCGGCCTCGCCGACATGGCCCTCGTGGTGGGCACCGACGGGCTCTTCCCCCTGCAGCTGGACGCCTGCCGGGGCGCGAGGATGCTCGACCGCCAGGGAAACCCGGAGGTCGGCTCCGGTCGCGGCTTCCTGCCTGGCGAAGGCGCCCAGGCCTTTCTCGTGGAATCACGCCAGCGGGCCGAAAGCCGGGGCGTCCGGCCCCGGGCCCTGCTCCGCGCCCTGGCCTCCCGCGCCGCCGCCGGCGACACCGAGGCCGATCGTGTCCGCGCCCTGGCGGCCGCCGTGTCCGCCCTGGGCGAGGTCAAGGCGTCTCGCTGGATCGGCGGAGCCAGCGGCTTGTCGCGGCTGGATCGCCTGGAGGCGCCCTTGCCCGTCCAGCATCCCCACTGGCCCGCGCCCATCCATCCCAAACTCTGCTGGGGCGAGTTCGCCGGCTCGGGCGGACAGCTGCTCGCCGCGGGCCTGCTGGCGCCCGCCGGCCAAGCGGTCATCACCGCCCCGGCCAGCAGCGGGTCCCAGTTCGCGGCGCTGCTCGAAGGCGTTAGCCTGGAGCGGCCATGAACCAGCGTGACCAGATCAGCATCGGCAGCCAGTCCATCCTCTGGGTGGCCGGTGTGGGTGTGGGCCTGCTCACCCTGGCCTTCGTCCTGGGCGTGCAGGTGGGCAAGCAGAGCGCCGCCCTCCGCAAGCCTGTCCAGAAGGGCGTGGAAGATGAACTGAAGGACCTGCCCGAGCCCCTGCTGGATCAGCTGAAGGTCTTCGAGGGCGACGGGCCGGACAAGCTGGTCCACGCCCAGAAGGTGGACGCCTCCGCGCCGAAGGAGGCCCCCAGGCCGGAGGCGAAGGCCGAGGAGAAGGCCGCCGAACCGGAACGCTGGACCCTCCAGCTCGTGGCCACGGCCGACGCGGCCGAAGCCAAGCGGGTGGCCGACAAGGCCAAGGCCGCGGGGTTCGCCACCAGCACCCTGAAGGAGAAGGGCCAGCTCAAGGTGCGCCTGGCCAAGGCCGCCGACCGCGCCACCATGGACAAGACGGCGGAGAAGCTGAAGAAGGCCGGGTTCAAGCCCTTCGCGCTGAAGGCGGAATAGGCTTCGGCTCTCACCTTGGGCTCACGCCTTGGGATAGACCCGGATGCCCGTCCACTTTTTAAGAATGACCTTGCCCGGCGCGAAGCCGCGGGGCTTGCTGATGTCGGCGATGCGGGCGAGGTGCACCTCCACCTTGCCGCCATCCTTGGCCTTGCTGTGGAAGGCGGCCAGTTCCGCGGCGCGCTCCAGCACGTGGCGCGGCAGCTCACTGAGCTTGTCGGGGTTGCGGATGACCACGTGGCTGCCGGGCACGCTGGCGACGTGCAGCCAGAAATCGGTGTTGTCGGCCACCTTGAAGGTGAGCTGGTCGTTCTCGGCGTCGCCCTTGCCGATGAGCACCTCGAAGCCGTCCACCATGACGCTGCGGAAGGCCGCGCCCTTCCCATCCTTGCGCTTGCTTTCGTCCGGCTTCATCCGTGCCTTCCCCTTGTCCTTCGGCCTGGCG
>JAFJUR010000059.1 GCA_017859995.1 Holophagaceae bacterium | reverse complement strand
CGACACGGTGATGGACCTCAGCACCGGCAAGAACATCCACGAGACCCGCGAGTGGATCCTCCGCAACAGCCCCGTGCCCATCGGCACCGTGCCCATCTATCAGGCCCTGGAGAAGGTCAACGGCAAGGCCGAGGACCTCACCTGGGAGATCTTCCGCGACACCCTCGTGGAACAGGCCGAACAAGGCGTGGACTACTTCACCATCCATGCCGGCGTGCTGCTGCGCTACGTGCCGCTGACCGCCAAGCGCGTCACGGGCATCGTGAGTCGCGGCGGCAGCATCATGGCCAAGTGGTGCCTGGCGCACCACAAGGAGAACTTCCTCTACACGCACTTCGAAGACATCTGCGACATCATGAAGGCCTACGACGTGGCGTTTTCGCTCGGCGACGGCTTGCGCCCCGGCAGCACGGCGGACGCCAACGACGAGGCCCAGTTCGGCGAGCTGGAGACCCTTGGCGAGCTCACCAAGATCGCCTGGAAGCACGACGTGCAGGTGATGATCGAGGGCCCCGGCCACGTGCCCATGCACCTCATCCAGGAGAACATGACCAAGCAGCTGGCCGTGTGCGACGAGGCCCCCTTCTATACCCTGGGCCCCCTCACCACGGACATCGCCCCGGGCTACGACCACATCACCTCGGCCATCGGCGCCGCCATGATCGGCTGGTGGGGCTGCGCCATGCTCTGCTACGTGACGCCGAAGGAGCACCTGGGCCTGCCCAACAAGAAGGATGTGAAGGACGGCGTCATCGCCTACAAGATCGCCGCCCACGCCGCGGACCTCGCCAAGGGCCACCCCGGCGCCCACCTCTGGGACAACGCCATGAGCAAGGCGCGGTTCGAGTTCCGCTGGGAGGACCAGTTCAACCTGGCCCTCGACCCCGACACCGCCCGCGAGTTCCACGACGAGACCCTGCCCGCGGAGGGCGCCAAGTCTGCCCACTTCTGCTCCATGTGCGGGCCGCACTTCTGCTCCATGAAGATCACCGAGGACGTGCGCCAGTACGCGGAGAGCCACGGCTATTCCGAGAAGGAGGCCCTCGAGAAGGGCATGGAAGAAATGGCCGAGACCTTCGTGACCAAGGGCGCCGAGGTCTACCAGAAGGCCTGATCCGATCCGGGGCCGGGACCTTGCCTCCCGGCCCCGGAGAGCGATCCTGGGGGGGATGGCCATCTCCCCGGTCTCCGGGGCCTCGTCCCCGTCCCTGAGCAGCGTCGCTGACCCGCCGCAGGCCCGGGTCCTGGCCGACCTGCGCGCCCGGGACCGGCAGGTGCGGGCCCACGAGGCAGCCCACCTGGCCGCAGCCGGGGGATTGGCCCGTGGCGGCGCCAGCTTCACCTACACCCGGGGGCCCGATGGCCGGAACTACGCCACGGGAGGCGAAGTCTCCATCGATGCCACCGTCGCCGACACCCCCACGGCCACCCTGGCCAAGGCCCAGCAGATCCAGGCGGCGGCCCTGGCCCCGGCCGACCCTTCGCCCCAGGACCGCAGCGTCGCAACAGCAGCCGCAGCCATGGCCGCGCGGGCCCGCCAGGAACTTCGGGCCAGTGGTCCGGGCCAGCTCCTGGACACGACCGCCTGATCTGCGGACGCCTGGAGACTCCCTGGAGGACTAGCATGGTGGGGTTCGGGCCCGGTCCATCGGCCGGCCCTCTTCCCGGAGGAATGACATGGCAGGCAAGCGCATCCTCATGCTCGTGGGCGATTTCGGAGAGGACTACGAAATCATGGTGCCCTTCCAGGCCCTCCTGGCCGTGGGCCATGCCGTCCACGCCGTCTGCCCCGACAAGAAGGCCGGCGAATCCGTCGCCACGGCCATCCATGACTTCGAGGGGCACCAGACCTATTCCGAGAAACCCGGTCACCGCTTCACGCTCAACGCCACCTTCGCCGAGGTGAAAGGCGACCAGTACGACGCCCTGGTGATCCCCGGCGGCCGCGCCCCGGAATACCTCCGCCTCAACCCGAAGGTGCTCGACCTCGTCCGCCACTTCTTCACTGCGAAAAAGCCCGTGGCCGCCATCTGCCACGGCGCGCAGCTGCTCGCCGCCGCCGGCGTGCTGGAGGGGCGCACCTGCTCGGCCTATCCCGCCTGCCGCGCCGAGGTGGAAGTGGCCCGCGGGAAATATGCCGAGATCGCCATCGACGGCGCCGTCACCGACGGCAACCTCGTCACCGCCCCCGCCTGGCCGGCCCATCCCGCCTGGCTCGCCCAGTTCCTGCAGGTGCTGGGCACCCGCATCACCCTCTGACCCCGTCCGGCCCGGCGGCCTTCCAGGGGAGGGCCGCCGGATTGCTGTCCGCCCATCCGGCTGATAGCCTGCTTGAACTGCTGAAGGATTCGCATGATCTGCCGGATGGGTTGTCGCTGATGCCGTCGAGGGCCGCCCCGCCCTCTGGAAGCCAGCTTTCGCCACCGAGGACAGCCCCATGCCGCACACCTATGCCTTCTCCAAATTCCACGCGCTGGGCAACGACTACGTCGTGCTGGATCCCACCCGGGCCGCGTTCGAGCCGACGGCCCTCCTGGTGCAGGCCCTCTGCGACCGCCACCGCGGCATCGGCTCCGACGGCATCCTCTTCGGCCCCCTCCCGGTGCCAGACGATCCGACGGCCTTCGGCCTGCGCGTCTTCAATCCCGACGGCAGCGAATCAGAGAAGAGCGGCAACGGGCTGCGCATCTTCGCCCGCTACCTCCTCGACGCGGGCCACACCCAAGGGCCGGACTGCCGCATCCACGTCTCCGGTGGCTTGGCCGAGGTCCGCTTCCTGGAGGGTGATGGCAGCCTCGTGCAGGTGGACATGGGCCTGCCCAGCTTCAAGGCTGGCGACATTCCCTTCACGGCGGTGGCCGCCCACCTGGAGGTGCTGGAGACGCCGCTCTTCCTGCCCACGGGCCCCATCACCATCACGGCCCTCAGCGTGGGCAACCCCCACTGCGTGATCTTTCCCGGGCAGGTGTCTCCCGCCGAGGCCCAGCGCCTCGGGCCCCGCATCGAGCGCCATCCGGACTTCCCCAACCGGGTGAACGTGCAGCTGGTGGAGGTGCTCGACCGACGCCGCATCCGCATCGAGATCTGGGAGCGGGGGGCCGGCTATACCCTCGCGTCGGGCAGCAGCAGCTGCGCCGCGGCGGCGGCCTGTCGCCGCCTGGGACTGGTGGACGATCGCCTCCGCGTGGCGATGCCAGGGGGAACCCTCGACATCGCCTTCACCGACCAGGGACGGATCCTCATGTCGGGCCCCGTCCAGCCCGTCTACCAGGGCCACCTCCATGCCGGATGGACGCCATGACCTGCCCCGCCCCGGATCCCGAGCGCATCGCCCAGTGGACCCTGCAGCTCTGCCAGGTGGATTCCACCACGGGCCTTGAGGCCCGGATGATCCCCCTTCTCACCGCCATGTTCCGCAACCTCGGCGCCCGCGTGCTGTGGCAGACCGTGGAGGGCGGCCGCTGCAACCTCCTGGCCACCTGGGGCCAGCCGAGGCTGCTCTTCACCACGCACCTCGACACGGTGCCGCCCTACCTGCCGCCGCGTCGCGAGGACGGCCGCCTCTGGGGCCGCGGCACCTGCGACGCCAAGGGGATCCTCGCCACCATGATGGAAACCATTCGCCTGCTGCTGGCGGAGGGCCGTCGCGACCTCGCCTTCCTGGGCGTGGTGGGCGAGGAGACCGACAGCCTGGGCGCTCGCATCGCCCTGGACCTGAAACAGAGCCTGCCTGAGCTGCGGGGCGTCATCAACGGCGAACCCACCGGCAACGTGCTCGCCACGGGCCAGCGCGGCTCGGCCCACCTCTGCCTGCGCTGCCACGGCAGGGCCGCCCACAGCGGCACGCCAGAGGAGGGCCGCAACGCCGCCTTTCCCATGTTCGACTGGATCGGCGAGCTGCGCAGCCTGCCCGGGCGGGTGGATCCCATCCTCGGGCCCGAGGTGTGGAATCTCGGCACCCTGCAGACAGGCCGAGCCATCAACGTGGTGCCCGACGAGGCCGAGGCCCGGCTTTTCGCGCGGACCGTGGCGGGCAGCACCTTCGTGGAGGATGTGCGGCGCCTGCGGCCCGAGCTCGGGGAAGTGGAGGTCCTCTTCGAGCGGGACCCCGAGGTGTTCCCGCGGCTGGAGGGTTTCCCCATGGCCCCGGTGCCCTTCGGATCGGACGCCCACACCCTGCGGAACCTGGTGCGCGACCGCTTCGTCGTGATGACCGGGCCGGGCTCCATCCGCGTGGCCCACACCGAGGCCGAGTACCTGGATCTGGCGGATGCCGTGGCCGGGGTCCGGCAGTACCTGGATCTGGCCCACCACATCCTCGACCGTCCCCAGGGTGCCGACTACGTGATCTAGCCACCGCGCTTGGCAGGTTCGCCCGTCTGCGGGATGATCTTTGTCAGTTTCATCACGCGATATCCAGAAAGGTGGAGGGACGGGCCCTGTGAAACCTTGGCAACCTGCGAAAGCAAGGTGCCAATTCCTGCCGCGAGTTCCGCGGAGAGATGCTGACGTGTCAGACACTGACATGCGAAGGGGCCCGAGCCATCGGGCCCCTGCTGTTTTTTGGCAGGCCCCGAGCCATCGGGCCCCTTCTGTTTTTTTTGGATCGCCATGAAGCGACGAAGCTCCTCCTTCCAGGGAGGCTCTCTTGAGCGACCAGTACCTCGACACCAACGTGCCCGGCAATCCGGCCTACCACTTCACGATCCAGCCTCCGGCCCGGGAGGGTCAGGCCGGCTGGGTCCACCGGCCGGGCCTCGTGCCCGACGCGGGCGTGGCCACGCAGTGCGTGCACGGGGGCGTGCAGCCCGATCCCGCCTATGGGGCCGTGATGCCGCCGCTCTACCTTTCGTCCACCTTCGCCTTCAAGGACATCTGCACCAACGCCGGTTACGACTACACTCGCAGCGGCAACCCCACCCGCAGTGCGCTGGAGGAGGCCCTCGCCCTGCTGGAGGGCGGCCACGGCGCCACCTGCACCAGCACCGGCATGAGCGCCATCCTGGTGGCCCTGAACCTGCTGGAGCACGGCAGCCACCTCATCTGCACGGTGGACTGCTACGGCGGCACCTTCCGCCTGCTGGAACACGCCAAGCACTTCTACGGCTTGGAGGTTTCCTACCTCGACCTGGCGGATCTCCCGGCGGTGGAGGCGGCCCTGCGGCCCAACACGCGGATGATCTGGATCGAGACGCCCTCGAACCCGCTGCTGCGCCTCACGGACATCGCCGCCGTGGCCGCCCTCGGTCATCAAAACCCAGACTGCCTGGTGGCCGTGGACAACACGTTCCTGTCCCCCTACCTCCAGCGGCCCTTCGCCCTGGGCGCGGACCTCGTCATCCACTCCACGACCAAGTACCTCAACGGCCACAGCGACGTGGTGGGCGGCGCGGTCGTGGCGGGGCCCGGCCGCCTGGCCCTCACCCAGCAGATCCAGAGCGTGAACAACCTGCTGGGCACCTCGCAGTCGCCCCACGACTGCTTCCTGGTGCTGCGCGGCCTGAAGACCCTCCCCTTGCGCATGCGGCAGCACGAGGCCACCGCCCAGGTACTGGCGGAATTCCTGGCGGCCCATTCCGCCGTGGGCAGGGTGCACTTCCCGGGCCTGCCCAGCCACCCGCAGCATGACCTCGCGAAGCGGCAGCAGCGCGGCTTCGGCGCCATGCTCAGCTTCGAGCTGAAGGAGGGCGGCCCGGAACGGCTGAACCACGTGCTGCGGCGCCTGCGCTGGTTCACCCTGGCCGAAAGCCTGGGCGGCGTGGAATCCCTGGTGGCCCATCCGGCCTCCATGACCCACGCCTCCATGACGCCGGAGGCCCGCCGGCGCGCCGGCATCACCGACGACCTCATCCGGCTGTCCGTGGGCCTCGAGGATGTGCGGGACCTGCGCGCGGACCTCGCGCAGGCCCTCACGTGGTCCTGAGCAGGCCCTCGGGCCTACTTCACGCTGATCAGTTCGACGTCGAAGATCAGGTCGGCGTTCGGGGGAATGTCCGCCCCGGCGCCCCGGGCGCCATAGCCCAGGCTCGCGGGGATGTGGAGGGTGCGCTTGCCGCCGACCTTCATGGTCAGCACGCCCTCGTCCCAGCCCTTGATCACCCGGCCCACGCCGATGGGAATCGCCAGGGGCTCGCCGCCCACCGAGCTGTCGAACTTCTTGCCCCGCTCGCCCTTGGCGGAGAGCCAGCCGGTGTAGTGCACCAGGCACTGCTGGCCCTTCAGCGGCGAGGGCCCCGTGCCCACCTGGGTGTCCACGTACTTCAGGCCGGATTCGGTCGTGATCATCTGGGGTCCCTTCGGTTTTACAGAGGCCTTGCCGGCCTTCCGCGGAGCGGGCTTGGTGGTTGTCGGAGCCGGCGTCTGCGCCGACAGGAGGAGCGGCAGCGCCAGCGCCAGGGCGGTTCCGCAGGTGCGTGGGATCCTCATGGGGCCTCCGGGGGGCCTCCAGTCTAGCGGAAGGCCCGCGCCGACGGAGACTCGTTCCCAGGACCCGCCACCTCAGTCATCGTCGTGGTGCCCATGCTCGCGGGGCTCACCCCGATGGCCGCCCTTCTCCTTCGAATCGCCGCCGTCATCCAGGGGAAGCGTGACGCCCAGGAAGGGGAGCGCGACCTGCCGTGCCACGGGGTCGAAGCCTCTCGCCAGGGAGAAGCCCCAGCCTCCCATGAGCACGAGGAACAGGGCCCCGGCCCAGATCCGGTGCGAGGGCAGGCCTGCGAAACCGGCGACGGACCGGCGCCCATCGACCATGGCCAGGGCGATGCGGTCCCGGTGGCGCCGGCTGTGCCAGGCCAGGCCCGCGAGGTGGAGAACCACCACGGCCAGGAGGCCATAGGCCAGGGCGCCGTGCAGCTCCTCGGCCCAGTCCTGACCCGAGGTCTTCAGGAGCCCGGTGGCCACCAGGCCCAGCGGCAGCAGCAGCATGGCGTAGACCGCATAGCTCGCGGCCGGGTTGTGCCCAGGGGTCGGCTGGTCCCGCCCTTCGAAGGCCGCCCGGAGGTAGCGCGCCAGATCCATCGGCCGGTAGAGGAAGGCACTGAACCGGGACGGGCGCGAACCCACGAGCCCCCATCCGATCCGGAGCAGCACGGCGAAGGCCATAACCAGCCCCGCCAGCATGTGGAGGAGGAAGATCCGGCTGTGCTCGGAACTCAGCAGCGCCACCAGGAAGGCGGCGGCGAACAGCCCGGCGAAGGTCCAGTGGAAGAGGCGCGTGGGCAGATCCCACACCAGCGGCCGGGACGGGTGCGCCTCCGGCGGGGTGGGGTCGGTGGAATGCTCGGACATGCTAGCCTCCTGTGGATGAAGGGTCGGACCTTCCCAGGCGCACGCCATCCAACATCTGTCCGACCGAAGGAACTGCCTGTGCCTCCTGAGGTTTCCCCTCCACCTCCATCGTCTGGCGGATGGCGTCCCCAGCTGGGGTTCGCCCTGGCGCTGCTGGGCATCACCGCCCTGCTCGCCCTGGACCTGATCACCGATCGGGCGCTGCGCCAGGTCGGCGCCGCCCATCTGGTGGTGGAGAGCCTCGCGGCCCTGATGGCCCTCCTGACCGCGGCGTGGGTGCTGTCCAAGCTGCGTCGCCAGAAGGGCGAGGTGCTGCGGCTGCGCAGGGACCTGGCGCGGTCCCAGGCCAACGCGGAACGGTGGCGGTCGGAGGCCTCGGAACTTCTGAGGGGGCTTTCCGGGGCCATCGACCAGCAGTTCGGGCGGTGGGACCTGAGCCCCGCCGAGCGGGACGTCGCCCTGCTCCTGCTCAAGGGGCTGTCCACCCGCGACATCGCCGCCTTGAGGCAGACCCGGGAGGCCACCGTGCGCCAGCAGGCCCAGGGCATCTACCGCAAGGCGGACCTGGAAGGCCGGGCCGAGCTCGCGGCCTTCTTCCTGGAGGATCTCCTCGCGCCACCACCGCGTCAGGAGGGACAGGCCTGAGCCATCAGGGACGCGCGGGCAGGGGGTTCCGCCCCTCGTCCAGGAGGCTCCTGACCTTCTTGAGCAGCTCGAAGGGGCTCATGGGCTTCGCGAGGAACTGGATCCCCTCTTCGAAGATGCCTTTGCGGTGGAGCGCGTCCGCCGTGTAGCCGCTGATGAAGAGGGCCTTCGCTTCCGGATGCTGGGCCCTGATGGCATCAAAGGCATCCTTGCCGCTCATCTTCGGCATGATGACATCAAGGATCAGCAGGTCGATCTCCCCCGCATGCTCGGTGTAGGTCTCCACCGCGTCCCGGCCATCCACCGCTTCGATGACGCGGTACCCGAACTCCCGGAGGTAGGTGGTGGTCAGGGTCCGCACGCCCTGGTCGTCCTCGGCCAGCAGGATGGTTTCCGTGCCCCCCTGCGGTGGCGTCCCCTGCTCGGGACGCTCCGTCTCCACCGGAATCGCGACGAGGGGGAGGTAGATCCTGAAGGTGGTCCCCTTCCCTGGCTCGCTGTACACGTTGATCGCCCCTTCATGCTGCTTGACGATGCCGTACACGATGGAAAGGCCCAGGCCGGTGCCTTTCCCCTGTTCCTTGGTGGTGAAGAAGGGATCGAAGATCTTTTCCCGAATCGCCTCGCTCATGCCCACGCCGTTGTCCGAAACCGTGACAACGGCGTACCGCCCGGCCTTGCCGAAGCCATGCGCGTGGACGAAATCCGCCCCGAGCTCCCGCGCCTCGGTGGAGATGGTCAGCGTGCCGCCTTTCGGCATGGCATCCCGGGCGTTGGTGGCCAGGTTCATGAGGACCTGCTCGATCTGACCCACATCGACCATCAGGATCAGGGATTCTCCCGTCAACTCGGTATTGAGTTCGATGTCTTCCCCGATCAGGCGCGCGAGCAGCCGGTCGACGCTCTTCACGATGGCATTCAGATCCGCCGGCTTGGGCTGGATGACCTGCTTCCTGCTGAAGGCCAGGAGGCCCTTGGTCAGATGGGCCGCCCGGTCGGAGGAGGCCAGGATTTGGTCGATGAGCGGCCGCAGCGGGTCGTCATGGGCCATCTTCATCCTCGCGAGGTTGCTGAACCCCATGATCGCCGTGAGGATGTTGTTGAAGTCGTGGGCCACGCCTCCCGCCAGCTGGCCGATGGCTTCCATTTTCTGAGACTGCCTCAGCTGCTCTTCGAGCCTGGCCTTCTCGGTGATGTCCCGGCCGAACGCCAGGGCGCCCACGACCTGGCCGTCACGGTCCCGCTCGGCAGTGAACCGGATGCTCCGGGTTTGCACGGTGCCTGCCGCGCCTGGAACCCGCGTCTCCAGATCCGCCACTTCGCCACTGTCGATGACTCGCCGCAAGGTGGCGAAGAACCGCTCCCGTTCCTCAGGGTCGATTCCGGGGAACCCTCCCGGAGACGCTTCCACTGGCGGAGCCCCCGCGGGCGGCCTCGACTGGTGATTGGCGTAGATGAGACGGCCTTCCCGGTCGAAGCGCAGAATGTCGTCCGGCGAGTTCTCCGCGAGGCTCCGGAATTCCTGTTCCCTGGCCTTGACCTCCTCCTCTGCGCGCCGGTGTTCGGTGATGTCCCGGGCGGCGGCGTAGGTGAGGCCCTCTTCCCGGTCATAGATTGCCCGCCAGGAGAGCCATTTGACTGAACCATCCTTGCAGAGGTAGCGGTTCTCGAAGTCAAGCGAGGTTCCCCGCGCCTGCTGCCGCGCCACCTCTTCCAGAGTCCTCTGCCGGTCCTCCGGCAGGACGAAATCGACGAAGGGCCTGGAGAGGAACTCGGCCTCGGTGTAGCCGAGGGTTTCCCGGCAGGATGGATTCGTCTTCACGAACGTCCCGCTCGCATCGGCGATGCACATCAGGTCGGCGGAGGTGATGAAGAACTTGTGGAACTGCTCCCGTTCCATTTCCGCCTGTTTGCGCTTGGTGATGTCCCGGGCGGCGGCGAACACGCCGAGGACCTCGCCGCCCTCGTTCCGGTAGACCGAAGCGTTGTAGAGCACATCGAAAACGGCGCCGGACACGTTCCGGATCGCGAGCGGGTAGTCGATGACGAAGCCGTCGGTGAACACCTTCCGGTAGCCCGCGCGGGCCATGTCCGGATCGGTAAAGTAGTCGGCGAAGTCGCTGCCGATCAAGGTCCTCCGATTCACGCCGGTGACTTGTTCCGTCGCCCTGTTGACATCGGTGATCGTCCCGTCGATGTCGATCGTCACCAGCGGATCCAGGCTGGTCTCGATGAGGTTGCGGGAATAGCTCGAGGCCTCCCGCAGGGCCGCCTCGGCCTCATGGCGCTTGATGCGGGCGCGAAGGACCATGATGCCGAAGGCCAGGTCGCCGGCGAGCTCTTCGAGAAGGCGGGTCTCCTCGGGCGTGAATGCGTCCGCTTCACTCGAGTAGATGGTCAGGACTCCGAAGGTCGCGCTGCCCTCATCCTTCAGGGGAAGAGAGATGCTCGAGCGGTAGCCCCGCTGCGAGGCCAGTGCCCGCCACGGCGCGGCGGAGGGATCCGTTGCGAAATCGCGGATGCAGGCAGTCTCGCCGTTCCGGAGGGCCCGGCCGCTCGGCCCGCGGCCCCGCTCCGTGTCGGCCCAGGTGATCCCGGCCTGTTCCAGATAGCCCGAATCCTCCCCGGCCCGGGCCACGACCCGGATGGTCTTTCCGGCATCCGCTTCGGAAAAACCGACCCAGGCCATGCGGTAGCCCGCCTCCTCGCAGATGATTCGGCAGATGTCGTCCAGGAGGGTCTGCTCGTTCTCCGCCCGCATGAGAACCTGGTTGCAGTCGCTGACGGCCCGCAGCTCCCGGTTCAGGCGGTGCAGCAACGCCTCCTGCTGCCTGCGCTGGTCCAGAAGCTGGATCCGGTCCAACACCACCGCCATGTGGCTGGCCAGAGCCAGGAGGAAATCTTCCTCCTCCGGGGTGGGAACGCGCACACCCTCGGCCCCGAAGGTGCCAGTGCCGATGGAACCCATCCGCCGGTCGGACAGCATGACCGGCACGTTCACAAGGGTGCGGTTGTCGAGGCGGGCCACGATCTCCGGGTCCACCCTCGGGTCGGTCCGCGCATCCTCGACCACCACAACCCCGGTCGCCCTCACGATCTCTTCGAGCATCCGGTCACCTTCGATCCAGAGGGTGGCAGTGCCTCCCTCGGACATGACCGTGTCCGACATGGTCCCTTCCGCGCTCAGGGACTTGAAGGACTTGCCATCCTCTGACAGCAGATACACCCAGAGATTCTGGTAGCCCAGGATGTCGCGCACCTCGTCCTGGGCGCTCTTCAGCACCTCGTGGTAGGTCTGGGCGCGCTCCAGACGCCTGGAGAGTCGAAGCAGGCTCTGGGAGTGCCGGACCCTTTCGTGGAGCGCGGCCTCCATGCGCCGCTGATCGGTGATGTCGTGGAAGGTCGTCACGACGCCGAAGGGGCTGGTGCCCGCCTCAGCAACCAGCGGCTCGGAATTGATGGAGATCCAGGCCTGGGATCCGTCTGGCCGGCGGAGGCCCATCACCACGTCGCGCTGTGGTTCGCCAGTGCGCAGCGTGATCATGGCCGGGTGGCAATCCCCGGGGAACCGGGTGCCATCCGCTCGCACCGCATCCCAGGTCAGATCGACGGTACGTCGGCCCAGGAGGTCCGCGCTGCTGCGACCTTCGATCCGCATGGCCGCCGGATTGATCGCGGTGATCACCCCGTCGACGCCCTGAAGCATGACCCCTTCAGCCATCGCATTGACCAGCGAGCGGTACATGACCTCGCTCTCGCGCAGCACCTCCTCGGCCCGCTTTCGCTTGGTGATCTCCTGTGCCACCATCGCCACCCCGACGATCTCCTCCTGTTCCGACCGGATGGGGCTGTGGGAAACCTGGAAGTACTGCCGGGATCGGAGCCCCTCTCCCGAATACGACTCCTCGGTGAACCTTTCCCCGCGAAGGGCTCGGTCTAGGTTGGCCTGGGCCGTCCTCCGGTCCTCCGGCACGGACATGCATTCGAGCAGGCTCTGCCCGACGTCAATCTCCACGCCATAGAGCGCCTTCATGGAGGCCGCGTGTTCCCGGTTGAAGATGATGTAGCGGTACTGGCGATCCACAGCGAACACCGGGGCATGGACACTGTCGATGACGGCTCGCAAGGTGGACGTCTGCATGGTCAGCCCCCCCTCTGGGGCTGATTCTTAGGCCCCAGGGACCTGAATGCCCGCGTCCTCTGTCTCACCGGGATTCCTCCGTCCGGCAGTCCGGTCGCCAGGCATCCGTCATCCATTTGTGGATGGGTCGACCGGAAGTCCGTGGCCCAGTCTACGCCGGTCTAGGAAGGGCCCACCATCCGCAAGAATGAGACTCCGTCCCGCTGATTTCACCGCGACACGAGGGCCCAGCCATCGTGCCAGCCGTGCGCTCATCGCCCGCATCCGAAATCCGACTCTGCCGGGTTCCAGAGGCGAGGGACTCAGACGGATCATGGACCCGTGCTTGGCCCAAAAAAAGGCCACCGGGTCAAGGTGGCCGAGGTACTTGTTTTGGCTGGCTCCGGAGGAGGGATTTGAACCCCCGACCTAGTGATTGACAGTAAATCAATAGAAGGTATATCGAATGCTAGTCAAACACATGTTGATTGATTTTGGTATCGTTATGCTTATTTGATTACTCGGTAGAGGCAAATATGCACTGTTTTTGTTTGATCATTGATTGACTCGCTAGGAATCCCCTCAAAGGTTGTTAGGAGTGAAACCGATTACCTCCAACCGGAGCATTTCATCCCAGGCAACCTCTGCAACCTGCGTTCTCCGGAATCGCTGACATGCCCAAACTGGCCAAAGAGATCTCAGAGACAGTCCTTCGTAGGTTGTTGGGGGATAGAAATCGTGTGAGTCGCACTGTTGTCTCTCTTGGGAACCCTCGAGGGCTAGCTGCAGTCGAGTTCATCTCGAATCTCCCTTTCTCTGATGAAAAATCCCAAAAATGAATTCCTGGGTTTTCCAGAAGCTCACCCTATTTCCCGATTCCTGCCACACGACGCGCCAAGTCTTCCGGCGCAATAAATACGTAAGCCCTTCCCTCCTTTACTTTGTCTAGCAGACCCAGCTCAACCAAGGTCAAGAGGTCTGCTCGTGCCGTTTGATAGACCACCGAATGAGTTTTTTGGTGCCCCTCAACGCGATAGCTTGCGCCCGGGTGTTTTAGTGCGTGTGTTAATAGTGCCTTTTGGCGATAGTTAAGACGGTTCTTCAGGGCATTCGACTCAGCAATTAACCGCTCTGTGTTTCGTTGTTCCTTTGCTTTCCGAGCGAGGTAGTCGTGAAGACTCGCAATTGCCTTTCGGATTGTCGCTAACTGGTGAATCAAGAAATAGGTGGTATCCCCACTATCAGATTCCGTGAATAAGTAGGCCCGTCCATATTGTGCAGGAGCTTTTCGTAGGATCTGCGAGATCGAAATGAACTCAGCCAGCCAATACCCACTACGGAGCATCAACCAATAGAAAACTGCCCGCGCAGTACGACCGTTCCCGTCTGCGAATGGATGATCGTAACCAATCATGAAATGCAGCAGGATCGCCCTTAGGACTGGGTGCACAAAGGGTTTTTGGTCTTCTCCCGCATTGGCGAATGCACATATCCTTTCGAGACGTTCAGGCAGTTCTTTGAACGGCGGCGGTTGATGGAGTGTCGTACCATCTTCGGTGTTCACCACACGAATATCGTCTGCCTGCCGAAGCTTCCCTACATCGGTTGGATCATCTAGGGTGTTCTCGGTCACCATTCGGTGAATTTCAAGGAGCCGCGCTGGGGTCAGTTCCTCATCTTTGAATTCTCGAATCGCTCTCATTGCCAGGTAATTGTTAAAGATCATCTGCTCACTACGATCTCTTGGTGCCCTACCTTCTCTGAGCATTGCCGCGGCCACCCGACGAGTAGTCGAAGCTCCCTCAAGTTGGCTTGAGGTAATGGCTTCCTCGATTAATGAACGCAGCAAGAATTCGTTCCCGTGCGCAGGGGTACTCAGGGATGAGGTCGACCGAATTTTCCCTGCCGCATCCTGATCGATGTGATGAAGGTCAATCTGGACGGGTTCTGGAGATCCAAAAGTGAATGGTTGGCCGTTCTTGTCCAATAGAGGCAGGGTTCTGAGGAGGGCCTGGCGCGCCCACCTCAGGCCCAACCACCACTCTTCGTGGTCTAAGCCCTCAGGGGGTATTCTGTGCCTCAACTCATCCCAGTGCAGGTAGGCATCATTTACCAGCGGCCCTGGTTGGAGTTCGAAGACCTGGGGAATATTTTCAGGCCTAAGAGTTGCTAATATTTGGCCTATTGTTTTTGGCACATGAGGAAGCTTCACTGGTTCACCTACTAAAATTGGTTCCAATTAGTAACTAGCTAGTAGCATAGGCTGCGATAGCCAGGGTGTCCAGGAATTACTAAAATTGGTTCAAATTAGTAATTGATTGACACTTCAGACTGTCACAAGACGGTCATCCCGCGCCGAATCATCTGCTCAATGCTTACCCAATGCGGTACCCATTCCAAGTCGGCTGAGCAGGAATGGTGGTTCCCCGGAGCCACTCCAGGGGCCATCAACAGGCACGACAATACAACCTGAAATCTCTGGGACATGCCCTTCGCAAGAATGTTCACTCGTCTGCAGACCATCCTCCGCAACCTAGGCAAACCTCTGCAGAAGGTCGGCAGCCTTGGAGCCAGCAACGATGGGTCATTGCGACCATATGCCGAGGTTGCCGAGGTTGATGTTGGTACTACAGGAGAGAGATGGAACGGTGCGAAAGGAGGAGAGGGTCACGCCCCATTTCAACATTCATGGGACCTCGAATTGATTGTGTGTTTGACGGTTGATTGACCACAACAAAACGGCCACCAACATGGGTGGCCGTAAGTGCTTGTTGTTGCTGGCTCCGGAGGAGGGATTTGAACCCCCGACCTAGTGATTAACAGTCTCGTGTTCGCAGATTGGCGAAGATTGATCCATATCTTTATTCGTTGATTTACATGAATTTTGTCAAGATCCGACATCTATCATTATCGTTTGAAATCCCCCAAAATGGTAGGCCAGTGGTAGGCCAGAAGTAGGCCGGGGGATCAGGATGGGACCAGTCAAAGGCGCGGCAAGCGATGGACAGCGCACAATCAGCACAGGGAAACGGAAGCTCACCAAGAGGGCCGTGGATGCCATTGGGGCGGCTGGGACGAAGTTCACCATCTGGGATTCCGAGCTCCCAGGTTTCGGGCTCCAGGTAACGCCAAAGGGAGTGAAAACCTTCGTCGCCAAATACAGGGCCAAGAACCAACAGCGCTGGTTGACCCTGGGCCGCTACGGTCGAATCACCCCAGAGGAGGCCCGGCGTCTCGCCGTGGATGCCTTCGGGGCCGTGGCCCGAGGCGAAGACCCCAGCGACCAACGCCGTTCCGCACGTCAAGCCCTTACCCTTGCCGAGCTATGCGACCGCTTCATTGAAGAGCATGTGGACGCTCACTTGAAGCCTCAGACCGCAAAGGCCTATAAACGGCTCATCGCCATCCACATTCGTCCGATGCTTGGGACAATGCCCGTTCGGGACATAACCACCGCGGAAGTTGCGCGCCTGCATCAAGGCTTGAAGAAGACTCCCTTCCTCGCCAATCGGGTTATGAGCGTGCTCTCCAAGATGCTCAATCTGGCCTGCACCTGGGGCCTGCGACCGATGAACTCCAACCCATGCCCGACCCAAACCCGATTCAAAGAGCGGAAACGGGAGCGATTCCTGGGCCCAGAGGAACTCAAGGCCTTGGGCGATGAGCTGCGCTCAGCCGAATCGAACCAGCTTGCCGGGCCCTATGCCGTTGCGGCCATCCGGCTCCTCCTCTTCACAGGAGCGCGGCTGGGAGAGATCCTGGGTCTTCGCTGGGAATTCGTGGATATGGACGGCGCGACGATCCGCCTCCCTGATTCAAAAACAGGCGCAAAAAGCATCTACCTTAATGGGCCCGCGCTGGAGGTGCTTCGTGGGCTCCAGCGTGAGCTGGGAAACCCCTATGTCATCGTGGGCGCGAAGCGGGGCGCACCCCTGGTAAACCTGGCCAAGCCTTGGAACCGGATCAAGGAAGCCATCACCATAACGACTCAAGGCGAAGTCTATATCGAAGACCTCCGAATCCATGACCTCCGGCATAGCTTCGCCAGTGTGGGAGCCGCGACTCACCTGGGGTTGCCGGTTATCGGCGCCTTGCTTGGCCACACTCAAGCGTCCACAACGCAACGCTACGCCCATATTGCGAACGATCCCCTTCGGGCGGCATCCGAGGCCATCGGCCTCAAGATTGCGGAAGGCATTGCCTGAGATGGAGAGCACTCCCAAGGAAATACGGCGGGCAGCCATCTACTGCCGGGCATCCAAAAAGGACCCGTCCTCACTCCGGATTCAGGAGCGCGATCTTCGCGCCTGGGCCAAGGCGCAAGGCTTTGAAATCGTCGCAGTCATGAACGAGGAACCGCATGGAACCTCCGAACAGAAGAAGGTTTTCGCATTGGCCAAGAGGCGAAAAATCGAAGCCATCTTAGTAACCACCACCGATGTTTGGTCCGACACTATGCGCTGGCTCAACGTGGGCGGGCTAGATTTCCTGACCAACCCGCGATTTCTTCGCCAACAAATGTTTCTCTTCGAAGGGTTGGACCGGCTGGCCCGTCTACATATCCCAATCCTCTCAATGACGGGTGGGTTGTTTGATTGGAGCACGACCGAAGGCCAGAAGTGGGCGGCATCGGCGGCGGAACAGGTTCGCTCTCGGCAGGCCTGGAAGCCTCTCTTGATCCAGACTGGCATGCGTGAGGCAAAGGAAGAAGGCCGGGCCATTGGCCGGAGCAAGGGCCCATCTGAGAAAACCTCCAAGGTCACTCCCAGAATCCTACGGTTACGGGCGAAGGGGCTCTCCTACCGCGCCATTGCTGAAGCCACAGGGTTAGACCCTAAGACAATCGCCAGCGTGGTCAAAAGCAAGACGAACTAGGCGACATCGAATCATCGCCACAGATCGATACCCAAGTCCGTCCTAGAAATTTCTCTATATTTTTCGGGAATGTCCTCGCGGATGAGGCAGACCCCTCAGCGGTGCATTCCATTGATTTCCATGGGATAGGCGGTTCATAAGATGCGCCAAAAAAGGGTCCAACCATTATGCTCCCAAATGCCTTGTTTATAGCATTTTGGGTGTTGAACCCTTGCGGCATCCCCGCCCATCCTGAGGGATAGCAGTCCACACCCATCAAACCGGATGAGGCCCAACCAATCCCAACCAAACAGAATTGACCCCCGCGATGATGCCGAGTCTTGGCGGACAACATCAGCGCGGGGGCCCCGCTCCAAAGCCTTGCGGCATGGATGCCTTGATAGTATCCCCCCGGCTTCCACCCCCCAGCAAGGCGAACCCCCACAACTGGAGCTCCCGGCGTTGAGTGAGCGGCGCGTCGGACCTCCAAAGATTGAGGTTCCAATGTCCAAGCTGGACCTACGTGAAGTCCTATCTATAGCCGGGCTTCCCTCCAAACCTGAATATTCCCCGGTGGAGGCTTCAACCATTCTGGCCACGGAGCCTCGAAACCTCCCCAAGTGGGCTAAGGCCGGATATCTGGAAGTCGTTTATCGGCCTCTGCGTCCACCCAGCCCCCCACGGATTCATTCTGTTCCGGCTGAGTCCCTTGCCCGCTTCCTGGAACGGGCCTACCTGGTAGACGACCAGCGCCGGGTAGGGCGCCCTTCACCGAACGCGACGGCCGCCGTAAAGGAGGCTGCAAGCAAGAAGGGCTTGGTCCTGAAGGCTCGCTACAGCAAGGAGGAAGCTGCGCAACTCCTCGGGATCTACCCCTCCCAGCTGTACCGTCTCGTCCTCTCGGGTTACCTTCCCGGTGTGGTTTATCCAAGCCCAATCCAGGGGAGCCTCCAGTTCGTCCTTTCACGGGACCTCGGCTCATTCCTGGTTGAACTCCAGGCCTCCTTTGATCGGGCTCTCGCAGAGCGAGGGGTCCAGCAACAGCCGGAATTCAACGCAATTGAGGCGGGGGAAATTCTTGGCGTTTCCCTCCGAACCGTCCGTAAATACGTCCGAACGAACCAGCTCGAAGGACGCTGGGAGCATTCCACGAATGGTCGTGTTAAGAGCGCATTCATCGGTGAAAGACCGCTCCGGCGATTCATGGCAGACCAAGCCCTGTGGCACCTCTGCAAGAAGGAGATCTCCAATGGCCGATAGCAGCGTAGCTCAAGGCGCCTTGCCACCACCTGGAACCTACCTACGGGCTAGAGAAGCCGCCTCTTACCTGCAAATCTGCTGGGCCACCTTGGCGGATTGGCGCGTAAAAGGCTGCGGGCCTAGGTTCAGTAAGATCGGGCGGGCTGTGGTCTATCGACTCT
>JAFJUR010000058.1 GCA_017859995.1 Holophagaceae bacterium | reverse complement strand
TTCGCCGGGCGCAGCCGGTAGGTGCCCGCCATGCCGGCGCGGAGCAGGATGCGCACGGTGTGGGTGCTCCAGCTCCAGGTGCGGTGGAACAGGAAGGTCACCTTGTCCGAATGGACTTCGACGCGGGGCTTCGTCCAGACATCGGAACTGCCCTCCTCCGTGAAAGCCTTGCCCTCGAGCACGAAGCCCTCGAGCTTCACGGTGGGGTTGAGCCCACCCGGAATGGGCACCTCGAGCATCACGTAGTCCGCGTCGCGGTCGGTGCGGAACTGCACCTCCATCCAGGCCTCGTCGCCGGCCTTCAGGGTTCCGGTCCAGGGCTGGCGGATCCAGCCCTGGCGGGCATTGCCCGTCTCCTGGGGCGTCCGCAGCTTCCACAGATGGCGGGTCACCGACAGGCGGAGCGCCGAGGAGGCGTCGGCCTTGGCCACGCCCGCCGCGCTGCCGGGCACCTGGTAAGCGTAGGTCCAGACCAACAGGCCCCGGCCGCTGGCCGTGACCGTCACGGGTTTCGGCTCCGTCATCAGGTGGCCGCCGGCCCGGGGTTCCCGGGCATTCCAGCGCCGCGCCTCGGGCCGCTCCTTGAACTCGAAGGAGGGACCGCCCTGCACCGCCGCCTGGATGGCCAGGGGCCCCCAGTCCAGCTTGCGGGTCTTCATGAGGTAGGGGAGCAGCTCCACGATCTGCGAGGTGCTCCAGGTGGAATACCAGCCGTAGCCGCGGTACTCGGAGGCGAGGAAGGTCTCCCCCTGGCGGATCAGCGGGGACTGCGGCCGTGCCAGGCAGAGGGCCTTCAGGGCCATCACCGTGGGCACCACGTCGCCCGAGGCGTAGCTCCACCAGTCCTCCCGGCGGCCCTCCCAGCGGGCCAGTCCGCCCTTCAGCACCGCGCGCTGCTCCAGCCGCTCGGCCAGGGCCGCAGCTTTGGGATGCCGGACCTGGGCGGCCGCGAGGGCCGTCATGGCCAGCACGTGGTTGCCACTCCAGGCGCCCTTCAGCACCTTGTCCGCGGCGCTGTCCACCAGCCCCGCGACGGGTTCTCCCGTCTGGGCCAGCGACAGGAGCAGGAAGGCCGCGTCGGCCTGGGGGTCCGCGCTGCGGCCCAGGCCGCCCTGGCCGGAGGCCTGGTCGGCTTGGCGGGCCACCTGCTGGAACAGGCTCATGGCGGCCTGGCGGCCGCGGCGGTAGACGCCCTCGTCCACGGCGTAGCCCAGGCGCTTCATGGTCGCGAAACTCTGAATGGCGTAGCCCGTGGTGTGGGGATTGGCGTCCAGGCCGAAGTCCCCGGGCGCGTACCAGCCCCAGCCGCCGTTGGGCTGCTGATAGCCGTAGACCTTGAACACGCCGTTGCGGATGTTGCGGTCCAGGTCCGTGAGCTTCTTCCAATCCAGGTCGGGCATGGCGCCCTGCTTCACCAGGTCGGCCACCAGCAGGTTGGGCACGAAGCTCGATAGGGTCTGCTCCACGCAGCCGTACGGATACCCGATGAGGTAGGGCAGCGAAGGCGCCGCCAGGTGTTCGAGGTTGCCCACGGGCGTGAGCACCAGGCTCGCCTCGCCCTTGGCGCCGGGCGGCACGGGGACCGTGAAGGTCTGGGCCCCGCCGTCCAGCACCACGGAGCCGGACATGGAGGCCGGCACCAACTGGTCGAGCACGGTGATGCGTTGGCGCTCGGCGTCCTTCAGGCCGCCGCCCTCGACACGGGCCGTCACCGTGAGGGGTCCGGTCTTGTCGGAGAAGAGCGGCAGGGCGAAGCGGAACTCGCCCTGGTCCGGCAGATTGAAGGCGCCCTCGGGCGAACCCGCGAGGCGCCCGTTCTGCACCTCGAGGCGGACCTTCCCCTGGATGGGCTGGCCCGAGAGGTTGCGCACCAGGGCGATGGCCCGGGCCTCCTCGCCCACGCTGAGGGTGCGCGGCAGGGTGAGGGCCACCTGCAGGGGCTTGGAGGCGGGCTTGGAAGCCCGTCCCACGCCCACCTTCGTGTCGGCCGTCACCGCCGTGGCGGTGGCACGCCAGGCGGTGAGGTTGTCCGGCAGCACCAGGTCCACGCTGGCTTTCCCGTCGCGGCCCGCGGCCACGAAGGGCGCCCAGTGGGCCGTGTCCTTGAAGTTCTGGCGCACCTTGTCGTCGTCATCGGCCTTGAACTCGCCGCGCTTCGTCTGCTTGAGGCTCCACACGGGCCGCTGCCGGCGCAGCAAGTCGTGGAAGCTCCAATCGGTGGAGCCCGAGCGCAGCACGCCGTGACGGCGCGTGGGGTGGAAGAAGCGCACGGGATCCGGGTGCAGCTCCTGGCTCAGGGCGTAGATGGCCTCGTCCACCACGCCCACGCTGAGGTCGGCTGGCGTCGGGCGTCCGGTGGCATCCTTCACTTCCACGGACACCTTCATGGGCTGGCCGGGCTGGTACCGCTCCTTGTCCGTGGTCACCGCCACCTGCAGGCGGCGGTCCCGCTTCGGCACGCGGAGGGGCACTTCCACCATCTGGCGGCGGCCCTCCGCCACGATCTCGAACACGGCCCACACGTTGGGCTGCATGGCCGCGGTCACGGGGATGTCCACCAGGGCGGTGGTGCCCTGCACCAGGCGCGTCTGCCGCTGGCCCAGGACTTCGTGCTCGAGGGCCCAGTGCAGCGTGAGCTTGGGCCGGGGCAGCTGCACGAGCACTCGGGCGGTGTCGCCGGGCTGGTATTCGGGCTTGTCCGCCGCGGCGCGGAGATCCGGCACGGCCGGCAGGGGCGTCCCTTCGGCGGCCACGGTGATCTGGCGCTGGGCCGTCACGGGCCTGCCTTTCGAGTCCTTCGCCTCGGCCACCAGCAGGAAGGCCCCGCCTTCGGGAATGGTCAGCATGGCCTGGGGGCCCGGGGCCGAGGCCACGGTCTCGCCGGGCTTGAGGGCGTTGGGACGGGACCACCACCAGGCGCTGTCCTTCTGGGCCACGATACGGGCCGCCCGGAGGCCGATGGCCACGCCCGGAACCTCCTTCCCGTCGAGGTCGAGGGCCCGCGCCGTCACCTGGAAAGGCTTCCCGGGCAGGGCCACCTGCCGGTCGGCGGCGATCATCAGCACCATGTCTCCCGCGGCGGCGCGCACCTGGGCCTGGCCGCTGTTGCGCTGGCCCGAGGCATCGGCCACCTTCACGACCATGCGCCACAGCCCGTCGCTTTCGGCCTTGAAGACGGGCAGATCGGCCTGACCCTCGTCGTCCAGGTCCAGCTGGCCGCTTTCCATCAGCTCCGGGGCCGGGCCGGAGTCCTCGTCATCCCAGATCCAGCGGGCCTTGGGCGGCACCACCTTGTAGAGGAACCAGTCGGCCTTGGCGCCCCGCACCGCGGCGCCGTAGAAGTAGCGGGCGTTCGCGTGGAAATTCAGCGCGTCGCCCAGACCCACCTTGGTCTTCTCGGTGGTCACCTTCACCTCGAAGGCGGGCTTCACGAACTGCTCGACCTTGAACTCCGCCTGGCCCGGCCCCTGGGGCCCCTGGAACACCACCCGGTAAAGGCCCAGGCGGCCCGCGCCCGGCAGATTGAACTGCGCGGCGTACGTGCCGGTTTCGGCGTTCAGCAGCTTCGCCTGGCCCTCGGTGACCTTCGTGTCCTCGGGATCGAGCACGGTGAAAGGTAGCGCCTGGGTCCCGCTGGCCACGCGGTTCTCGCCATCCTCCACGCGCCGGAGGATGGCCTTCACGAACACCTCCTGGCCGGGGCGGTAGAGGGGCCGCTCCGTGAAGGCGTAGAGCCGCTGGCGCACCGCGGCCGCGCTCTGCCCTTCGCTGGCGAGGATGGCGAAGCTGGCGCCGCTCCGGGCCACCACCACCCGCCGCACGCCGGGCGCGGCGGGCGATTCAGCCCGGCCGGCGCCGTCGAAGGTCAGCGCCTGGGCCTTGGCGCCTTCCAGCAGCTGGCCGGCGACACCCGCCCGGGGCGAGCCGTCGCGGGCATCCACCGCCTGCAGGCGGAGGCGCCCGCCATCCTGTTCGGAGAGCAGGGCGAGGTCCGTCACGAGCCAAGGCACGTAGGCCGCGTCGCTGCCGCGCAGCACTTCCACCAGGTAGAGGCCCGCGGCCTGGGCCGGCAGCTCCACGCGGCTGAGGAACCCGTCGTCGCCGGATTCGTCGTCTTCATGGCCCCGCTTGCCGGTGATGTCCTCCTTGATCCTGGGCACGATCTCAGTGACGAAGGTGATGCCCGGCTGACCTTCCAGCGGCAGCGCGGAACCCTCCCGGACCCTGCCGGGACTGGTGCGGGCGGAGGTGAGCCGGTCGGTCTGCTTGGCCGCGTCGCGCAGCACCTGGCTGGCGGTGCGGTGGACCGTCACGAAGGCCCGCCGACCGCCCCAGAGCACCGCCTCCCGCAGCACGTCGAGGGGATCCTGGGCGCCCCGGGCGCCTTCGGCCACGGCGTTGCCGCGGTCCAGGATGATTTTCTTCAGGAAGGCGTCGGGATCCTCCACCCGGTAGAGGCGGATGCGGGCCTCGGCGGGGATGGGCCCCGCCGCCTCCAGTTGCCCCGCCTTGCCGGGCAGGGTGGGACGGAGCGTGGCGAAGGCGCCGGTCCAGCCGCCTTCGCGCCAGGGCGCCTCGGCGCCCCGCTTCTGGGCCGTGCCCTGGGTGGGCAGCAGGAGGAGCGCGGGCAGGAGGAGGGTGACGAAGGAACGGAACCAGCGCATGTCAGGACCTGGGAGTGGAAGGTTCGAAGGAATCGCCCGCCAGCAGGCGCCAGCGGTAGAGGCCGAGGAAGGCGGGGTTCTCGGGCACGGGGCGGAAATCGGGGTCGGGATGGTGGAGCAGGTCGTCCAGACGGGCCCGGCGCACCTCGCCGGGCTGGCGGGTCGCGCCGGCGCCTTCGGGGCCGGTGTGGTAGAGCAGCATGGGCGCGCTGTCCACGTCGGGACGCACGAAGGCCATGGCGTGGTCCGGCTGAAGTCGGGCCCCCCCTCGGGCGAAGAAGATCAGGTCGCCGGGACGGGCGAGCTGGAGGTCGCGCCCCAGCGGCACGCAGGACAGCCGCCGGAGGAAGGCCCCCTTGGCGAAGGCCTGGGGTCCGTCGGGCGTCGGGAAGCCCCGCCGCCACGCGGCTGCGAAGGAGGGAGACGGGTCCTGTCCCGCGGGCCCGGTGGTGAAGGCCACGCGAGCGCGCCAGGCTTCGGTGTGGGGCGCGAGGGCCTCACGGAAGGCGAAGCGGAGCAGCCCCGCGCAGTCCCGCTGTTCCGGTTCCCAGGCGGGGCTCAGGGCTTCCGCCTGCTGCTCGAGGATGGCCACGAACCACGCCCGGAACGCCTCGCGGTCGCCCTCTTCGGCCAAGGCCGAGGGTCTGACGGCCACCGTAGGTTGAATGGACAGTGACTGTCTGAAATGGGGCCAGGCGGTGACCACGGCCTCGGTGGGCCGGTCCACCGTCAGGAAGAAACCCTCCGCCGCGCCACCCCAGGCCGGCGGTCCTGACAACGCCACGCCCCAGCCAGGCCGCTTCCAGCCCGCGAGGCTGCGGCTGTCCACGCGAACCACCTGCACCGGGTTCGCAGGATCCGACGTCAGGCTGACCCGGTGCCGGACCGGCGCCAGGGTCGCGAAGGCGGCGGCGGCCAGGGCCCCGGCCGCAGCCATGGCGCGCCAGGGGGTCATCGCGGACGTCCCTCCAGGCCGCCCGCCGTCCAGTTCCACTCGATCCGCACAGGCCCCAGGGCCTTCACGGCGCCCAGGAAGGGCCCCAGGCTGAAGGCCAGCTCTCCGGCGGCCTCGTCGGCGCTGGTGGTCTCGCCGATCCACCAGCCGCTGCCGGTGCGGCTGCGGAGGAAGGCCAGGAGGAGGTTCTCCAGTTCCTTGGAGGCTCGGGCGCCATCCAGTTCCATGCGGCCCCAGGCCCGGGACTCGCTGTCCGCGAGGGTGGGCGCCTGGCCCTGCAGCCCCGCGGAGACGGCCTTCACGGCCGCCTCGTCGGTGCCCAGCACCAGGGTGTCGGCCACCAAGGTCCAGGCGGGCCGGAAGGCCTGGGCGGTCATGACCCGGTGGATTTCCGAAGCCCCGAAGGCCTGCTTCTGGTTCTGTCCCTTGAACAGGCGCGGCAGCAGCTTCTTGAGGAGGTTCTCCACCTGCAGGCGCTTGGCGCCCTGGATGGGCAGCGCCAAAGCCAGGCTGGGGGCCATGCCCGGCTCCCCGAACCCGCCGAACGCGACGATCTTGCCGTCGCGCTGGGCCTGCATGGCGCGCCAGGGATCCTCGCGCCGCAGGCGGGCCAGTTCGGCGAGGGAGGCCTGCTCCACGGGGGAGAGGGCCGGAGCGCCCACCCAGCCGTTCCACAGCAGGGCCGCGCCCCGGAGGTCCAGACAGGCCTGCAGGGCCGCGGCGTCCTGCCGCAGCGCGGTCCGCTGGCGCTGGCGATCCTGGGCGCGTCCCACCGCCTCCTGGTACGCCTTCATCTGCGTGGGCGTGAGGGCCTGGCCGCCATTGGCGAACTCGGGCATCTGGGGCACCTTGAAGGCGGTGTCGTCGTCCACCCGGAGGAGGGCGTCCACCAGCTTCTCCGTGGGGCCTGCGCCCAGGGACAGGGTCAGCGCGCCGGTCCGGGGCGCGGCCTTGGCCACGAAGGGGTTGGGCCAGGTGCCCTGCTGGGTTCCGGCCAGACGGCGGCGGAGCGCCTGGTTCTCAAAGGCGGCGTCGGCGCCGATGCGGGGCGCGATCCAGAACGAAAGCTCCGTGTCGGGGGCCATGGCGGAGAGGGCCACCCGCGCCCACTCCTGGCGTTCGCGCAGCATGGGCGCGGCCCCCGGGAACAGCAGGGCGCGCAGCGGGGCTTCGCGGTCGCTGATCCAGGTGCCCTCGGCCTTCTGGATGAGGTGAAAGACGCCGCCCGCGCCGCGCAGCTGCTGCACGTCGGTGCTGCCGCCGGCCCCCTTCCAGGTCACCACCCGGGACCGGGCGCCGGAGCTCATGGGATTGAGCTTGAGCAGGGCCATCATCAGCTGCGTGCGGGCCGGGAGATCTCCGGGAATGAAGACGAGGGTGCCTTGCAGGCCGCGGCTGCCATCCCGGTCCGCGCCGCCGCCGTAGTGCAGCACCCAGGCCTCGCGCTGGGCGAGGGGTTCCAGGGCGGGGGAGGCCTGCTTCAGCCACGGTTCCAGGTGCCGCACCATGAAGCCCGCGCGACTGCTCTGGGCCAGGGCCGTGACCACGCCGGCATCCTGTCCGCCGGTGTCCTGGCCGCCCCGGCCGCCCGCGAGGGCGACGAGCCGTTCGAGGCCGGGCCGCAGCTGCTTCAGGTGGATGAGCGCCCCGGGCTGAGCCGCCAGGTCCAGTCCCTTGGGCAGCGCTGCCTGGCCGGTCTGGGTGAAGAGGGCCGGGCTGGGAATCCACTGGAAGCGCCAGCCGCCCTTGTCCAGGTGCAGGCCCAGTCCGTGGGTCCAGGGTCGGTCCACCCGGTCGGGAGAGCCCAGGTAGGCGAGGGGATCCACGCCACCCTGCCGGTACCCGCGCTGGTAGAGGAAGTGCGCCGCCTCGGCGCCGCCCCGCTCCAGGGCGGTGTCGGCCCAGGTTCCCACGGGCCACGCGCTCAGGGCCCACAAAGCAGCCCGGCGGTCCCCGGGGTTGCGCAGGCGCGACAGGGCCTCCGCCCGCTGATCATCAGAGCTGGACTGCTCCCACTTCTTCCCCGTCCAGCTCTGGTTCCCGCGGGCATCGTAGTGGTAGACCGACCAGGCGCGGACCTGCTCCTGGGCCCAGGCCGGCACCTGGGCATGGGCCGGAAGCACCAGGGCCAGCCCCGCCACGACCGACACACACCGGCTCCAGGCGATGTTTCGCATCCAATTCCCCCTGCCCCGCACTGGACCCTCCGATGTGGAGCGATCCTATCAAGCCGGTCCCCCTGCGCAAGGCATCCAGCTGTGATTTTTTCTGCCTTCGTCCCTGGCAGACTGGTTCCATGTCCGAAGCCCAGCCAAACCGCCGCCTGCTCCACAACCTCCGGGGCGTCCTGACGCCGGACCCCAAGGGGACCTGGGCCGTGGACCGCATCCCGGACGCGGCTCTGGCCGTGGAGAACGGCCGCGTGGCCTGGCTGGGCCCCGCGGCGGACCTGCCCGCCGCCTGGTCGGAGGCGCCCAGGATCGACGGCCGCGGCGCCTGGGCGACGCCGGGCTTCGTGGATCCGCACACCCACCTGCTCTTCGGCGGCAACCGCTCGGGCGAGTTCAACCGGCGCCTGCACGGCGCCAGCTATCAGCAGGTGGCCGCCGAGGGCGGCGGCATCCGCGAGACCGTCCGGGCCACCCGTCTCGCGCCAGTGGCGGAGCTGGTCGCCACCGGGGAGGCCCGCCTGCGCGCGTTCCGCGAGCGGGGCGTGGTGCACCTCGAGTGCAAGACCGGCTACGGCCTCGAGCTGGAGGCGGAATCCCGCCTCACGGCCGCCTACGCCGAGCTGAAGCGCCGCGGCTGGAGCCTCGACGTGACGCTGCTGCCGGCCCACGACCTGGCCCCGGAGTTCAACGGCGACGTGGAAGCCAACGCCCGGGCCGTGGCCGAGGCATGGCTGCCGGAGCTGGTGCGTCGCCACCCCGGCGTGGCGCGCTTCTGCGACGTGTTCGTGGAGACGGGCGTCTTCAGCGCCGACCAGGGCCGCCGCATCTTCGAGGCCGGGAAGCGACTGGGGCTCGTGCCTCGGGTGCACGCCGACGAACTCACCTGGACCGGTGGCGCGGAACTGGCCGCAGAACTGGGCGCCTCCAGCGCCGACCACCTGATGTTCTGCAGCGAGGCCGGCATGAAGGCCATGGCTGCGGCCGATGTCACGCCCGTACTGCTGCCGGGGACCACGCTCTTCCTGGGCATGCGGGACTGGGCCCCGGCCCGGAAGATGATCGAAGCCGGCTGCCGCGTGGCCCTGGCCACGGACTTCAACCCAGGCTCCTGCCCCTGCCTGGATCCGCTCACCATCCTCCGCCTGGGCTGCCTGCAGCTGCGCATGACCTTCGAGGAGGCCTTCACCGCCATGACCCTCCACGCCGCGCGGAGCCTGCGCCACGCAGACCTGGGCCACCTCCATCCCGGCGCCCGCGCCGAGGTGCTGCTCTGGGACGTGGAGGAGATGCTCGAACTCATCTACTGGGTGGGTGAGCCGTTCCGGCCGAGGCTGCTTACCGCTTGAGAACGATCGTTAAACCGCAGATGACGCAGATTTGCGCAGATGAAAACAAGGAAATCCTTCACTAAAACGAAGCCCCGGGCCGATTCCCGGGGCTTCTCCTGCGAGTGCTCGGCGGCCTACTGTTCAGCGTGCCTTGAGGCCTCCTGCACGATGTGATAGATCCGTTCCTTCGCGCGCAGCTTGGTCTTCTTCAGCTCCACCTCTTCGAGGGATTCCTTGGCTGAGAGGCTGGGCTTCTTCTGGAGATCACCGAGCCGCGAGTCGGCGGCCTTGTGTTCTTCCATGAGCTTTCGGAATTCGAAATGCTCTTTCATCAGGCGCTCCTGAAGGTCTGGGCGCAGGAAATCCATGATTCCTCCATGCCATGGCGGGTCCGGTGCGGGGCCCGCGGGTGATCGGGTGGCCCAAGGTTAGGACCAGCCCATGGGGCGTCAAGGCCTATTCCGGTTGATCCCTGAACCCACCTGGACTCCCGTACTTCCGTGCAAAGCTCTCCCCATGGCCCTCCTTCTTGACGACCTCTGCCTCCATCGGACGGATGGGGTGCGCCTGCTGGGGCCCCTGGGTCTGGCCCTCGGCCCCGGCGACCGCCTGGCGCTGGTCGGGGAGAGCGGCTCCGGCAAGAGCTTGCTGGCGCAGGCCATCTTCGACGTCCTGCCCCTGGGCGTGGTCCGCACCGCGGGCCAGGTCGCGGCCTTCGGCACCCGCCTGGACCGGCCCTCGCCCCAACGGGACCGGATCCGGGGCGCCCGGCTGGCCTGGGTACCCCAGGATCCGCTCCAGGCCTTGAATCCGCGTCTCACCCTCGGCGAGCACCTCGCCCTGCTGCCGGCCCTGCACCGGGGGGAGAGCCACGATGCGGCTCTGGCGCGGCTCAGGCCTCTGCTGGACCGCCTGGGTCTTCCGCCGGAACCGGCCTTCCTCGATCGGCTCCCGCACCAGGCGAGCGGCGGCCAGCGCCAGCGCGTGTGCCTGGCCCAGGCCCTCGCCTGCGACCCGGATCTGTTGATCCTGGACGAACCCACCTCCGCGCTCGACACCCTGGCCCAGCGGGCCTACCTGGACCTGGTCCTGGAGCTCCAGCGGGAGCGGGGCCTGGGCTTCCTCTGGATCACCCATGACCTCGCGGTGGCCGCCGCGGTAAGCGAGCGGCTGCTGGTGCTCTACGGCGGGGCGCCCCTGGAGGCCGGCCCCACGGGCCAGTTGCTCGCGTCCCCGCGCCATCCTTACACCGCCCGTCTGCTGGATGCGGCCCGGCGGGCACCCTCCCTTGAAACAGGATTTCTCCCCGCGCCTCCGGACCGGCCCGTCGGCTGTCCTTTTCAGCCGAGATGCACCTCCGCCGACGACGGCTGCGCCCACTGGCGCCCTTGGCAGGGATCACCCGCCCACGGATGGCGTTGCGAACATCCCTTGCGGCCCGCAGACTGGGCTGGACCATGCACCCCCTGCTCCGAACCCTCGACATGACGGCCGGTGCCGGGACGGAGTCCTCGGTCCACGATCTGCATCCCATCCAGCAGGCGGCTTCCGCGAGGTCCCATGGGGTTCCGATCCTCCTCAGCCTCGGCCTGACGCCGCTGCTGATCTACGGGCTTTCCATCAGCCTCCTCACGCCAGCCTCTACCCAGGCGGTCCATTGGGTCGTGGATCGGGCCCAGCGCTCCGTTTCCCTTCTGCTTCATGAAACCGACGTCGCCCCCGCCACCCGACATGTCCTGGGTCCCGAAGGCCCCGGCGGCGATGGGCACCGTGAGGGCACGAACACGCTGGACCCCAGGCTCGTGGCGCATACCACCATCCTGTCCACGCCGAGCGATGCCGTGGATCCCGACGAACTGGGAACCACCCCTCGGGCTGAACGGGTCTACCTTTCGCTGAATCCGGCCCTCCCCCTCCAGACCGGTGGCAATGGGCTGGCCCATGGCTCGGGGAGGGATTCGGCCCGCGGCTCCGGCGGCCTGCTGCGGCTGCAGGAACCGGCCCCTCGCGGCGACAGGGGCGAGAAGCTTGAGAGAATTCCCGATGGGCGCCTGGTGGCCATCCGAAAGCCTGAACTCCACCACGGCTACCGAAAGGGAGATCTTGAGGAGGAAGTCTGGTCCAAGCCGGTGGTGGTCCGCATCTGGATCGGCGAGGACGGGATCCCCATCCGGGGCTACGTTGTTTCGGGCCCTGAGCGTCTGCATGCCGCCGGGCTCAAGACCGCCCTGCTCTGGCGCTTCGAGCCGCTGGGCCCCCACGGCCTGGTGGCCCCGCTCGCGTTGAACGTGGTCTTCCGGCCCCGATCCGGCAGCCGTTGAGACCTCGGCTGGAACTGGCACGCCGGCCATGAGACCATGGGTTGCAAGGTCCCGCAGGCCGCGGGTCCGGAAGAAGGCTCCCCATGCTGACCTTGCCCCTGATGCACGCCCTCACCTTCGACGACGTTCTGCTCGTCCCGGGGTATTCCGAAGTCCACCCCAACCAGGTGGATCTTGGCACCCGGATCACGAAGGACATCGCCCTGCGGATTCCCCTGGTCTCGGCGGCCATGGACACGGTGACGGAGAGCCGCATGGCCATCGCCCTGGCCCAGCTCGGCGGCATCGGCATCGTCCACAAGAACCTCAGCCCGGAACGCCAGGCCGAGGAGGTGGACAAGGTGAAGCGCAGTGAATCCGGCATGATCACCGACCCCATCACCATCGAGCCGGACGCGCCCATCCGCGAGGCCGAGGCCCTCATGGCCAAGTTCCGCATCAGCGGCGTGCCCGTGGTGGAGGGTCACCGGCTGGTGGGCATCCTCACGAACCGCGACCTGCGCTTCGAGACCCGCTGGGACATCCCCGTGCGCGAAGCCATGACCAAGGACAACCTGGTGACGGTGCCCGTGGGCACCACGTTGCAGGAGGCCCGGGCCATCCTGCAGAAGCACCGCATCGAGAAGTTGCTGGTGGTGGACGCCCAGGGCCAGCTCAAGGGCCTGATCACCGTCAAGGACATCGAGAAGTCCATCGAGTACCCCAACGCCTGCAAGGACGGCCTCGGCCGCCTGCGCGTGGGCGCCGCGGTGGGTGTGGGCAAGGACCTGCTCGACCGGGCGGCTGCGCTGGTGGAGGCGCAGGTGGACCTGCTCTGCCTCGACAGCTCCCACGGCCACAGCCAGGGCGTGTTGGACGCGGTGAAGGCCCTGAAGAAGGCGCATCCGACCATCAGCCTGATCGCAGGCAACGTGGCCACCTACCAGGGCGCGAAGGACCTCTGCGCCGCCGGCGCCGACGCCGTGAAGGTGGGCATCGGGCCCGGCTCCATCTGCACCACCCGCATCGTCACCGGCGCGGGCATGCCCCAGATCACCGCCGTGGCCGAAGCCAGCCGCGCCTGCCGCGAGGCCGGCGTGCCCTGCATCGCCGATGGCGGCATCAAGTTCAGCGGGGACGTGGCCAAGGCCATCGCCGCCGGCGCCAACGCGGTGATGATCGGCAGCCTCTTCGCGGGCACGGACGAGGCCCCGGGCGAGACCATCTTCTACGGCGGTCGCACCTTCAAGGCCTACCGCGGCATGGGATCCCTGGGCGCCATGAAGCAGGGCAGCAAGGACCGCTACTTCCAGGAAGGCAAGGACGACACGAAGCTCGTGCCCGAGGGCATCGAGGGCCAGGTCCCCTACAAGGGCAAGATGGGCGACCTCGTCACCCAGCTCATGGGCGGCCTGCGCGCCGGCATGGGCCTCAGCGGCGGAAAGGACATCCCCGATTTCCAGGCCAAGGCCACCTTCGTCGAGATCAGCGGCGCCGGCCTGCGCGAAAGCCACGCCCACGACGTGATGATCACCAAGGAAGCGCCGAACTACCGGATGGAGTAGAACGCAAGAAATTCACCACCAAGACGCCAAGACACCATGAAAAGAAGACGGCTTGCTTGGCAGTTCTTGGTGTCTTGGTGCCTTGGTGGTTAGCTTTTTCTTGATGCCTAGACTCACCCCGGAGCCCCCATGTCCCTCCTCGTGAAAAACGTCCGCCTGGTGGATCCCGCTCAGAACCTCGACGGGCTGGGTGCGCTGCTGGTGGTCGAGGGAGTGGTGGCGGCCATCGGGCCTGATGCCGAACGGGATCCGTTGACGGCGGGCGCGGAGGTGCTTGATGGCGGCGGCGCGGTGCTGGCGCCGGGATTCGTCGACCTGCACGTGCACTTCCGTGAGCCGGGGCAGACCCGCAAGGAAAGCATCGAGACTGGCAGCCGCGCCGCGGTGGCCGGCGGGTTCACCTCGGTCTGCGCCATGGCGAACACCAAGCCCGTGAACGACAGCGTGGCCATCACGGAGATGATGCTGGCGCGGGCCGCCAAGGCCGATCTCTGCCGGTACTTCCCCATTGGCACCGTGAGCCGCGAGATGAAGGGCGAGGAGCTGGCGGACATGGGCACGCTGAAAGCCGCGGGCTGCGTGGCCTTCTCCGATGACGGCCTGCCCATCACCAACTCGGCCCTCATGCGCCGGGCCCTGGAATACACCCGCTGGCTCGAGGTGCCCGTGGTGGCCCACGAGGAGGACCGCGACCTCGCCGGCAAGGGCTACATGCACGAGGGCGCCGTGAGCGCCTCCCTGGGCTGCCTGGGCATCCCCGCCGCCGCCGAAGAGGCCATGGTGGCACGGGACATTGTGCTGGCCGAGCACACCGGCGGCCACCTGCACCTGGCGCATCTCAGCACCAAGGGTTCCATGCGCATGGTCCGCGAGGCCAAGGCCCGGGGCCTCTCCGTCACCTGCGAGGTGACGCCCCACCACTTCGCCCTGTCGGACAGGGAGCTGATGAAGTTCGACAGCGACTACAAGATGAACCCGCCCCTGCGCACCGAGGCTGATATTCAGGCCGTGCTGGAGGCCATCGCCGACGGCACCGT
>JAFJUR010000257.1 GCA_017859995.1 Holophagaceae bacterium | reverse complement strand
GGGTCTTCGCGGCCCGGGGATGCCGGATCGTACCCGTGACGAGTCGCTGGATTCCCGGATGGCTGGCACTGGCTCTCGTTGTGGCGGCCGTCCTGATGACAACTTCCATGGCAACGGTCTCAGCCGCTTGGGCGGCACCGCATTCCGGTAATATTCCGCCGGAGATCGCGGCACACTTCACGCCCGAGGACGTGGCCCGCGGCGAGTCGTACATGCAGGGCCGCTACTGGCTCTTCGCGGTCGGGACGTTCCTGCGCCTCGCGGTGCTGGCGGTTCTCGTGTTCACGCCGACGTCGGCCGCACTCCGCACTCTCGCGGTGCGCCTGACTCCGGCCCACCCGGCCGTCGCGGTGGCCATCTACATCGCCCTGCTCACGGCAGCCTTCGAGATCGTCACCCTCCCGCTCGGCTTCTACGCGGGGTTCGTGCGCGAACACGCCTTCGGGCTCTCGACGCAGACCCCGGTGGCCTGGCTCATGGATCGCCTGAAGGGTGCGGCGATCTCTCTGGTCCTGGCGGTTCCACTCGGCTCCCTGCTGGTCTTGCTCTGGCGCCGCTATCCTGGCCGCTGGGTGCTTCCCGCCTGGGTGCTGGGCGGCCTGACGGTCATCCTGCTGGTGGCGCTGGCACCCGTCGTGATCGATCCGCTCTTCAACACCATCCGACCCCTCCCGGACCCTGCGCTGAAAGGGCGTGTCCTGGCCCTGGCCGGACCAAGAAGGGCAATGCCTATTTCACCGGCCTGGGCGCCACCAAGCGGATCGTGCTGTACGACAACCTCGTGGCGCGAAGCGACCCCGACGCGGTGGAGCTGGTCCTCGCCCACGAGATGGGTCACTGGAAGCATGCGCACATCTGGAAGGGGATCGGGCTGACGCTGGTCGGGATGGCCGTACTGCTCTGGTGCGGCGCCCACGTCCTGGCATGGGCCGCCGAGCGGCGAGCGTTTCATCTGGCCGGCCCCGCCGACGTGGCCGGCCTCCCGCTGTTCCTCCTCGCCCTCTTCGTGTTGAACCTCGTCGGCTTGCCCATCCAGAACGCCGTATCGCGGCACTTCGAGCGACAGGCGGACTGGGCGTCCCTGGAGCTGACCGGCAACCCGGCCGCATTCATCCGTGCGGAGGTGGATCTCGCCCGCTCCAACCTCGCGGACCTCACCCCGCCGCGTCCGCTGGTCTGGCTTCTCTACACCCACCCGCCCGTCGCGGAGCGCATCCGGATGGCGGACGTCTTCGCCGCCCAGCACCCCGCGCCGCCCCCGCGTTAGGGCTGGCGATGCCTGCACACCTGTGATATGTAACGGCTCCGTCGGGTCCCGTCGGAACCGCGCCGGATGAAGGAGAACGCCATGAAGACACGGTGGATGCTGTGCGGCCTGCTGGTGCTTGGACTCCTGGTCGCCGGGACGGCCCGGGCGCAGGACAGCCTGGTGGTCTACTCGAGCGTGGATGAGGAAAATGCCAAGAAGCTCCTGGATGCCTTTACCAAGGCGACGGGCGTGAAGGTCCGCTTCACGTTCCTGTCCTCGGGCCCCGCGGTGGCCCGCATCGAGGCGGAGAAGAACAATCCGCAGGCCGACATCTGGTACGGCGCGCCCAGCGAGAATCACGTCGTCCTCAAGGAGAAGGGGCTGTCGCAGCCGTACGCCTCCCCCAATGCCAAGGACTTGGCCGCAAAATTCAAGGACGCCGAAGGGTACTGGACCTCGTTCTACATGAACCCCCTGGGCTTCGCGTCCAACGTGAACATCCTCAAGCAGAAGGGCGCGGAGCCGCCCGCGTCGTGGGCGGATCTCCTGAAACCGGAGCTCAAGGCGCAGGTGCAGACGCCCAGCCCGCAGACCTCGGGCACGGGGTACAACATGGTGGCCGCCCTCGTGATGATCATGGGGGAGGACAAGGCCTTCGACTATCTGAAGAAACTGAACCCCAGCATCCAGACCTACACCCAGAGCGGCACGGCGCCCTCCAAGGCCGCGGCCATCGGCCAGGCCGGTGTCGGGATCCAGTTCACGCCGGCCTTCCTGCAATTGATCGAGGAAGGCTACCCGCTCAAGATCACCTTCCCGAAGGAGGGCGTGGGCTTCGAGGCCCCGGCCATCTCGATCCTGAAGGGCGCGCCGCACCTGGACCTGGCCAAGAAGCTGGTGGATTGGTCCATCACGATTCCCGGCCAGAACGCCATCACGGACGCCAAGACCTATTTCTTCCCCGTGCATCCCCAGGCGAGGCTGGCCAAGGGCCTCCCCTCCTTCGACGAGGTGCCGGCCATCACCTATGACGCGGTCTGGGCCGGCAAGGAAAAGAAGCGTCTGGTGGATCGCTGGATCAACGAGGTCCTGCGGGCGCCCAAGTAGCAGGCCGTGGAGCCGAGCGGGCGCCTTGTGCGGTGGTGGAACCGGACGGTACACGACCTTCGCCGGCTGTGGGAGGAGCCCGTCCTCGGCGTTGCCGTGGCGGGGATCTTCGGCTTGCTCCTGGTGTTCATCCTCTACCCGCTGGTGCGGGTCCTGACCGTCAGCCTGTTCCCCGACGGAACGCTGACCCTGAAGCTGTACCGCGAGTTCCTGGCGAGTTGGTTCATTCGCCAGGCCTTCGTGAACAGT
>JAFJUR010000256.1 GCA_017859995.1 Holophagaceae bacterium | reverse complement strand
CACCCAGGCCCACTGGCGGAAGGACCACGCCCCGAAGCTCAAGGGCAAGGAGTACATGCAGGCCAACTGCGCCCAGTGCCACACGGAGATCGCCTTCCCGGGCACACCGCTGGTGACCAAGGGCCGCGAGCTGTTCTTCTCGTCGAACTGCTACGGGTGCCACCGCATCGAGGGGCTGTCGGACGGCACCATCGGTCCCGACCTCTCGGATGTGGGCAAGAAGTGGAAGCTCGACTACCTGTGGGGCCGCATCGCCGATCCCAAGGCCATCCTCGCCACCTCGATCATGCCGAAGTTCAACATGAAGGACGAGGACATCAAGGCGCTGGTGGTCTTCCTCAAGAGCCGGAAGGGCCGCAACTTCGCCGAGACCGAGATCCAGCGCTTCAAGGTGAAGCTCACGGGCGGCGCGGAGCTGGTGCAGGCCACCATCAAGCCCGTGGAGATCCGCCCGGCCGAGATGGTGAAGCAGGGCGAGAAGCTGGTGCTGGACCGCGCCTGCACGGCCTGCCACAAGCTCGGCGAGCGCGACGGCGGCATCGCGCCGGACCTCAGCTTCGAGGGCCTGCTCCGGGACGAGCCGTGGCTCTTCAGCCACTTCAAGAATCCCAAGTCCACCATGCCCGACTCGATCATGCCCGCCTTCCGGTTCACGGACGACGAGTTCAAGGCCATCACCGCCTACCTCCTGACCCTCAAAGGTCAGGCGACCCCGGCCGGCGGCGAGGCGATCTACAAGTCGCTCTGCCTCCGCTGCCACGGGGAGAAGGGTGACGGCCTCGGACCCATCGCCGGGCACCTGGATCCGGCCCCCCGCGATCTCACGAAGGCCGGCTTCATGAACTCCAAGCCCGAAGCCCGGCTCATCGCCTCGATCCGGAACGGTGTGGCGGGAACCTCCATGCCCGCCTGGGGCAAGCTGGTGAGCGAGGAACAGGCCAAGGCCGTGCTCGGCTACATCCAGACGTCCTTCACCAAGGATCCGCGCCGCGAGCTGAAGACCCGCCAGTTACCCGAGAAGAATCCGGTCGCCATGAGTCCCGAATCCGTGACCCGCGGCGAGGCGCTCTTCGTCAACCGCTGCGCCGGCTGCCACGGGAAGAAGGGCGACGGCAAGGGCGCGAACTCGCTGGACATCCTGCCGAGGCCGCGGAACCTGCGCAACGCCGCGTTCGTCAACAGCGTCGACGACCGCCGGCTCTTCGAATCCATCCAGTACGGCGTGCAGGGCACGGCCATGCCGTCCTGGATCGACTACGGACTCACGAACAACGACGTGGGCGACCTCGTCAACTTCATCCGAAGCATCAATCCGACACCGAAGGGAGGCCAGCATGCAGCCGCAATTCAGTAAGGCCGAAGCGGGGAACGCTCCGGCAGGAGCGCTCGTCCACGACGACGCCACCGCCAAATGGTTCCTCGTGAGCTCGGTGGCCTACTTCTTCATCGTGGGCATCATCGCCGTGATCATCGCCGCCAAGTTCGTGTGGCCCGACCTCATGGGCACCATGTCCTGGCTGACCTACGGCCGGCTGCGTCCCCTGCACGTGAACGGCATGCTCTTCGGGTGGCTGTTGGCCGCCGACATGGGCCTGGCCTACTACGTCATTCCCCGCCTCTGCGGCGTGAAGCTCTGGAGCGAGAAGCTCGGCCTCGCCACCGCGGCCCTGTGGAACGTCATCATCCTGGGCGCCGTGGTCAGCCTGCTGGCGGGCTGGAACCAGGGCTGGGAGTACGCCGAGCTGCCCATGGCTCTCGACGTGCTGGTGGTCGTGGCCTGGCTTCATGACGGTGGCCTCCCGCAAGCACCAGGCGATGTACGTGACGATCTGGTACACCATGGGCTGCATCCTCTGGACGGCCTTCGTCTACCTGACCGGAAACTTCGCGGTGCTGTTCACCACGGGCACCAACCAGGCGAACCTGAACTGGATGTACGTGCACAACGCCGTGGGCCTGATCTTCACGCCCATCGGTCTGGCCATCGCCTACTACTTCATCCCCCGCGCCTCGAACACCCCGCTGCACAGCCACAAGCTGTCCATGGTGGGCTTCTGGTCCCTGGCTTTCGTCTACGTCTGGACCGGCGCCCACCACATGATCCACGGGCCCATCTCCCAGTGGCTGCAGACCATCGCCATCGCCTTCTCGGTGATGCTGCTGATCCCGGTGTGGGCCGTGGTCTACAACCTGTTCGCCACCATGAAGGGGCAGTGGCACCAGCTCCGCGAGAGCGTGGCCCTCAAGTTCCTCATGTCCGGCGTGGTGTTCTACCTGCTCACCTGCTTCCAGGGCCCCATGCACAGCCTGCGCACGGTGAACGCCATCGTGTCGAAGACCGATTGGATCCCTGGCCACGCCCACATGGCCGTGCTGGGCTGTTTCAGCTTCTTCGCCATCGCCGGCACCTACTTCGCCGTGCCGAAGATCTGGGGCAAGGCGCTGCACTCCCAGTCGCTGGCCAACTGGAGCTACTGGATGCTGATGATCGGCGGCCTGGGATTCTTCACCACCCTCTGGCTGGGCGGCTTCTGGCAGGGCTGGCAGTGGAACAACTGGAGCATCCCCTTCATCGACACCGTCATCGCCCTCAAGCCCATCTGGATCGTCCGGTTCGTCTCGGGTGTCCTGATGTTCCTGGGCATCGTGATGTTCGCCTACAACATTCTGGCCACCGCCATGGGCGCCAACGAGGAGGCGGCCGCCTAGGCCGCGGAAAGGAGAGCGACCATGTTCAAGAAAGCCGACACCAGCGCCCTTTGGGCCATTGGACTTTCCCTGCTGCTGTTCTTCATCGGCGGCATCCTTACCACCGTGGTGCCGCCCCTCGTGGACACCACCTGGGCCAAGCCCTTCGAGAACGCCGATCCCGCCAAGGGCATGACCGGCAAGGTGGTGCCCCTCACGGACCTGCAGAAGAAGGGCCGCGAAATCTATGTGCGCGAAGGCTGCTGGTACTGCCACACCCAGCAGGTCCGCACCCTCCTGGCCGACACCAAGCGGTACGGCTGGCGCGGGGTGGACGCCCCCATCTCCACGCCCGACGAGTTCGTCTACGACAACCCCCACATGTTCGGCACCAAGCGCACCGGTCCGGATCTCGCCCGGGTGGGCGGCAAGTATGACGAGCAGTGGCACCGCACCCACTTCCGCAATCCCCGCGACCTCGTGAAGGGCTCCATCATGCCGCCCTAT
>JAFJUR010000057.1 GCA_017859995.1 Holophagaceae bacterium | reverse complement strand
GGCCATCCACGTGAAGGACGGCCAGAACGTGGCGGCCGGCGACCTGCTCGTCACCATCGACCAGGAACGCCTCAAGCAGGCCCTGGCCCAGGCCCAGGGCGTTCTCGACGCCGCGCGGCAGGACGCCTCGCGACTGGAGGCCGCCATGCGCCGCGCCGTGGACAGCTTCCCCCGCTACGAAGCCCTCCGCCAGCAGGGCCTGATGTCCGATGAAGACTTCCGCCAGCAGAAGCTCGCCAAGGAGAGCGCCGAGCTCTCGTACCAGAGCGCCCGGGCGAATGTGGCCCAGAGCGAGGCCAGCCTGAAGGGCATGCAGGACGGCCTGTCTCCGACATGAGCGAGATGCAGGCGGAGATCAAGGTCAACGAGAGCGAAGTCGTGCGCACCAAGGTGGGCCAGACCGCGCAGGTCACAGTGGAATCGCTGCCGGGCAAGGTCTTCCAGGGCTCGGTCATCGAGGTGGCCACGGGCACCGAGAAGACCGGCACCGACGCGAACCTCTACAAGGTGAAGGTCCTGCTCCAGGCTCAGGCCGCTGATCTTGACCAGCTGCGTCCCGGCATGAGCACCCGTGCCGTCATCCTCACCCGCGAGGCCAAGGGCGTGCTGCGCGTGCCCCTCCAGGCCGTGCTGGAGCGGGAGGGCACCCTCGAGGAAGCTCAGAAGCAGGGCCTCCTCGCCCCCGCCACCCGCAATGTCGTGATGGTGGCCAAGGGCGGCCGGGCCGAGGAGCGCGCCGTGCAGGTGGGCATCGCCAACACCCAGTTCTTCGAGCTGAAGGAAGGCCTCGCCGAAGGGGACAAAGTGCTCACGGGTCCCATCCGGAAGCTGAAGGAGCTGAAGGACAAGGCCGCCGCCAGCCTCCGCGCACGCTCGGACAGCGACCTGGCGAAAACCAAGGCCGTGAAGAAGTGATGGACGTCCGGGAACCCCTCTCCGCCGCCATTCGCGCCCTCAAGGCCAACAAGCTGCGCTCGGCCCTCACCACCCTCGGCATCATCATCGGCGTCTCGGCGGTGATCGTGGTGGTGAGCCTCGTGCAGGGCCTCCAGACCAGCGTGCTCAAGCAGGTGGAGCGGGCCGGCAGCCAGACCATCTTCATCCGCCCGGTGATGCCCGGCGACATGCCCTTTGCCGAGCTCACCAAGATCAAGAACAAGGACCTGACCCTGGAGAACATGCGGGCCCTGGCCCACGCGGTGCCCCAGATCACCCAGGTGACGCCGATCTTCTTCAACGGATCCGAGGTGAAGGCGGATGGCCGCAGCGCCAACGCGAACCTGATCATGACCGACGAGACCTACCTCGAGCTGAACAGCGTCAACCTCGTCTCGGGCCGCAACTTCGTGCCCTCGGACCTCCGACTTGGCAACAAGGTGGCCATCATCGGGCCGCGCGTCATCGAGAAGCTCGGCCTGAAGGGCAATCCCCTCGGGCGCATCCTCACCACGCCCACCCTGAGCCTCGAAGTGATCGGGGTGCTGGAGGAACAGGGCGCCCAGCTCGGCAACGACCCCGACCAGAACATCCTGATCCCCCTCTCCACGGGGCTCGCCCAGCTCTCCGAGACGCAACGCCGCCAGCTGTTCTTCCAGGCGCGCATCGATCCCCGCCTGACGGCTGACGATGGCGCGGCCCTGGTGGAGGACGCCCTGCGCCGCATCAAGGGCCTACGCGGCAAGGAGCTGAGCGGGTTCAAGGTCTTCAGCCCCAAGCAGATCACCGGCATCATCAGCGGCATCACCGGCACCATCACTGCCGTGGCCGGAGGCATGGTCTCCATCGCCCTGCTGGTGGGCGGCATCGGCATCATGAACATCATGCTGGTGAGCGTCACCGAGCGCACCCGCGAGATCGGCGTCCGCAAGGCCGTGGGCGCCAAGCGCCGCGACATCCTGCTGCAGTTCCTCATCGAGGCGGCCTTCCTGTGCATCCTCGGCGGCGCCATCGGCGTGGGCCTGGGCTTCATCCTCGGCGCAGCCCTGGGCCAGGCGCTGCTGGGCACCATGGGCTCCGTCCCGGTCTGGGCCATCGTCAGCGCGTTCGCCGTCCCCGCGGCCATCGGCCTCATCTTCGGCCTCTACCCCGCCGCCAAGGCCAGCAAGCTGGACCCCATCGAGGCGCTGCGGTACGAGTAGCCGGACCCCGTCGGAACCGGGCATACTCCCAGCATGATTCCCAAAGCGGCATGGTGGTCCCTCGCGGCAGCGGGGCTGGTGGCGTTGGCGCTGCTGGGCCGGGCCTCGCGCCGGAGCTTCCGCAGATGGGCCTGGCGCCGCGCGCTGGACACCCGGCGTGAGCTGGGCTTCCGCCTCAACCCCGTGACGGTCACCCGGAAGCAGCGCCTGAAGGCCGACCTCCTGGCCGATCCCGAGCTGCGGACCCGCATCCAGGCCATGGCGGCGGAAGGCGAGCGCGACGAGGCCAGCCTTCTCGCGGACGTGAGCCTCTACCTCGACGAGATCATCCCCAGCTTCAACCTCATCACCACGTACCGCTACGGCAAGCGCATCGCAGGCTGGCTGCTCCGCACCTGCTACCGGGTGCGCATCGGTCGCAGCGCCGAGGCGGCGCTCAATCGCATCCCGCGGGACGCCTCCGTCGTCTACGTGATGAACCACCGCAGCAACGCCGACTACCTGCTGGTGGCGTTCCTGCTGGCCAACCGCGTCTCCATTTCCTACGCCGTGGGGGAATGGGCGCGGGTCTGGCCCCTGGAGCGCCTCTTCCGCAGCTTCGGCTCCTTCTTCGTTCGCCGCCGCTTCCGCGACCCGCTCTACCACGCGGTGCTGGAGCGCTATGTGCAGCGGGCCGTGGCCCAGGGCACCACCCAAGGCATCTTCATCGAGGGCGGCCTCAGCCGCGATGGCCGGCTGCAGGCGCCCAAGCTGGGCCTGCTGGACTACATGCTGCGCTCCGGCGCGAAGGACCTGGTGTTCATCCCCGTGGGCATCAACTACGACCGCGTGGTGGAAGACAGCAACCTGGTTCGCGAGGCCCAGGGCAAGCCCCGGCGCAGCCCCCTGGCCCTGCTGCGGCGAACCTCCCTGTGGCTGCTCGGGCTGGCCTGGCGGAGCGCCACGGGGCGCTTCCACCGGTTCGGCTATGCGGTCGCCAATTTCGGAACACCCATCCACGTCAAGGCGGCCCTCGAAGGCGCAGATCTAGGCACCATGGACTGGGAGGCCCGTCGACCGCTGCTGGAGGCCTTCGCGGATTCCCTGGTCCGTGCCGTGGGGGCCGAAGTGCCCATCACGCCGGTGGCGGCGGTGGCCTGGGTCTACCACAGCCTCGGGAAGGCCGACCCGGGCCGCGCGCTCCTGCGGGACCGCATGCTGGAGGTGCTCGCCGCCGCCCAGGACCAGGGGCTCCCCCTGTACCTGCCCCGAGGGTCCTACCAGCGCACCTTCGACGTGGGCCTGCGCGTCCTCCTGCTGCGGCGCATCCTTGTGCAAGAGGATGGCCGCCTGGTCCTGCCGCCCCACAAGCAGCCCCTGCTCGACTACTACTGCAACGGCGTCTCCCACCTGCTGGAACGGCTCCGGACCCACTAGACTGGAGGACTGCCCCCCGGAGTCCACATGTCCAAGCTCGTCCGCATCGCCAATGGCCAGGGTTTCTGGGGTGACAGCATCGACGCCCCCGTGCGCCTGGTCGAAGCCGGCGGCATTGACTACCTGACCCTGGACTACCTCGCCGAGGTCACGCTTTCCATCATGCAAAAGCAGCGGCGCAAGGATCCCCAGCTGGGCTACGCCACCGACTTCGTGGACCTCATGAAGCGCGTGCTGCCCCAGCTCAAGGCCAAGGGCATCCGCGTGGTGGCCAACGCCGGCGGCGTGAACCCCGAAGCCTGCCGGGCGGCCGTGCTGGATGTCGCCAGGAAACTGGGCGTCTCGGGCCTGAAGATCGCCACGGTCACCGGGGACGACGTGCTCGCACGGCTGCCGGAGTTCCAGAGCCAGGGCCTGACCTTGACGAACATGGACACCGGCGAGGGTCTCTTCGACGCGCCCCGGGAGATCCTCAGCGCCAACGTCTACCTGCAGACCCAGGCCATGGTGGAGGCGCTCGACACCGGCGCCGACATCGTGCTCACGGGCCGCTGCACGGACCCGGGCCTCACCCTGGCGCCCCTGATCCATGAATTCAAGTGGGCCGCCGACGACTGGAACCGCCTCGCCGCCGGCACGGTGGCGGGCCACATCCTGGAGTGTGGCGCCCAGAGCACGGGCGGCAACTTTTCGCGGTGGTGGGAGGTCCCCGAACTCTGGAACGTGGGCTACCCCATCGCGGAGTGCGCCGAGGACGGTACCTTCGTCATCACCAAGCACGCAGGCACCGGCGGCATGGTCACGGTGGATACCGTGAGCGAGCAGCTGGTCTACGAGATGGGCGATCCCCAGAACTACATCACGCCGGACGTGGTGGCCGACTTCACCAGCATCCGCCTGGAACCGGCCGGCCCAGACCGGGTGCGGGTCTCAGGCATCACCGGCAAGCCCCGCACGCCCTTCCTGAAGGTGAGCGGCGCCTACCTGAAGGGCTACAAGGCCACGGGGCAGCTCACCCTCAGCGGTCCCCGGGCCCTGGACAAGGCCCGCCTCTGCGCGGACATCGTGTGGAAGCGCCTGCACGCCGCCGGATGCGACTACGACCACACGGACGCCGAATTCCTGGGTGCCAGCACGGTCCACGCCGGCATCGCCCCGCCTCCCGCCGACCCGGCCGAGATCGTGCTGCGTCTCAGCGTGAAGGACGCCAGTCGCAAGAAGGTCGAGCGGTTCGGCCGGGAGATCGCCCCCCTCGTCACCGCGGGTCCAGCGGGCGTCACGGGCTTCGCCGGGGGGCGCCCCAAGGCCCAGGAGATCGTGGCCTACTGGCCGGCCCTCCTCCCCCGAGAGCTGGTCAGCTGGCAGGTCACCACCGAGGAAGCCTGAGTGGAATCAACCCCACGTTCCCAACAGAGATCCAACGTCCTGTCCCCTTGACTCGGGGGTCCCGCCCCTCCTGAGGACGGGGCGTTCCCTTTTCCGGCACCCTTGCGACCCGATGGCCTCCTCCCCATCCTTGTCTCCACAGGTTCACGGAGTTCCCATGACCCCACGCGCCCTCCTCGGTTCTCTCGGCATCCTGGCCCTGCTCGGCTGCTCCAGCTCGGACAGCTCGCACGGCCCTTCCTCGAGCTACCTCGTGAACGCCATCGCCGTGGCTGACCTCGATGCCAACGGCACCCAGGACATCCTCGGCATGGTCTCAACGGATGTCGGCGGCGCTCCCGCCCAGGGCTACGTCTCCACCCGCCTGCAGAGCTCCGCGGGCGCCTTCGTGATGCCCACCCGCTTCGGCGTGGGCACCGGCCCCGCCAACCTCGTGGTGACCGACGTGAACGCCGACGGCCGCCCGGACCTGATCGTGGCCAACGCCGAGAGCCGCTCGGTCTCCGTCCGCTTGGCGGACGGCACCCGGCCCGGCTTCTTCCTACCCGCCGTGGTGCTCGCCACGCCGGGCCGCACGCCCCTCGATGTGGCCGTCGGCGACCTCGACGGCGACGGCGTCATGGAGGTGGTCGTGGCGGCCAGCGGGGCCAACAACGTGATCGTGTTCCGCCAGCTGCTGCCCGTGGATCCCAGCACCACCACCATCACCTTCCAGGCCCCCGACTTCCTCTCCGTGGGCGGGGATCCCCAGGCGGTCACCGTGGCGGATCTCGATGGCGACGGCCATGGGGACATCGCGGCCGCCACCGCGAACAACCTGGTGTCCGTCCTGCGGCAGATCGTCCTGTTCCCCACCTTCGCGGCGCAGAGCTCCGTGGACTACCCCACGGGCGTCCAGCCCGTGGCCATCCGTGCCGCCGACCTCAACGCCGATGGCAAGCTGGATCTCCTCACCGCCAACTACGGCGCGGCCATCAACCCCGGCACCGAAGGGCTGAGCGTGCTGTTCCAGGGTACGCCCGGCACCTTCGCCGCGCCGGTCCATTACACCACCGGGTACCGGGCCGCCGCCCTGGTGGTGGGCGACCTGAACGGAGACGGCAGCCCTGACGTGGCCGTGGCCTGCGCGGGCCTGCCGGGAGACCCCGGCACGGTGTCCGTCTTCCTCCAGGGCGGCATCGTCGCGGGGAACCTGCTGCCCGCCGTGAACTACACCGGCGTCTGGGGCCCCATGGGCGTGGCCCTGGGCGACATGGACGGCGATGGCCGCCCCGACCTGGTGCTGGCGGACGGCGACATCGTGGTGCGGCTGAACGACTCCACCGCCCCGGGCACCTTCGGCCCCCCGAAATACTTCTACAACTGAGACGACGAAGCCCCGGGATGTCCCGGGGCTTCGTGCTTCAGGGCTGGCCTCAACCCAGGCTGACGTTGATCTTCCGCGGACGGACTTCGGGCCGCTTGGGCACCATCAAGGTCAGCACGCCGTTGCGGAGTTCCGCCACCACCTTTTCGCCCTCGACATCCTCGGGGAGGGTGAAGGTGCGGCTGAAGTGTCCGTGGCTGCGCTCGGAGAGGTGGATGCGCTCGCCGTCCTTGAGAGCCTCCTCCTCGCGCTTGCCGGCGACCGTGAGGCGGGTCCCCTCCAGGCTGATCTCGAGGTCGGCCTCGAGGATGCCGGGCAGGTCGGCGCGGAACTGGTAGGCATCCGGGCTCTCCTTCACGTCGAAGCTGGGCATGAAGGCGGTGTTCGGGGCCCCGAGATCGTAGTCGCGGAGCGGATCCCAGCGCATGAAGTCCCGCATGAGCCGGAAGGGTTCGAGGGTCGCGGCCGTGGCCGGGACGGTCTGGGGGTTGCGGGTGCGAAGGATGGTCATGATGTCCTCCATGAAAAAGGGGAAAGGTTGGGAAAACGATCCATCGGGCGCGTCCCAAGGGGGGATCGCGGGGGATGAATCAAAATCCGAATAAAATCTTAGTCAATTACCATCACCTGTCAATACCTCTCCTTTTTTTCCATTTCATTCCAGACAAACAGGGTGGCTACCGATGGTAAACCTCGAGTTGATCCACGCCGATGAGGGGACATCCGGAGGGCACCATGAGCCTGCGCGGCCGCTTCCAGTTCCGCACCCTCTCCGGCAAGGTGATGGCCCTCAGCCTCCTGCCGGTGGGCCTCTTCCTGCTGTTCTTCGCCTTCTACGTGTTCCCGACGCTCCACAAGGCGGTGATGAAGGCGAAGCAGGAGGGTGTGCGCCAGGTGGTAGACCTTGCCGTGACCATGCTCCAGGCCCAGGACGCCAAGGTGCGGGCGGGCGTCCAGCCCCTTGAGGCCACTCAGGCCCGGGCCAAGGAGGTCATCGCCAGCCTCCGCTACGACAAGACGAACTACCTGTGGATCCAGGGGCCCGGCCCCCGCATCATCTCCCACCCCATCCGCCCCGAGTGGGACGGCAAGCCCACCGATGAGCTCGGGGACCCCGCCCTCGTCAAGCTGTTCCGGGATCTCGAACGCGCCGCCCAGGCCCCGGATGGCGCCGTCCATGCCTATGAGTTCCCCAAGCCCGGCCACCAGGGGCTCTTCCCCAAGGTGAGCTACGTGCGCACCTTCGAGCCCTGGGGCTGGACCATCGGTACCGGCGTCTACGTGGACGACGTGGACCGCGAGGTCCGCACCATCGCCGCGGTGATGCTGGGCGGGCTGCTGCTCGTGTCCGTCCTCGTCTACGGTCTGGCCCGCGATCTGTCGCGGCGCATGACCCGCCCCCTCCACCACCTGGTCGAGGGTCTGCGGAACAGCGACCTGTCCCGGCAGATCCAGGTGAGCGTCCAGGATGAGGTGGGGCAGGCGGCGCTCGCCTTCAACGACTACAACGGCGGCATGCGCGGCATTGTCCTGGAGGTTTCGGCATTCGCGGCCCGGGTGGCCTCCGGCAGCACCGAGCTGGCCGCCTCCGCGGACGAGATGGCAAAGGCCGTCGCCGAGATCGCCCAGGTGAGCGAGGACCTGAAAGGCGCCGGCGAGGGTGTGTCCGAGGCCCTCCGCACCCTGGGAGGCAACGCGGCCCTGGTGGCCACCCGCACCCAGGAGGTGGAGGCCCGGAGCCAGGAGGTGGTGGCGGAAACAGACCGAAGCGCGGAAGCCGGCCAGGGCACGGCCCAGGGGATGGCCGACATCCAGCAGGTGACGGGCCAGATCGTCCAGGCGGTCACCGTCATCCAGGAGATTGCGCGGCAGACCAACCTTCTCTCCCTGAACGCCGCCATCGAGGCCGCCAAAGCCGGACAGCAGGGCAAGGGCTTCGCCGTGGTGGCCGAGGAGGTCCGGAAGCTCGCGGAGCGTTCCGCCATCGCGGCCCAGGAGATCGAGGGGCTCATCCAGCGCACCCAGGAGGTGGTCTCCGGGGGCGTGAGCAGCGTCGACACGACCCTGGCCAGCCTGGGTACCATCCGGGATCGCATCGGCGGCGTGGCTCGGGGCATCCAGGAGATCGGCGGGCTCTCCCGGGGCCAGGCCACCACGGGACAGGAGGTCGCCGCCAGGATGGGCCAGACCACGGGCCGCCTCGCCCAGAACGCCTCGGCCACCCACGAGCTCGCCTCCACCGTCCACGAGATCGCCAAGACCTCGGATGAGCTGGCCCAGGTGGCCGAGGGCCTCCGGGCCGTGGTCGAGCGCTTCAAGCTCTAGACGGCTGCCCCGCAGCGGCCTGAAGGGGTACACTCGGCCCCCGAGGAAGGTCCATGCGCAAGTCGATGCTCATCTTCGGACTCCTGGCCGCCGGCGTCTTCGCGGGCTGGTGCGGCCACGCCCTGACCCCGAGCCCCGCCCGGCCCCGGCCCGTGGAACCCCGAGGCGCCCTCCCGGACTGGGAGCAGGCCTCCGTCCGCCGTTTCAAGGAGGCCGCGCCCAGCGTGGTCTACATCACCACCACGGAGGAGCGCAGCCGCGACTTCTTCGGGCTCGACGTGGTGGAGGTTCCCGCGGGCTCCGGCACCGGCTTCATCTGGGATGCCGAAGGCCATGTGGTGACGAACTTCCACGTAATCCAGGGCGCGGCCCGCGCCTACATCACCCTGGCGGACGGCAGCCGCCACGAGGCGGCCTACGTGGGCGGCGCGCCGGACAAGGACCTCGCGGTCCTCCTCCTGGCCAAGACCCCGCCGAAGCTCCGGCCCATTCCCCTGGGCACCAGCGGGGACCTGCAGGTGGGCCAGGCGGTCCTGGCCATCGGCAACCCCTTCGGCCTGGACCAGACCCTCACCACCGGCGTGGTGTCCGCCCTGGGCCGGGAGATCCAGAGCGCGACCCGCCGGCGCATCACGGGCGTCATCCAGACCGATGCCGCCATCAACCCGGGCAACAGCGGCGGCCCGCTCCTCGACAGCGCCGGCCGCCTCATCGGCGTGAACACGGCCATCCAGAGCCCCAGCGGCGCCAGCGCCGGCATCGGCTTCGCCGTCCCCGTCGACACCGTGAACCGCGTGGTGCCCCAGCTCATCGCCCGGGGCCGCCTTGAGCGGCCCGACCTGGGCTTCGAGCCTGTGGAACCCCGCCTGGTCGAGCGCGCCTTTGGCCCCCAGAAGGGCGTCATGGTCGGCAAGGTGTTCAGGGGCGGCGCCGCGGCGCGCGCGGGCCTGCAGGGCGTGGGCGTCGAGGGCCGGCGTGTCTTCGCCGGCGACCTCATCCAGGGCGTGAACGGCCGGGCCGTGACGGACTGGGACGCCCTGCTCGACGTGGTGGAGGCCCAGCCCCTGGGCAGCACCGTGGACCTCGACATCCAGCGGGACGGCCAGCAGGTGAAGGTGCCCATCAAGCTCGAGGCCGGCCGGGAGTGAGGGCCGCCTAGGAACGCACCTCCAGCGCCTCGGCGATGCGCCGGGTCTGCTGGATGGAGCTGAGGATCAGAGTCAGGGGTTCCCCGGGATCGCGCTCGTCCCGGGCTCCAGGGCGCGGCGTCCAGTCGAGCTCGAAGGTCAGTTCCACGCCGCCCCCGCCATCCACCCGCAGCCGGTTGAGCACGGTGCCTTCAAACACCGGGTGGTCCAGCAGCGTGAAGGTGATGGTGCGGGCCGCGGGATCGGCGGTGATCCGCTCGCGGTAGGCCACCCCGCCGGGCAGGACCAGCTGGCGGATCACGCTGTCCGGATGTCGGACCAGGATGTCCGCGTCGAGGGCGTCGGCGATGTAGCGCTGGGGATGTTCCATCTTGTCCAGCAGCACCGCCCACACCGTTTCCGGCGAGGCGTCCACGGGGCTGCTGACCTGGTGCCGGGGCATGGGAATCCCTTGGGGACCCAAACCTACGTCCGCGGAGCCGGGCCCGCCACGGAATCCTAGCCCTGGATCCACACGGGCTCGAGGCCCAGCAGCTTCTGCACGGCCTGGCGGCCCCGGGGCCCTGGGTCCACGGTGAAGTCGTTCACCCAGGCATTCACGTAGCGGCCGATCATGTCGCGGTCCATGCCGCGGCCGAAGGACTGGCTGTAGTCCACGCTCTCCCAGTGCCGCGCCCGGGCCATCTCCACGCTCTTCCGCATGAGGACGGCGAAAGTCTGCTTCACGTCCGGTGGTAGGTCCTTGCGGATCGCATTGCCGCCCATGGGCAGGGGCAGGTCGTAGGCGTGCTTCCACCAGGCGCCCAGATCCACCACCAGGCGCAGGCCCAGGTCGTGGTACATGAGCTGGCTCTCGTGGATGAGCAGGCCCGCCTCGAAGCTGCCCTCGGCCACGGCCGGCAGGATCTGATCGAAGGGCAGCAGCTCGACGGTGGGTTCGAAGCCGTGCTCGGCGCACCACTTGCGCATGGAGAGGTAGGCGCTGGTGCGCCGCCCGGGAATGGCGATGGTAAGGGACTTGAGGGCCGCCGGTTCCAGGGGCGCCCGGCTCACCACCAGGGGGCCCGTGCCCTCCTGGATGCTGCTGCCGGCGGTCAGCAGGTCGTAGCGGTCCTTCAGCTCGGGATAGGCGCCAAAGCTGATGGCGGTGACGTCGTAGCGGCCCTCCGTCGCCTCGGCGTTCAGGGTCTCGATGTCCTTGCGGACGAAGGTGATGTCGAAGCCCTCGGGGTCCAGCCACCCCAGGGCCAGGGGGGCCATCATGTAGGCGTCGTCGGAATCGGGACTGTGGGCGATGGTGAACTTCATGGGGAACCTCCCCTCCAGTTCAGCACAAATCGGATGGTTCTAGGTCATCCGGGTCCCCAGATGGGCACTGACGGCCTCGTAGAGGTCATGGATCGAATAGGGTTTCTGGAGAAAGCCCGCGGCCTCCTCGCCCTTTCCGTCGTGGATGGAATCGTGCCGGGTATAGCCGCTGCTGAGGATCACGGGGATCGTGGGATCGATCTGGTGCATCTGCTGCAGCGCCTCGATGCCATCCATGTGGGGCATGGTGATGTCCATGAGGACCAGGTCGAGGTGGACGTCCTGTTTCCGGAACTGGTTCACGGCCTGGCGGCCATCCCGGGCGAGGAGAACCTTCAGTCCCATGCTCTCCAGCATCTCCGATACGGACACCGCGACGATCTCCTCGTCTTCGACCAGGAGCACAGTGCCCTGGAGCCGGGTCTGGGCGGTGCGGGCCTTGCGCTCCGGCGCCACGCATGGCTGGGCGGAGGCCCGGAAATAGACCTTGAAGCTCGTGCCCCGGCCGGGTTCGCTCTCGACCTTGAGCCCCGCGTGATGCCCGCGGAGGATCCCCAGGACGGCCGACAGGCCGAGCCCCCGGCCCGTGGCCTTGGTGGTGAAGAAGGGGTCGAAGATCCTGGCCTGGACCTCCGCGCTCATCCCGCAGCCCGTATCGATGATTTCGAGGGCGACGAATTCGCCTGGCTCGAGCGCCTGACCATCTCCATCCTTCACCAGGCCGTCGGGAACCAATTGGAGGGCCCTGGTTGACAGGCGGATGGATCCTTCCTGCTCGCCCAGAGCCTCGGATGCGTTGATCACCAGGTTCAGGATCAGCTGCTGGATTTGAGGGGCATCCACTTCGATGGGCGGCAGAGAGGGTGCGAGGTCGACGAAGAGGGTGACCTTCTCCGGGAGGCGGGGCTTCAGGAGGTCGTACATGTCCTGGATGATCTGGTTCAGGGAATGGGGCTGGACGACGAAACGGCCCTGGCCCGAATAGGCCAGCAGCTGGCGCGTGAGGTCGGTGGCCCGCTGGAGGACATGCTCCATGGAATCCAGGTAGAAGGTGAGTGGGGAGCCCTTGTCCAGCTTCAGCTGGGTCAGGTTGAGGAACCCGTGCAGCGCGGCCAGCAGGTTGTTGAAGTCATGGGCGATGCCGCCCGACAGGACGCCCAGGCTCTCGAGCTTCTGGGCGTGCAACACCTGGCGCTCGAGGGACAGGCGCAGGTTCTCCGACCGCTTCCATTCGGTGATGTCTTCGAACAGGGTGGCGATCTGCCCCTGCACCGGCGAGAACGCATGCACCAGGAATTGCCGCTGCCCGCCAGGTCCCGCCATCTCGAACGAGGTGATGCCCTCCCGCCCCTCCGCTTGAAGGAGCTCGTCACCGTGCTCGCGAAATCCGGGGCCGAAGAGGGTGAAGCTGTCGCCACCCAGCACCACCTTCCGGTCCAGGCCGAACATGGCAAGGCCGTTGGGGTTCGCATCCAGGAGGGTCAGGGCAGGCTGGGCGCCGGACTCCGGCCGGGCCACCCGGTGGATGGCCAGGCCCTCCTTCATGGAGCCGTAGAGCGAGCGGTAGTGCTGCTCGCTCTCGCGCAGGGCCCGGGCCGACTCCTGGATCTCCCGCAGGGAGAGGGCCCGGAACACGAAGACCAGCAGCAGGGTGAGGCCCAGGGAACCCAGGCCCACCAGGCCAGTCCTGAACAGGAGCGGCCGAAGCGAGTAGGAAATGCGGAGCTGGCCGATGACCTGCCCGGCGTCGTGGATGCTCCGCAGGTGCCGCGCACTCGGGGCCCCGGGAACCCGGCCGATCCGGGCGATCACCTCGCCATCGCTGGTCACCACCTCCACCATCTCAGCGCGGTCCTCAGCCAGCCCCCGCTCCAGCAGTTCGGTGAGGCGGAGTTCCTCGAACCGCCACATCAGGGGATTCGCCCCGATCAGGCGCGACACCTCCCGGGCCCGCAGCTCGGTCCGGGCTTCCACCACGCCGCGCATGTACTGGTACGACCCCAGGAAGAAGATGGCCGGCGTCAGCACGGCGATCAGTCCGGCGATGCTCCAGATGATCGGGCGCGAGAAGGGCTGGGCCGTGGAATCACGCATCGGGAGGGAAGGTCATGGGGTCAACGCCCGGAAGGGGCCGCGGCGGTGACCCAGACCCCCGCGGTCTGGGCCAGGGCGCGCCCCTGGGGCGAATACAGGAAGTCGACGAAGGCCAGGGCCGCCTCGGAAGTCCTGGCGGTGATGACCACATGAAGGTCCTTGGCGAAGGGATAGGTGCCGTTGGCCAGCGCGGCCGGAGTCGGGCTGACGCCGTTGAAGCTGAGGATCTTCAAGGGGAACCCGTCGCCCAGAACGCTGGCGAGGCCCGAGGCGCCGCACGCGCCCTGGGTCCTGGAGATCAGCACAGTGGCCTCCGGGTCGGTCACCGCCAGGAGCATTCCCGGCCTTGCCTGGGCCAGGGACATCGCCTGGTTCATGGCGGGGGAGAAGGCGCGCAGGATCTGGGTGTCGGAGTCTCCCTCCGGGCGCAGCACCAGGCGAAGGGGGGTCCCCTGGGGCCACCGGGTCATCCGGCCCGCGAGCACGTCCTCCAGCTGGCGGGTGGTGAGATCGGCGACGGGAACCTCCGCCTCGGCGACGAGGGCCAGGGGCGTCTTCCCGTAGGCCCGGAGCCGGGCGCCCTTGGCACTGTCCTCGGGCCCGAGGGGCTTGCTGCTGATCGCGATGTCCACGGCCCCCGCCAGCAGGGCCTTGATGGCGCCGGAGCTGCCCAGGGGCTTGCCCAGGTCGATGCGGACGTCCGGATGGGCGCGGCGGTAGGCCTCGGCGATCGGCTTCAGGAGGGTGATGCCGCTGCCCGTCCCGTTGACGCGGATGGTCTGGGTTCCCTGGCTCCACCCCAGGACGCAGGCGCACCCCAGGAGGAGGCTGGTCCAGGCCTTGGCCCTACGCATCTGCACGCCCCGCATGGTCTATCCCCGGTGTGGGAATCCATCCTATCAAGCCACGACCATCCGGGCGGTTGGGCAATGTCGACCGGGCCCTCCGGAGCCCTCGTGGTCTCTTGAGGGGCGGTCTCGGCAGGCCCCCTCAGCGGATGGCTTCAGGATCGCGCGCCGCGAGCTTGCCCTTGACCCGCTCCACGGCCTTGGCGGCCAGGGCGTAGCGGGGATTCTCCTCAAGCGCGTGCCGGAAGTGGTCGAGGGCCTTGTCCAGCTGGCCCTTGGCCTCGAAGACCCGGCCCAGGTTGAAGTGGGGGAAGCAGTAGCTCTCGTACCGCTTGGCCTTCAGCGCCATGCGGAGCCAGGGAATGGCCTCGTCGGGCTCGTCCTGCTCCACGTAGTAGGCGCCGATGTCGTTGTAGGGGTTGCCGAATTCGGGATCGAGGTCGATGGCGCGGTGGCAGTCC
>JAFJUR010000255.1 GCA_017859995.1 Holophagaceae bacterium | reverse complement strand
GAACAAGGTCACCTTCGCCTACCTGGAGCAGCTCCCGCAGCGCGCCCGCCTCCGCGAGCGCATGACCCAGCTCTGGGATTTCGAGAAGTACAGCGCGCCGTTCAAGCGCGGCAAGCGCTACTTCTACTCGTACAACACCGGCCTGCAGAACCAGTCGGTGCTTTACGTCACCGAGGATCCCAAGGCCAAGGGCCGGGTGCTCCTCGATCCCAACACCCTGAGCAAGGACGGCACCGTGGCCCTCAGCGGCCTCAGCCTCACGGAGGACGGACGGCTCATGGCCTACTCCGTGTCCGTGGCCGGCTCCGACTGGCAGACCTGGAAGGTGCGGGACGTGGCCACGGGCCAGGACCTGGCCGACGAGATCCAGTGGTCCAAGGCCAGCGGCGCCGCCTGGCTGAAGGATGGCAGCGGCTTCTACTACAGCCGCTACGAAGCGCCGAAGGCGGGCGGGGCCCTCACGGGCGTCAACAACAACCACATGCTCTATTTCCACAAGCTGGGCGCGCCGCAGGCCGAGGACAAGCTCGTCTACCAGCGGCCCGACCAGCCCGAGTGGTATCTCGGCGCCACCGTCACCGACGACGGCCGTTGGCTGGTGATCACCGGCAACAAGGGGACGAACCCCGAGACCAGCATCTTCCTGCAGGATCTCCGCAAGCCGGGCAGCCCCGTGGAACCCTTCCTTGACCGCATGGACGCCAGCTACACCGTGGTGGACAACGAAGGCGACCGGTTCTTCGTGACCACCAACCAGGGCGCGCCCCGGAATCGCCTGGTGGCGATCCGGAAAGGCCAGGCCGATCCCGCTCAGTGGACCGAGATCATCCCCCAGGCCAAGGGCAAGGATGTGCTCGAGGCCGTGTCCCTGGTGGGCGGCCGCTTCGTCGCCACGTGGATGCGCGATGCCCACTCGGCCATCGAGTTCTACGACCTGAAGGGCAAAAAGACCGGCGCCCTGGCGCTGCCGGCCATGGGCACCGCCGGCGGCTTCGGCGGGCGGCGCGAAGACCTTGAGACCTTCTACACCTTCGGCAGCTTCACCTATCCGGGCACCATCTACCGCCTGGACCTGAAGACCGGCAAGAGCAGCGTCTTCCGCACGCCCAAGGTGGCCTTCAAGCCCTCCGACTACGAGGTGAAGCAGGTCTTCTACCCCAGCAAGGACGGCACGAAGGTGCCCATGTTCCTGGTTCATAAGAAAGGGCTCAAGCTCGACGGCCAGAACCCGACGCTGCTCTACGGGTACGGCGGCTTCAACGTCTCGCTCACCCCCGCCTTCTCCGTGTCCCGCATGGTCTGGCTGGAGATAGGCGGCGTCTTCGCGATGCCCAACCTGCGCGGCGGCGGGGAGTACGGCCTCGAGTGGTACGACGCGGGCCGCAAGGACAGGAAGCAGAACGTCTTCGATGACTTCATCGCCGCGGCCGAGTGGCTCATCGCCCACAAGGTCACCTCCACGCCGAAGCTGGCCATCAACGGCGGCAGCAACGGCGGCCTGCTGGTCGGCGCCTGCCTCACCCAGCGCCCCGACCTCTTCGGCGCCGCCGTGCCCGAAGTCGGCGTCATGGACATGCTCCGCTTCCACAAGTTCACCCTCGGCTGGGGCTGGAAGAGCGACTACGGCAGCAGCGAGACCAAGGAGGGCTTCGACACCCTCATGAAGTACTCGCCCCTGCACACCATCAAGCCGGGCGTGGCCTACCCGCCCACCCTGATCACCACCGGCGACCATGACGACCGCGTGGTGCCCGCCCACAGCCACAAGTTCACGGCCACCTTGCAGGCCGCCCAGGCTGGCCCCGCGCCCATCCTCACCCGCATCGAGGTGAGCGCCGGCCACGGGGCGGGCAAGCCCACCGCCGGCCACGGGGCGGGCAAGCCCACCGCCAAGGCCATCGCCGAGCGGGCCGACGTCTTCGCCTTCCTGGTGAAGCAGCTGGGCATGAAGCCCTGAAGGCTGGCTCAGCCTTGTGATACGAGGTATCCTGGGGGACACCACCCATGCGTCCCCCAGGAGGTTGCTGCATGCCAACATCTCTGAACCGATCTCTGCTGCTGGCCTTCGCGGCCACAGTCCTGGTGGGTCAAACCGCCCAGGCGCCGCTGGCCTACCCCGCCACCCGCAAGGGCGACGTGGTGGACAACTACCACGGCACGAAGGTGGCGGATCCCTACCGCTGGTTGGAGGATGACCACGCCGCCGAGACCGCCGCCTGGGTGGAGGCCCAGAACAAGGTGACCCAGGCCTACCTGGGGCAGATTCCCGAGCGGAAGGCCATCGAGGCCCGCATGACCCGGCTCTGGAACTATGAGAAGTACGGCGCGCCCAGCAAGCACGGCAAGTACTACGTGTATTCCCACAACTCCGGGCTGCAGAACCAGGCCGTCATCTACCTCACTGAGCGCCTGGAGGAGAAGGGCCGTGTGCTCTTCGATCCCAACGCCTTGAGCAAAGACGGCACCGTGTCCCTCGCCGGCCTGCGGTTCAGCGAGGACGGCGCCTATGTCGCCTACAGCCTCTCCAAGGGCGGCTCCGACGTGAGCACCTGGAAGGTCCGCAACGTGGCCACCGGCGTGGACCTTCCCGACAGCTTCCCCGCCGGTCGCCTGGGCGTGAACGCCTGGGCCAAGGACGGCAGCGGCTTCTACTACACCGACTACCCCAAGGTGGAAGCCGGGAAGGCCCTCACCGCTGTCTACAAGAACCAGAAGCTGTTCTTCCACAAGCTGGGCGACCCCGTGGAGAAGGACGTGGTGGTCTACGAGCGGCCCGACCAGCCCGACTGGGGCTTCGGCGCCAACGTGACCGACGACGGCCACTGGCTGGTGATCTCTCAGCGCCAGGGCACCGAACGGAAGAACCGGGTGTTCATGAAAGACCTCCGCAAGGCGGGCAGCCCTGTGACGCCCCTGTTCGACCAGTACGACGGTTCCTATTCCATCCTAGGCAACGACGGCGACACCTTCTACGTGCACACCGACGCCGGCGCCCCCCGCCACCGCATCGTGGCCGTGGACCTGAAGGATCCCAAGCCCGCCGCCTGGAAGGATCTCATTCCGGAAGGGAAGGGGCGTGACGTCCTCGCCGCCGCCGACCTCTTCGGCAACACCTTCGCC
>JAFJUR010000056.1 GCA_017859995.1 Holophagaceae bacterium | reverse complement strand
CGGGGCCGGGGTTGGCGTTGACCACCTCGATCCTCGACCAGTCCAGGTCAAGCTCCTCGGCCAGGGCCAGGGGCAGGGCCGTGCGCACGCCCTGGCCCATCTCGGTCTTGGGCACGGTGATCCGCACGGTGCCGTCGGGCAGCACGGCGAGGAACGCGTTGGGCCGGAACGCGGCGGCGGGCTTCTCGCCCGGGCGGGGCTTGGCGTCCAGGCGCAGACCCAGCATCAGGCCCGCCCCGGCGGCAGTGACCTTCAGGAAATCGCGGCGGTCGGTCATTTCGCACCTCCGGCGGCGCGCTTCACGGCGCTGCGGACCCGGGGGTAGGTCCCGCACCGACAGACGTGGTCGGCGAAGGCGTCATCAATGTCGGCGTCCGTGGGGTGCGCCTTCCGCTTGAGCAGGGCGGCGGCGGTCATGATCATGCCGGGCTGGCAGTAGCCGCACTGAGCGACGTCCTCGGCGATCCAGGCCTTCTGCACCGGGTGGGAGCCATCCTTGGAGAGCCCCTCCACGGTGAGGACGGCATGTCCCGCAGCATCCTTGATGGGGGTCTGACAGGACTTCACAGCCTGGCCGTCGAGGTGGACGGTGCAGGATCCGCAGACGCCCTGGCCGCATCCGAACTTGGTGCCGGTGAGGCCCAGGGTGTCCCGGAGGACCCAGAGAAGGGGGGTGTCGGCGTCGACGTCCACAGTGCGGACGCGGCCGTTCACGGTGAGCTGGTACGAGGGCATGGCAGCTCCAAACATCGTGTGGTGAGGGTTTCACGCTACGCTTCCGGAGCCCTGGCCGCAACGGTGCTACGGTGCAGGCATCTCCAGGAGCTGCCATGGCCAGGTTCGCGAAGGCCCTGCTCTGGGTGCTCGCCCTGGGCGCCCAGGCGCTCTCCGCCCAAGCGCCATCCATCGAGCCCGTACTCCGTGCTGAGCTGGCCTTCGCCGCCCAGGCAGACCGCCAGGGCATCCGCAGGGCCTTCCTTACCTGGCTGGTGGAGGATGCCAAGGTGTTCAAGCCCGGGATGGTGACGGCTCGCGCCCACTACGGGCCCGAACCCGGCGATCCGGGCCATCTGGCGTGGTATCCGGAGGCCATGGGCATCGCGGGATCGGGGGATCTGGCCTGGAGCCTCGGGCCCTGGACCTGGGCCCCTGGCAGGGACATGGCCGGCCTGGTCCACGGCCACTACCTGTCGCTCTGGCGGCGCCAGCCCACCGGGGCCTGGCGGGTGGTGGCCGACATCGGCGTGCCCCACGCCGCGCCCCTCAAAGCCAGCGAACCTTTTGCGCCGTGGGACGCCCCGCCGGGCCGCGGGAAACCGCCCGCCGCCGGACCTGACCCCGCCCAGCAGCTGCGGCAGAGGGAAGCCGCCCTCGCCGCCGCCTGGTCCCTCAAGGGAGGCCTAGCCCTCCTGCCGGAACTGGCCCGGGGCGCCAGGATCCTCCGCCCGAGGGCCCAGCCCCTGCAAGCGGACCAGGCGATCCGGGAGGCCCTGCGGGCGGAAGCCCCGGCCCCCGGCGGGGAACCGGCGGTGGTGCAGGCGGCCGCCAGCGGAGACCTGGGCTGGACCTGCGGGGAAGCGGGACCGGATGCCACCGGGGCGGGCGCCAGCTTCCTCCGGATCTGGATCCTAGAGGGAGGCGCCTGGAAGGTGCTGTTCGACGTGCGGTTGCCGATCCCGAAGTCCCAGCCCTGACCTCGCGCCCTGACCTCCCGCCCTGACCCTGGCATCGCTCTCGCCCTTCTCCCGGGTTGTGTCGGGAGTTTGTCGTGCTGCGACGGTTGCTGTTGTCCCTCGGATTGTTGGCAGGCCTGGGTCTCGGGGCCCAGGGGGCCGACCGGCCCGCGCCGCCGCCCACCTCCTCGGAGAAGGAACTGCAGGCTCCCTTGACGCTGGAGGACGGAAAACCGACGCCCGGGCAGGCCCCCGAGGCGGCCCCTTCCGGCCTGCGGGCCTTCGGGTCCCTGGTCCTGGTGCTGGGGTTGGCGGGCCTGAGCCTCTGGGCCCTCAAGAAGTACGGCCGGGGACGCATGCCCGGCGGGGGCGGCTCGAAGCTGAAGGTCGAAGAGACCCTGGCCCTCGGGGACCGCCGCTTCGTGTCGATCCTGGAGGCGGAGGGCGAGCGGTTCCTCATCGCCCTGACGCCCCAGGGGATCCAGCTCATCTCGAAACTCGATCCGGGCGACCGGGGCGAGGAGGACGCCTTCGAGGACGCCCTGTCCAGGCAGGTGGACCTGGGCCGGCCCGTGCCCGTGAAGGAGATGGAGGCCCTGCTCAAGCAGGGGGCCACCGGGACCGGAGGTGGCCAGTGAGCCGCATCCTCCGCTGGCTGCCCGCCGCCCTCCTGCTCCTGGCGGGCCTGAGCCTCTGCGCCCAGCAGCCCACGCCGCTGCCCTCCCTCACAGTGGATTTCGGCAAGACGCCTTCGGGTCCCGCGCTCAGCTCCAGCCTCCAGGCGGTGCTGCTGCTCACCATCCTCACCATGGCGCCCACCATCCTCATGACCGCCACCAGCTTCACCCGCATCGTGGTGGTGATGCACTTCCTCCGGCAGGGCCTCGGCACCCAGCAGACGCCGTCGAACCAGGTGCTCATCAGCCTCTCGCTGGTACTCACCTTCTTCATCATGGCGCCCACGGCCCGGGAGATTAACGCCACCGTCCTGCAGCCCCTGCAGCGCAACGAGCTGACGACGGATCAGGCCCTGGACCGCACCGCGGCGCCCATGAAGGTGTTCATGCTGCGCCACACCCGGAAGAAGGACCTGGCGCTGTTCCTGCGCATCGCCAAGGCCCCGGCGCCGAAGACCAAGGCGGACGTGCCCATGGAATGCCTGCTGCCGGCCTTTCTCATCAGCGAGCTGAAGACCGCCTTCGAGATCGGCTTCATGATCTTCCTGCCCTTCCTGGTCGTCGACATGGTGGTGGCGAGCATCCTGCTCAGCATGGGCATGATGATGCTGCCACCCGTGGTGATCTCGCTGCCCTTCAAGGTGCTGCTGTTCGTCCTCGTGGACGGCTGGTACCTCATCGTCGGGTCACTCGTGCGGGGGTACACCGGATGAACGAGCTGCTGATCGCCCAAATCGGCAAGGACGCCCTCAAGACCGCGCTGCTGGTGGCGGGGCCCGCGCTGCTGGTCTCCCTGGTGGTGGGCCTGCTGATCTCCGTGTTCCAGGTGGTGACGAGCCTCCAGGACCAGACCATCGCCTTCGTGCCCAAGGTCATCGCCGTGATGGTGGTGGTGGCCATCAGCTTCCCCTGGATGATGTCGGTGATGCTGCACTTCACGACGCGCATGTTCACCGAGTTCAACTCCGTCGTGCGGCAGCTCTCCTGAGGCCGCCGTGACGCCCACCCTTTCCGATGCCGGCATCTGGGCCTTCACGGGGGCCAAGGCAGGGCTCTGGGTGCTGGTGCTCACGCGCATCACGGGCCTGCTGGCCGCGTTCCCGATCCTCGGGTCGGAGCAGATGCCCCTCCAGTTGCGGGCGGCTCTGGGCGCGCTCCTCGCCACGGTGCTGCTGCCGGTCATCCCCGTCCCGCCCACCCTGCCCACGGGGGTGCCGGAGCTGGTGGGCCTCATGGCCTCGGAGCTGGCCATCGGTCTGCTGCTCGGCACGGTGGTGGCGTGGACCCTCGAGGCCATCGCCTTCGCCGGCACGCTGATGGACACCCAGATGGGCTTCTCCTTCGTGCAGTTCATCGATCCGGCCACCTCCCAGAGCGCGTCGGTATCGGGCTCCCTGATGATGCAGATGGCGGCGCTCCTGGTATTCCTCACAGGCCTGCACCACCAGATGATCCTGGCCCTGGTCGACAGCTACCGCGTGGCGCCGATGGGGCAGGGCGTGCCCCTGCAGGCGATGGGGCTCATCGCGATGATCGGCCAGCTCCTGGCCAAGGGCTTCCAGTTGGCCTTCCCGGTCCTGGCGGTGCTCTTCCTGCTCGATCTGATCCTGGGCATCGCGGGCAAGTTCATGCCGCAGCTCCAGCTGCTGCAGCTGAGCTTCCCCCTGAAGATCGCGGTGGGCACGGTGATCCTCGGCCTCCTGCTCCGGGAGGTGGGCCCCTGGCTGGTGCCGCTGCTGGAGCGCGCCCCGAAGCTGGCCCTGAAGCTGCTGGGAGGCTGAGGACCGATGGCCCACGATCCCGCCCGCACCGAGAAGGCCACTCCCCGGCGGCGCCAGAAGGCCCGGGACGAGGGCTCGGTCCCCCGCAGCGCGGATTTCGACGGCGTCATCCTGCTGTGGGGGAACTTCTTCCTGTTCATGGGGCTGGGCGGGGCCACCCTCGCGCTGCTGGCCCGGCAGGTGGCCCACTTTCTCCAGATGGCGCGGCCCGGGGCGCTGGCGGAAGCCGGTCTGGTGACCCTGCTGGGAGACGTGCTCATGATCCTGGGGCGCCTGCTGCTGCCCTTCCTGGGTGTGAACCTGCTGCTGGCCCTGGCCACAGGGTTCGCCCAGCGCGGCTTCAGCTTCAGCACCAAGCCCCTCGAGCCGAAGTTCGACCGCCTGAATCCCGCTCAGGGGTTCCAGCGGCTGTTCTCCTCGCGGGCCATGGTGGATCTGGTGAAGAGCCTGGCCAAGTTCGCCATCATGGCCTGGGTGGCCTATGCGGTGCTGGCGCCGCGGATCCCGGCCCTGATGGACACGCTGAAGCTGCCGCTGGGGCAGTCCCTGGAGCTGTTCCAGAGCGCAGTGTTTGCCCTCTACCGCAATGTCCTGCTGGCCATGCTCGTGCTGGCCATCTCCGACTTCGCCTGGCAGCGCAGCTCCTGGGAGAAGAGCATCCGGATGACCAAGCAGGAGATCAAGGACGAAGGTAAGGATTCCGAAGGCAATCCCGAGATCAAGCAGAAGCAGAAATCCATCATGATGGCCGCCGCGCGGCGGCGCATGCTGGCGGAAGTCCCGAAGGCCACCGTGGTGGTGACGAACCCCACCCACGTGGCGGTGGCGCTGCAGTACGACGAGAAGTCCTCGGCCCCGGTCTGCGTGGCGAAGGGCCTCGACCACCTGGCGCTGAAGATCCGCGAGAAGGCCCGGGAGGCCGGCGTGCCCATCCTCGAGCGCCCGGAACTGGCCCGGGCCCTGTACCGGACTGTGGACGTGCAGAAGCCCATTCCCCGCGATCTCTACCAGGCCGTGGCGCAGGTACTGGCCTTCGTCTACCGCCTGCGGGGCGCCGCATGAGGCCAGGGCTGCAGTTCCCGCGGTCACCGGCCGAAAAGGGTATCGTTAGGCCAGCCGAGGACTTCCATTGACCCGTCCCATTGTCCCGCCCCACCTGCCGCCCCCCAGCCTCCTGCTGGTGGATGACGATCCCATGCCGCGGGAGACCCTCTCGACCCTGCTCTCCGCCGAGGGCTTCCAGGTGGTCACGGCCGCCTCCGGGGAGGAGGCCGAGCGCAAGCTCAAGGCCGAGCAGCCGCCCTTCGACCTGGTGATCACCGACCTGGTCATGCCCGGGAAGACGGGCATGGACGTGCTGAAGTGCGCCCTGCAGACCAACCCGAGCTGCACGGTGCTGGTGCTCACGGGCTTCGGCAGCGTGCGCGAGGCCACTGAGGCCATGGAGATGGGCGCCTTCGATTTCGTCACGAAGCCGATGCAGATTGACCAGTTCCGCAACACCCTGCGGCGGCTGATGGAGCGGCGGACCCTCGCGCATGAGCGCGACGAACTCCGGGAACGCGTGAAGTCCCTCACCGAGCGGGCGGAGCGGCTGGAGACCACCCTCGGCCGCATGGAGATCCTCGCCAACCAGATCGCCCCCACCGGCGGCCCGGGCCGGTCCGACGCGCTGGCGGACCTGGAGCGGCTGGCCTCCCTGAAGGGCAAGGGGCTCCTGTCGGACGAGGAGTTCGAGCAGGGGAAGAAGAACCTCCTGTCCCGGTGGCTGCAATGAGCCTGGCGGGTCGCTCCGCCGCATGGGTCTTCCTGCTGGCGGCCGGCCCGCTGCTCGCCCAGCAGGGAGCTGGACTGCTCGCGCCAGCGAAGGCAGGGGCGGATCCCCAGGCGCCCCGGCGTACCGCGGGTGCCCGGCCCACGGACGCCGAGATGGCCGAGCTGGCCAAGCAGGCGCTCGGGGCGCAAGATCCCGCCTCCATCCGGGCGGCGCTGGCCCGGCTCAGGAATCACACCTTCAAATCCAGCAAAGTTCCCGAGCGCGAACTGGTGCTCTATGCCCAGGGCATGCTGGAAGCGCGGCTGGGCAACCTCTCCGGCGCGGCCGTGGCCCTGAAGAAGCTGGAACGGCAGTGGCCCAAGTCTCCCTTCATGGGCGAGGCCCAGACCCTGCTGGCCGAAGACGCGGTGAACCAGAATCGCCACAAGGAGGCGGAAGGGCGCCTGCACCGCGCCCTGGCCTCGGACATGCCCTCGGAGCGCAAGCGCCGGCCCCAGGAGCTGCTGATCTGGACGCTGGTGGAGCAGGGCCGGCCCCAGGAGGCGCTGCCCCTCGTCCAGTCCCTCCGTCCGCTGGAGGGCAACGAGAAGCCCTCGGAGCGGGGGCTGGCGGGCATCGTGGAAGTGCTGGCCGCTACGGGCGACCGGGGGCAGGTGGAGGGCGCCCGGAAGGACTTCTTCACTCAGTATCCGACGAGCTCTCTGGCACCGCGGGTGGAGCTGGCCTGGGGCCGGGTCCTGGGACGGACCGGAGAGGCCAAGGAATCGGCGGAGATCCTCCGCAAGCTCATCCATGACCATCCGCGCTCCAGCCAGGCCGATGACGCCCGCCTGGCCCTGGCCAACCTGCTGACCGACGGCAGCCTGCCGGACGCCAAGGATCTCCCCTCTGCCGAATCCCTGCTCGCGGAAGTGCGGAAGGGCGGCAAGGTCACCCAGAAGGGCACCGCGCAGCTGGTGGAGCTCCGCCTGTTCATGGGGAAGTCCCTCTGGGAGGACGCGCTGAACCTGGTGGACCGCATGGACCCCGTGCTTCGCGAAAGCCAGCCCGAGGTGAAGAAACTTTGGGCGGAGGCCTGGAACGCCTGGGTGACGCAGCGCCTCGAGAAGGGCTTTCCCGGCGAGCTGCTGGCGCGCATGAAGGGCGGCGCCTTCGCCGCGCTGACCGCGGCTTCCCGCACGGGCGTCGTCGAGCTCCTGTCGAGCCAGGGCCTGCTGGACGTGCTGCCGCGCCTGCTGCCCGAAGCGCCGGCCAAGGAGCGGCCCGCCCTCCGCAAGGCCGCTCTGGCCAAGGTGCAGCCCGAAGCGCAGCCCCAGGCCATTCTCCAGCTGGTGCCCGCCAGGGGCGGCACGCCGGATGACCTGCTCCTCCGGGCCCGGGCCGAGGCGGCCCTGGAACGCTGGGGCCCCCTTCGCGCCGCCCTGGGCGGAGCACGGCCGGGCACCGAGCGCATCAAGGCCCTCCTGCGGCTCCTGCAGCGGCCCATCACGCCACCCGAGACCGCCACGCAGCGGCAGTCCGAAGCGGAGGGCTGGCTGGCCCGGGCGCCGGAGAAGGGGGATGTCCGCGAGCCCCTGGCCATCCTGGTGGGGGATCTGCGGATGCAGCGCGGCGATGCCAAGGGGGCCCTGGCGATGTATCCGGCGAAGGCGGCGGCGGCGGAACAGCGCGGCTGGGTGGCCCTCATGCGGGCCCAGGCGCTCCTGAAGGTGGGCCAGCGCGACCAGGCGAAGGACATCATCCTCTCCGCTCGCTACGAGCAGGGCTTCCGCGCCCAGCGCGACGCCCTGGCCCGGACCCTGGGGGCGTACTAGGGAAGTCCGCAGGGTTGTCCGGGTATGCTTTGGGCATCCCCGGAGATCCTGATGCGCCCCCTGATCGCCGTCCTTCTGTCCCTCGCCACGCTCGGCCTCGGAGCCGCGCCCAAGCCGAAGGTGAAGCTGACCACCTCCATGGGGGTGATCGTGATGGAACTTGAGCCCGAGGCCGCCCCGAAGACCGTGGAGAACTTCCTGAAATATGTAAAGAAGGGCCAGTACAACGGCACGATCTTCCACCGGGTCATCGCGGACTTCATGATCCAGGGCGGCGGCTACGTGGACTACCTCGGGAAGAAGCGCACCGACGGCGCCATTCCCAACGAAGCCGACCGGGCCCTGGCGGCCGGGCTGAAGAACCGGCGCGGCACCGTGGCCATGGCGCGCACGCCAGATCCGCACAGCGCCGCGGCCGAGTTCTTCATCAATGTCGTGAACAATCCCGCCCTTGACTTCAAGGGGAAGGCCAACGACAAGACCTGGGGCTACTGTGTCTTCGGCAAGGTCGTGCAGGGCATGGACGTCGTGGACCGCATCAAGGCCGTCAAGACGAGCAACAAGCGCAGCGACTTCCTGAACCTGCCGGTGAAGCCCGTGATCATTACGGAAGCGACGCAGATCCAATGACGGCGAAGGCTTCCGGCGGAGCCCCGAGCTTGCGCAGGCTGCGCTCCAGCCGCGCGCGGTAGCGGGGCCAGAGGTCCGTGCCCGCGGGCTCGAACCGGGCCCGGTCCCAGTCCAGCAGGAACACGCCGCGCTCAGGGCCGAGCAGGATGTTGGTGGCATTCAGGTCGGGCGACCAGAGCCCCCACTGGCACAGCGAGCGGATCGCCAGGCGGATTTCGTCGGCGCGATCAGCACTGAGGTCCCAGCGCCGGGGCCAGGGCTCGCCGCCGGCCATCCGGGTGATGAGGATGCCTTCCACCCCGAACCCGCTCGGACGCCAGGCGTACCCCAGGGGCTCAACCGTGGGGAATCCCGCCTCCCAGAGGCCGCGGTGAACCGCGTGCTCGGCGGCGAAGCGCAGATGGGTCCGATAGGTGCGCTCGTTGATGTGGCGGAGCAGTCCGCCCCGACGGTAGGGCCTGAGGACCATGTCGCCGATGCGGACGATGCCACCGCGGCCGAAGACGCCGGCGAGGGGAACGGGCTCGCCGGAAGGAACCAGTCCGCCCGGCGTGCACACGCGCCATCCGCCGCCGAATCCGGGCAGCTCCAGGTTCACGCGACAACCGAGCGGATGCAGGGCACGGCCGGGCTCGAAGGGCCAGGTGTCGGGAAGCGGGGGGACGATGTAGGGATCGTGGATCATGGCGGTGATTCCCAGCTTGGCGTGTCCGGGCCGGGAAAGAAAGGGTGGAGGCGGAACGAACCCAGGTACGCCTGTCAACAGCTCCGGCGTCTTGCGCGCCGGATGTCCACCTGCCCCGAAAAGTGGGCACGCACCCAAGTGGCTTGTGCTGAAAGGCATTCTCCGAACCTGGGCTTCGGCTTCCCACAGTGGATGTGGAAATCGCCACTGGGCAGGAAAGTTTCCTTCCAATTTTTTCCGGTTTTTCGGACGCGTGGGCCCGGTTTCACCTCCCGGATGATCGCGGACCACTATCCTGATGGTGTGAACGCCCGCGCCCTTCCTCCTGCCATTCCCGCCGACGCCCTGGCGCGCCAGGCGCGCCTGAGGGCGACGCTCCAGGCGATGGAACGTCGGGCACCGAGCCGGGAAGCGCCGGGCCTCCAGGCCTTCCGGACCCTGCTGCTGAGTGGCGCCGCGAAAGATCCCGATGCCGCGATCCACGCGGTGGCGGCCGCCGACCTGGCCGAGGAAGCGGGCGAGATCCTCCGCAGCTCGCGCCGCGGCGTGACGGACCGCGCCTGGTTCGAGGCGCTGTCCTCCCGCCTGTCGCCCGTCATCCAGAAGGCCCAGCAGAAACGCGCGGCCCTGTGGCACCTCGACAGCCGCCGCACCCTGATCCGCTTCCGGTTCTCCAAGCAGGGAGAGGCCCTCGGCTTCGATGACGGCGACTTGCACGCCATCCTCCTCATGGCCTTCCGCCTGGAGGGATTCAGGGTGACGCTGGATCTTGGCAAGCGGCCCCAGCCGCTCTTGACGCTGGGACTCCCCTTGCCGGCCCAGGCCGGTGGCGCGGCCGAATCCGCGGATGTGGTGCTGAGGCAGGAACCGGCCGGCCCTCCAGGGGAACTGATGGCACGGCTGAACCGGCGCTTGCCCGAAGGGCTGGAGATCCGCCGCTGGGAGCCGCTGCCTGTGTACGCCGCGCCGGTGGGCGATCTGGCGCGTCTTTCCCATTGGAGGTGGGACGTGCCGACGGAACATCGGGCCCAGGTCGAGGCGGCCGTGGCCAGATTCAACGCGGCCTCCGCGTGGCCCTGGGACCGCGGTGGCGCCAAGGCGGATGATCCGCTGGACTTGCGCGACATTTTCACCGACCTGACCTGGGTGGACGGTGCCTTGACCTTCTCCAGTCGCATGGGCGAGTACCTGGCGCTCAATCCCCTGAAGGCCCTCGGCGCGGTGACGGGCCTTGAGTCCTCGCGGATCACGGGACTGGTGCGGATCGGGGTGGAGCTGAAGCCGGATCCCCGTCTGGCTCAGGCCGAGCGGTTCGAGCCCAAGCTCAAGAACATGTACGAGGACGCGGTGGTGCTGGGCGCGGGCTCGAACATCGTGCTCGTCGACGAGGATGACGATGAACCGTTGCGCCTGGGTTGAGGCGGTCAGGTCGAGGCGTCTTTGCTGATGGACAGCAGCAGCCCCAGGCAGATGAGGCTGGTGATGAGGCTGTTGGGACCGAAGGAGATGAAGGGCAGGGGAATGCCCTTGTTGGGCGCCAGGGAGAGCACCACGCTCATGTTCATGAGGGCCTGGGCCACCAGCAGGAGCACGAAGCCCATGGCGCAGAGCTTCAGGTAGCTGTCGCCCACGCGCCGCGCGATGCGGTAGCCGCGCCAGAGGATGCCCACGAACAGCGCCAGGATGGCCACGGTGCCGATGAGGCCGGCCTCCTCGCCGATGACGGCGTAGATGAAATCGGTGTGCGCCTCCGGCAGGAAGAAGAGCTTCTGCTTGCCGCCCCCCAATCCCACGCCCATGAACCCGCCGTTGCCCACCGCCACGAGACTCTGCAGGGCCTGATGGCCCTTGCCGAGGGGATCGGCCTCGGGGTTGAGGAAGCTCGTCACGCGGGCCAGGCGATAGGGCGAGAACACCACGAAGGCCGTGCCCAGCGCGCCCAGCAGCGGGATCGCCACCGCGAAGATCCACTTCGGCGCACCCCCGAGAAATACAACCATGAGGGTGACGAACACGATGAGGAAGGTGGTGCCGAAATCCGGTTCGCGCAGGATGAGCGCCAGGGGCACCAGCAGCACCCCGGAGAGACCCAGCAGCTTCGGAAGCGCGTCCCGTCGGCTCACCCAGGCCTCCCGGTTCCGCACCATCCAGGAAGCCGCGATCAGAACCGAGAGCGGCTTGAACAGCTCGGAGGGTTGCAGGCTCATGGGGCCGAGGCGGATCCAGCGGTGGGCGCCGTTCACCTTGGGCCCAAAGAGAAGCACCGCCACGAGCAGCGCCACGGCGATGAGGTAGGCGGCGATCAGCGGTCGGGGATGGTCCTGCAGGGTGGCCAGGTCCACCTGGGAGAGGACGAGCATGAACACGATGCCGATGCCACCGCCCACCAGCTGCCGCGTGAGGAAGGCCGTGGCCGCGGCGTGATTCTGCGAGGCCTTGATGGCCGAGGCGGAGTAGATCCACACCATGCCCATGGCGACCAGGGCCAGGGCGAACAGCACCAGCCAACGGTCCACGGGGCGGCGGACGTCCGCGGCCATCTCAGAGGGCCAGGTCGCGGCGGGACGCCGCTTCGAGCTCGGCCAGCGCCGCTTCGACCCAGGCGGCCTCCCGGGCCTCCACCATGAGCCGCAGCTTGGGCTCGGTGCCGGACCAGCGCACCACCTGCCGCACGCCATCGCCCCAGCGGGCCTCGATGGCGGCCATGGCCGCCAGGAGATCGCTGCACGCCTCTACCGGCTTGCGGTCCCGGGCCTTCACGTTGACGAGCCTCTGCGGCCAGGGGCGGAAGGTCCAGGCCCACCGGCGATCCTCGGGGCGGTGCAGGAGGGCGCGGAGGACGGCGAGCGCCGCGGCCATGCCGTCGCCGCTGGGCCCCACGCGCTTCTGGATGAGGTGGCCGGAGGCTTCCGCCGCGAGATCCCAGCCCCGCTTCGCCATCTCGCGGAGCAGGTACTTGTCGCCCACCGCGGTGCGCACGAAGGGGATGCCCGCCTCGCCGAGAGCCTGGGCAAGCCCGCCGTTGGTCATGAGCGTGCCCACCACCCCGGGCGGGGCGTCGGCGCAGGCCATTCGATCCTGCGCCAGCAGCCAAACCATCTGGTCGCCGTCCACCACCTGGCCGGAGCCATCCACCAGCAGGCAGCGGTCCCCGTCGCCGTCGAAGGCGATGCCGAGATGGGCCCCGCGGGCGACCACTTCGGCGGACAGGGCGTCGAGGTGCGTGGAACCCACGCCGACATTGATCCGGCGGCCATCCGCCGGCACGCCGAGCCAGTGGATGCCCTCGCCGCGGAAAAGCTCAAGGGCCGCTTCCGCCGTGGCCCCGTGGGCGCAGTCCACCACGACGCGGAAGTCGGGCGGCAGGGTGATGCCGCCCATGTGGCGGAGGTAGGGGCCGAGTTCGATGCGCTCCGGCGGCGCCGAGATGGTGGTCGGTTCCGCCAGCTCCTCGAAGGCCGCCTCGATGGCCAGCTCCTGGTCCTCCTCCAGCTTCTCGCCGAGCTCGTTGAAGCCCTTCAGCCCGTTGTCCTCGGGCGGGTTGTGGCTGGCGGAGATCATCAGGCCCCAGGTTTTGGTCCCTGCGGCGCTCAGCTCCGCCACCTGCCAGGCCACCGCCGGCGTGGGGACCATGCCGAGCACGAGCACTTTCAGGCCCAGGCCCACGCCGAGGATGAAGGCCTCGGACATGGGGCCCGAACTGGTGCGGGGATCCCACCCCACCACCAGCTGCTTGACGCCGTCCCTCCGAGCCACCTGGGCCCAGGCAGCCCCCCAGCGGGAGACCTCCTCCAGGGTCAGGGGCGCGCGCAGGGCGGCGCCGCGGATGCCATCGGTTCCAAAGTAGCGAAGACTCATGCAGCCAGATTACCCGATGGCGTGCGTCCTGAAGACCCGATAGCCCCAGGCCTGGGCTTCCGCGTGGGCGGCGGCCGTGAGGTCGTCGCGTCGCAGGGGCGGCCGGGCCGGATCGCCGGCCCGGAAGGCCAGCATCCGCTTGCGGGAGATGCCGATGCAGACACGTTCCTTGGGCCAATCCAGGGCCGCGCCGAGGCCCGGCAGGGCCTCCCAGAGGGCGAGATCCTCGGCGTAGGTGGTCCCGAAGCCGAAGCCGGGGTCCAGCAGCACCCGGTCGCGGGAGATCCCGGCCCGATCGAGGCGATCGCGCAGGTCTCCGAGTTCACCGATGGCCCCGGCGGCGTCTTTCGGCGCGGGGTCCTCATAGGGGGGCATGAGCAGCGCGTCCCCGGTCCGCCGGCTGCGCATGGCGATGAGCCCGCAGCCTGAGGCCCTGGCCAGGTCCAGCAGAGCGGGCTGGCTGAAGCCCGTGACATCGTTGATGACCGCGGCGCCATGCGCGAGGCCCTGTTCGGCCACCGCAGCGTGACGGATATCCAGGCTGAGCGGAAGGTCGGGCAGGGCGTCCCGCAGGGCGGCCAGCACGGGGCGCAGGCGGGCCCATTCCGCGCCAGGGTCCAGCGGGGCCGCGCCGGGGCGAGTGCTCTCGGCGCCGAGGTCCAGCATGCGGGCGCCAGCCCGCACCAGGCTGCGGGCCTGGGTCAGGGCGGCTGCGGGTGTCTGGAACTGGCCGCCGTCGCTGAAGGAATCGGGCGTGAGGTTCAGGATGCCGATGAAAAGGGGACCACCCGCGAGGTGTGGTCCCCAGTCGAAGGAAGGCATGATCAGGCGGGCTTCAGGGCCGGGTTGAGACCGGGATCCGTGGAAGGCCCTTCCACCGTGGCGGGCGCGGAAGGCGTGGTGCCGCCCTTGGGCGGAGGCAGGGTGCCGCCCTTCATGAGGATCTCGATGTCATTGCCGTCGAGGGTCTCGCGGACGAGCAGGGCCTCGGCGATGGCCACCAGCTGCTCCTTGTGGCCTTCGATGGCGGCCTTGGCCTTCCGGTAGTTGCGCATGACGAACTCGTGGACTTCCGCGTCGATCATGCGGGCGGTGTCTTCGGAGATCTCCCGGTGCTGGGTGAAATCCCGGCCCAGGAAGATCTCGTGCTGGCCGCCGCCGAAGTTCAGGGGGCCGAGCTTGTCCTGAGCTGGTTGAAGAAGATCTCCTCGGCGATGCGGCCGCCCATGGCGATGGCGATGCGGCTCTCCATGTATTCGCGGGTGGTGTTGTAGCGATCCTTCTCGGGCAGCTGCCAGGTGACGCCCAGGGCGCGGCCCCGGGGAATGATCGTGACCTTGTGCAGGGGATCGCTCTGGGGCACCACGGCGGCGACGACCGTGTGGCCGGCCTCGTGGTAGGCGGTGATCTTCTTGTCCTCTTCGGTCATGACGAGGCTGCGGCGCTCGGCGCCCATGAAGACCTTGTCCTTGGCCTGCTCGAAGTCGAACATCTCCACCCACTTCTTGTTGCCGCGGGCGGCGGTGAGGGCGGCTTCGTTGCAGAGGTTGGCCAGGTCGGCGCCGGCGAATCCCGGCGTGCCTCGGGCGATGACTTCGAGATCCACGTCGGGGCTGAGCGGGATCTTGTCGTGGGTGTGCACCTTCAGGATCTCGAAGCGGCCCTTCACGTCGGGGCGGTCCACCACCACGCGGCGGTCGAAGCGGCCGGGGCGGAGCAGGGCGGGATCGAGCACGTCGGGGCGGTTGGTGGCGGCGATGAGGATGACGCCCTCGTTGCC